>JAGCBF010000278.1 GCA_017652285.1 Atopobiaceae bacterium
AAGACTATTGCTGGTTCAAAGGGAACACAAAAAAGTACGAATGGTGTACCCATGGGATAGCCTTCAACGCAACGTATAAGGACAAGAAGAACAAGGCCGACATCATCGCATACGGCAGCGGTCAGATATACAAGCAGCAGACGACGTATGCCGACATCAAGTACTTTGCGGTGTTCGACGATGACGCCACCCACTATGAGATGGATTACCTCTGGCTCGATTTCGCCGAATAGCTAAAGTGGCCAAAGGGGTCTCGCCCCCTTTGGCCATTGGGGCTAAGCCCCTTTTGGCCACCTGGCTCTTCTCGAAGTGTGCCCTTGCCCTACCGTATGGTGACTTCGATTTGGTTGGGGAGCTCGGCGCCCTCGACCCAGGAGTACTCGATCTGCGACGCGCTGGCACGCAGCACGCTGTTGACGAGCTTGTCGGCGCGAGCCGTTACGTCTAGGGCAGCGCCGCTGTAGTGCATCGTCAGGGTGGCCGCCTGTAGCGCTTCGGACCACTCGACGACGATCGAAAGCTTGGGATCGTCAAGGTTTGGCACGACGAGTTGGACGAGCTCTTCGAACGCCAGCTGGACGTGGTACGTCTGCGTTGGCGGAATCTGGTTTCTTATGCCGTATCGCTCGATGTCGCTCACGATGCCAAGGAAGTCGTAGTTCTTGCCTTGGATGCTGATTTCCAGCACCTTAAGACGGCGCACGAACCTCCTGGTATTCTCGCGGACGGGGTTGTCAAACACCTGCTCTGGCGCTCCGTCCTCGTAGATGCCGCCCTCGTCCATGTAGAAGACCCTGGTGCATATCGCTCGCGCGAAGGCCATTTCGTGGGTGACGATCATCAGCGTCTTGCCAGTCGTCGCCAGCTCGCCAATGACGGCCTGCACCTCGCCCACCATGGTGGGGTCGAGTGCGCTGGTGGGCTCGTCAAAGAGACTGACGTCGGGGTCCATGGCGAGCGTGCGGGCGATGGCGATGCGCTGCTTTTGTCCGCCCGAAAGCTCGTCGGGGTAGTTCATGGCCTTGCCGGCGAGGCCGACCATGCGCAAGAGGTGCATGGCGTTGTCGTAGGCGTCCTGTTTGGGCGTGCCCAACAGCTCGATTGGGGGCAGCATGACGTTTTCGATCACCGTGCGGTGTCCGAACAGGTTGAAGGACTGGAACACCATGCCCATCCGCTTGCGGACCTCGGTGATGTCGCATGCGGGGTCGGTGATCTCCACGTCGTCGAGCCAGACCCTGCCCGAAGTGGGCTTGTCAAGCTGGTTGATGCATCGGAGCAACGTGCTTTTGCCCGTGCCCGACGGCCCGATGATCGAAATCACGTCGCCGTCGTTGATGGTGGCGTTTACGTCCTTGAGCGGGGTGGCGTTGGAGTACTCCTTGCGAAGATGCTCGATCCTAATCATCGGTCTTCACTCCCTTGAGTATGTCGTCCTTGGTGCGGCGCTTGGGGTCGATGGAGACTCGGATGCGGCTGACGATAAGACCGAGGAGGCCCTCCAGCGCAAAGTAGATGATGGTGATCGCTATGAGGGGGAAGAACGCTTCGTAGGTGCGGCTGCGTATGATGTCGCCCATCTTGGTGAGGTCCTGCACGGCAATGTAGCCCACGATGGACGTCGCCTTTATGAGGTTGACGACCTCGCCCCTAAACGGGCCGATGACGTGGGGCAGCGCTTGGGGCAAGATGATCTTGTAAAAGGTCTGGCGCTCGTGGTAGCCAAGGGCAGCCGCCGCCTCGCCCTGCCCGACATCCACCGCGCCGACGCCAGTCTTGAGCAGGCCGAACACGCTCGTGCCAAAGGTGAGGGTAAACGCGACGACCGACACCGCGACGCCGCCTATGGAGAAGCTGCCGAATACGACATAGTACAAGATCATGAGCAGCACGACGCCGGGCATGCCTTGCAGCAGCCACATGCAGGCGCCGGTGATGCCGTTTGCGATTCGGCCTCCGTTGCGGCACAGCACGAAGACGACAAACCCAAGGGCGGTGCCCAAGATGATGGAAAGAAGCGTGATCGCCAGCGTGGTCCCCACGCCCTCCAAGAGCATCTGCCAGCGGTTCTCACGCACGAACGTCTTCTCGAAGCTCTCGGCGATGCCTCCCAAAAAGCCCGAGCCGCCGCTGCCGCCAGCTGCCTCGTCGCCGAGCACCGCCATTACCGTCCCGCCGACGTAGTACGGATCGGAAAAGGCGACGCTTTCCTTGCGCTCGTCGGTTATGGTGATGCCCGACATGGCGAAGTCCGCCTTGCCCGTCTGGACAGCAGGAAGGACGCCGTCGAAGTTCGTGACGTCAATCTTAAGCCCGTAGCCCTTGTCTTCGCAGAATCGCGCGGCGAGCTCGACCTCCATCCCCACCGCCTCGTTGTTGTGGTAGTAGTTCATGGGCGGATACTGGCCCTCGCATGCCATGACGAGCGTTCCCTTGGGGGCGGGGAGGGACCGGTAGTCCGGTATGGTCTTCTCGTCTTCGGAGCCTCGGGTCCACTTGTTCGTCATGTTGTCCAGCTCGCCGGAGCCTTTGAGCTGGGCGATGAACTCGTCTAATTCCTTTTTGAGCGCCTCTCCCTTGCTGGACTTTGGGAAGACGGCGCCGAACTCGAACTCGTTCATGCGCTCGTCGACGATCTTGATGCGGGGATTCTCCGCTTGGATCATCTGTATTACCGGCTCGTCACCCGGAAAGCCGTCGATCTTGTTCGACATGAGCGCCTCGACCATGTCGGCATAGGTGTTGTAGTACTCGATCTTCGCGTTGGGGAGACTTTCCCTGGTGATGGCGTCAAACGTGCTGCCAGTTTGCACGCCAATGCGCTTGTCGGCCAGCTCCTGCAAGGAGGAGTGCCCTGTCGACTCGGCAAGGGCGGGCGCGCACACTACAAGCAGTACGGGTACGACCATGGCCATGGCAGCAAACAGTATCTTCCGCATTCTTTTCAAGCCCGCCCCCTCATACGTGGAGAAGGACCGCGCGCAAAGACCGTGCGACCTTCTCATCCCTTTTTCGATATGTATGACAGTGTACCTTTTTTGTGCGCTACGACCAAGGACGCCATTCGTCATAGGGGGGCGTATGTGTGGACGCGGAAGCATCGCCTCAATCCTCGGGTTCAGTAAGACCCGTCTTTAGCAAAGAGTACAAATATTCGTAAATATGCTCTTGCAAAGGAACAAACGTATGTATATGATAGCCGTAACGAACAAACATACGAGGTAAGGTGATTAAAGTGAACGTTGCGACTTCACTCGCAAACGGTGTGAGGGCGGTCTCCGACGACTACGACGTCGCCTGCAAGAGGCTCCTCTCCGAGAGGCAGATACTGTCGCGCATCATGCACGACTGGCTTGCGGAATTCTCCGACATAGACGCGGGGCAGATCGAGAGGGAGTGCCTGGTGGGCGAACCGCGGGTTGGCGAGGATCCGGTCGGTCGTGACGAGGCCGTCCCGGGGATGGTGGATGCGCTTTCGGAAGAAGACGCGGCTCTGGCAGAGGGGGTCGTGGGCTTTGACGTGCGCTTTGAGGCGACCGTCCCCCGTAGCGAGGACGGCAAGGGCGATGTCATCCGCATGGAGATGGACGTGGAGGCTCAGCACGACTTCTACCCTGGCTATCCGCTTCTCAAACGAGCCGTGTTCTATGGTGGGAGGCTTCTTTCTCTACAGGGCTACGACGTGATTCCCGGATCCCATTACGGTCGGGTGCGTAAGGTGGTGTCGATCTGGGTCTGTGCCCATCCACCGCGCAAGTACGCGGGAACGGTAACGAGGTTCGGGCTGCGGCCCGAGCATCTTGTGGGCGAGGCAGAATACAAGTTGCAGGACTACAACACGCTTGAGGTGGTCATGGCCTGTCTGGACGACCAGAACCCTGGTCATTCGGAAGGCGCGCTGGGCATGCTAGAGGTGCTCCTGTCCACAAGGATGCCTGCCTCGAAGAAGATAGCGTATCTCGAAAGCGAATGCGGTATAGTGATGTCGGAGTGCCTCAACGAAAGGGTGATTAACGTGTGCAACCTCAGCCAGGGCGCCATAGAAGAGGGATTCAAGGAGGGCTGCAAGGAAGGTCTAAAGGTGGGCCGCAAGGAAGGCCGCAAGGAAGGCCGCAGCGAAGAACGGGCGAGGTTTCTCGAGGTGGCCGCCGCGCTGGTAAGCGACGGGACGCTAGCGCTGAGGGATGCGGCAGTTCGCTTTGGCTTTTCTGAGCAGGAGATCAGGGTCGTGCTGTCCTAGAACGTGCCGAGGGGCCTAGCCCCAATCGGCCAATCGGGCCAAAGTGGCCGAAAGGGGCCTAGCCCCAATCGGCCAATCGAGCTAGATCTCGTTGATCTCGCGCAGGCGCCATTCGCGCGGGGTAAAGCCCGTGGCCTGTTTGAACACCGTCTGCAGGTGGCTCTGTGACGAGAACCCCGTGTGGTAGGCGATCTGCGAAATCTCCAGGTCGGTGGTGTCGAGCAGGCGGCGCACGCGCTCCACACGCAGCCTACGCACGTACGAGGCAAAGGTCTCGCCCGTCTCTTGCTTAAATCGCGTGCACAGCGTCTTGCGACTTACGCCGCACGCCTCGGCCACGGAGTCGCCGTCGAGCGCCTCGCCCAAGTGGCTGCGCACGTAAATCATGGCGTGGTGCGAAATCGGGTGCGAGTACGCCCGCGCCTCGGTGGCCACTGCCTTGGCTAACTCCAGCATCATGGGTAGCATCAAAAAATGAACAAGCTCCTCATTCACGGACTCGTTCGCCAGCTTTATGTAGTCCTGCGTGATGGCATAGCAGCGCGACACCGGCAGCCCGCCGTTGCGTGCGGCCTGCGCGCACGTACTGGCCAAAAACGCAATGGCCGTGCGTCCCTGTAAAAGCGGGTCCTCGGACGTGCGAATCTCCATAAGCGGCATGTTGGTGCGAATGAACCGTAGCAGTCCGTCCACGTCGCCCATGGAAATAAACGACCCAAACCCCTCGTACTGCTCGGCTATCTCGCGCGAGGAAACATGCGTGTTTACCGCAATAAACACCATGTGCTTGGAATAGGTGACGATCTGCGACAGGTCCTCGTCCTCGCCGCCTTCGTTTACGTAGCGAATCGCGTCCAATATCTCTTGCGTGGTAAGCAACGATGGCATGCCCTGATCTGTTGACATGGTGGCTCCAAGTTCTCCCAAATCTAAAAAAACTGGTAACACGCTTGGTATTTTAGCGCGTATGGCGAAAGGATAATAATCACAGGTTCAGTTAGTTGTGACAAATCTGTAAAATGCCAGTTCAATGGCCTAGTTTGTCACACAACAAGGGTCTGCCACAACTGGCGGACAAGGAGGGAGCGTTGCCTATGAGGTATTTGTTACTAGTGAGTCACGGCACGATGGCCCCTGGAGTCCACAGCGTCATTCGCATGTTGCTGGGCGACAGGGACTTTGTGCTGAGCTACTCGATGGAGGACGGCGTGTCGGCCGATGCGTTTGTGGCCGAGCTTGAGCGCGTCGTCGCCCCCATCGAAGCTAGCGACTCGGTCGTGGTGCTGGGCGACATCGTTGGAGGGTCTCCACTTACCAACACGCTCAACGTTCTTACGCAAAAGGGTCTTCTCGCAAACACCGTCGCATTTGGTGGTTTGAGTCTGCCCATGGCCATCAGCGCCCTTATGGGCATCGAGGATGGTCTGGCAGGTGACGAGTTTGTCCAAAACGTGGTGAACGAGGCGCGTGAGGGCGCGAGGATGGTCGAGCTCGCCTTGGACGACGACGACGAGGAAGACCTGTAAGACAGGACAAGAGAAGGAAGGAAAGAAGTATGATCTCATTCGTACGCATTGACGACCGCATGATTCACGGTCAAACCGTTACGCGCTGGAGTCTGGAGTACCCCTGCGACGGCATCATCGCCGTCAACGACGTGGCCGCCAGCAACCCCGTGCTCAAGGCCGCCTACAAGGGTGCCGCGCCCGACAAGAAGATCTTCGTGTGGACCATGGACCACTTTAAGGAGAGCGCCGACAAGGTGCTGGCGAGCAAGACCCGCTACTTCCTCATCACCAAGAACCCCCTGGACATGAAGCACATCCTTGTCGACTTTGGCTTCAAGCCCTCCGACGTGCGTCGCGTAATCGTGGGCCCGTGCAACGATCGTCCCGACACGGTAAAGCTGGGCAACAACCAGTCCATTACCGCCGAAGAGGCGCAGGCGTTCGAAGACATGACCAAGGCCGGCTATACCGTTGAGTTCGCGCTCATCAAGGAAGCCTCCATTGGCGAGTGGCCCAAGTTCCGTGGGCAGTTCAACCTCAAGTAAGGAGAAGCCATGGGAATCAGCATTGTACAGGCAGTCCTTTTGGGACTCTTCGCCTGCTTGGCATCGTTGCCCGGCATGGGCGGCACGACCGTTGGTAACTACACGCTCGGTCGTCCCCTGGTCGGCGGCCTTATCGTCGGCCTCATCTTGGGCGACATCCAGACCGGCATCATCGTAGGCGCGTCAATCCAGCTCGTGTACATCGCACTCGTAACGCCCGGCGGCACCGTGTCGGCAGACGTGCGCGCGGTAACCTACATCGGCATCCCCCTGGCCATCCTGGCCATTCGTGCCCAGGGCCTTGACCCCTCGTCCGAGGCCGCCTCTGGCCTGGCCGCCTCGCTCGGCGCAGCCGTCGGCACGCTCGGCACCGTTCTGTTCTATGGCACCGCCACCCTCAACCTCGTGTGGCAGGGCATTGGCTGGAAGGCCATGGACTCCGGCAAGTGGGACAGCATCAAGAAGACCATCCCCATGGTCGACTTCGTGCTTCCTTGGATCAGCCACATCGCGTTTTCCTTCATTCCCACCGTCGTTATCTGCATGGCCGGCGAGTCCATGGTAGGCCTTATGAAGGACTACCTGCCCATGGACGGCATTGCCATGAAGACGCTCTTTACCGTTGGTTCGCTGCTTCCCGCCGTCGGTGTTGCCATCCTGTGCAAGCAGGTCGTGCAAAAGCCGCTTGACTGGGTAACCTTTGGCCTGGGCTTTACGCTTGCCGCCGTCATGGGCTGCAACCTCATCGCCTCGGCTCTTATCGCCGTGTTCTTTGCCCTGCTCAACTTCAAGGTCGAGCAGCTCAAGACGGCCCGTCCCGCAATCGCGGAGGGCGCGGCATCGTTTGACGACGAGGAAGAGGAGGACATATAATGGCTGACCTCAAAAAAGTTTCGCAAAAGGCGCGCAACAGCGCGTTCCTTCGCTGGATCTACGGTAACCTTACGTGCTTTTCTCAGGAGCACATGCAGACCTTTGGTTACCTGGTGGCAATGCTGCCCGTAGTCGACGAGCTCTACGACACGGACGAGGAGAAGGTCGCGGCGCTTTCCACGTACCGCACGTTCTTTAACACCGAGCCGCAGATCGGCACTATGGTCGTAGGCCTTACCGTGGGCCTGGAGGAGGCACGCGCCAACGGCGAGCCCCTGGACGACGACACCATCAACGGCATCCGCGCCGGCCTCATGGGCCCGCTTGCCGGCTTGGGTGACTCCATCATCGTCGGCACCTTCATCCCCATCTTGCTGGGCATCGCGCTGGGCCTTTCTACCGGCGGCAACGTGCTTGGCCCGCTGTTCTACATCGTGGTGTGGAACGTCGCCATGTACTTTGGCATGAAGTTCGCCTTTGACCAGGGCTACGAGCTGGGCGGCTCCGCCGTCGAGGCACTGGTCGGCCCGCAGTCCGCGGCGCTTCGCTCCTCCATCGTCATGGTCGGTACCATGGTCATTGGCGCCGTGGCCGCAACCTGGATCAACATCACCACCGCGCTCGTGGTGCCCTTCTCGGCCGACAGCAGCCTGGTACTGCAAGACACGCTCGACTCGATCTATCCCAAGCTGCTCAACTTCGTGTTCGTGTGGTTCTGCTGGTGGCTCATGACCAAGCGCAAGATGTCGCCGACCCTGGTAATGGGCCTGCTCGTCGTGGTCGCGCTCGTGGGCGTTTTGGTTGGCTTCTTCAACCCCGGCCTTTCGTACTAATCCTTGTGGCCGCCGTTGGACAAAGCCGGCGGCGGCCTCCTAAGAGGGGAGACACCCGTGCTTGGACGCAAAGGCGGAGAAAAGCGCCTGTACCGGCGTGAATGGACGGAATCCAGCGACCCGTTGGTCGCCGAGGCTCGCGCACAGACGCTGGCGATTCAACGCCTGCTCGTTTGGCTGCGGCTTGGATACGCCGTGCTCGCCATTGCCGTGCTGCTTGGGTACTGGGGCTTTACCGATGGGCCTCTTCCCGCTGGAATCGTGGGCGTTGTGCTGGGGATAGTTTCGCTCTTGGCGGTGATCGTGCTACGGACGGGCATTGGCAACGGTCGCAAGAACGTCAATGCCATGCTGGAGGAGCTGCAAGCTTCTGCGTCACCGCAGGCGTCGCCGTCCCAAGATACGGCATAACCCGTAAATCGCCTTCCTTCCTTCCTGATTGCCCCGCGCGCCTCCACCGCGCGGGGCAATTAAAAAACGTGGGACTCGCTGTGCGCGTTCCACGTCGCAATACTGGCCGCAAGGCGTTACTGGTTCCAAGCGGCCACGCAATTACCATATTAACAGATTTGCCAGACTTGCAAAACTGGCCGATAGGGGCCTAGCCCCATTCGGCCAAACCATCGGCTAAACCCCAAGCTGGCCGAAAGGGACCTAGCCCCATTCGGCCAAACCATACAAAGAAAGGAGAGCGGCATGAAAGCCTCGTATGGAAAAAGAATCATGGCCATGGTGCTGTCCGTTGCCATGACGATGCCCAGCTCGTTTGGCGCACTGCC
>JAGCBF010000034.1 GCA_017652285.1 Atopobiaceae bacterium
GGCCGGGGGGCGCTCGCCAAACGCGTTTTCGCGGGCATTCCGGCCAGGGGGCGCTCGCCAAACGCGTTTTTGCGGGAATTCCGGCCAGGGTCCCCGACGTGTCCGTGCGCGTTCGCCGAATCGGCCGGGCGCGCGGCACCCGCGCATCGGGCCCCGCGCGCCCTTGCCCCGCCCGTTGTGGGAACACATTGGGGGATGGCCCCTCGGCACGTCAGGACATCACTGGCAAAGCGACGTTGTACGTGATGCCCCCTTGACACATCAGGGCATCACTGGCTAAGCGGCGTTGTGCGTCGCGCGCTTTCGCTCGTACAGCATTTGGTCGGCCTGAATGATAAGGTCGTCGGGGTCTACCGCAGAAGACGTACATACCGCGTATCCCGTGGACACCGTCAGAGTGTAGGGCAGGCTCGCAATGACGCACGCTTGTGCCAAGCTCTTGTCAATGATGTCCACGACCTCGTCCGGCGAGGTGGCCGAGCTGGAATCGACCACCAGCACGAACTCGTCACCGCCCCAACGCGCGACGAAGCCATGACACTTTACGGCAGCGTCACGCAGGCCGTTTGCCACCACCTGCAAGGCGCGGTCGCCCTCGTTGTGGCCAAGCGTGTCGTTGATCTGCTTAAACAGGTTGACGTCCAGCATGTAAACATACACCGAGCCCGTTTTTTCAATATGAGCGACCTTGTCGATAAGAAATTGGTCCGCACGACGGCGGTTGTTGAGCCCGGTAAGCGAGTCGTTAAAGATACGCGACTCCTGCTGGCTGGAAAACACGAACAATATGGCCGTGAGCGCGCCGAGCGCCACCGCGGGCGTGCCGCCCACGAACAGGTCGATAACAACGGCGCAGGTAGGTATGATGGCGAACTTGGTAAACGTTCCATACCATGCCCGCTGCACCTTGGAGGTCACCTTGCTCGCACGAACGAGCGCCTGCACGCAAACGGCCGCGACGTACCCGCCTGCCAGCAACGGGGCGCAGTAGTAGAGCGGCCCCTGCACGAACGCCCCTTGCTCATTCACGTTAAACAACCAGGCGGTCTGGGGATTGGTAATGCAAAGTCCCATGAGCACCAGCAGGGGGATTTGGCTGAGTACCAGCTCGCGCACGGTCTCCAGCCTAAACCCATGTATCATGATCTGTGCGTAGCAAAACCAAAAGTAGGCAACAAACGACATGGAGATCACGTTTATGGTGGTCAGCAGGACATTGGCAAACGGACGGATTCCAAACAAGGCGCTGTTTACCGGCATCCACAAGGCATCGGTCAAGCAGTACAGCAAAAAATAGCCAATCATCCGCTTGAAGTAGCGAATCTCCAGCTCCGAGCCAAAGCTCTGATCCACCTTGCGGATGATCACCACTGCCATGATGATGCAGAACACGTCCACAACAAGGTAGGTCGAGACATAGAGCGAAAGCGAGTTCACACATCCCTCTTTCCACACACGTAATCGATACTCAAAAATTCAAATAATTCTAAAGCACATGTGGACGGATGTCAAAAAGAGACCACGCAATGACCATCTTCGTTCTTCGTTCGTGCTCGTTTTGTCCGACTTACGCATGGCGAAGTTTGAGCAACCGCCTCGTAAGGTCGATGCCGCCTACCAGCAACAACGCAATGCCCACACCCATTGCGAACGGCTGCATGATGGCGTGGCACCGCATGGCTTGTGACACACACAGGTCGATAAGAGTACCAGGCACACACGCAACGAGCACGCCCAGGCAAGCGATGGCAAGTGACAAGCCCCGTCGCTCGCCTTCGTCGCGTTCGAACACGCGCACCAACGACAAGACCATGCTCACCGCACCTATGCCCAAAAGCGCACGCCCTGCCCAAAAGCAACTGCTTACGCTGCCGTCGTCGTGCGCGCCGCACGGCCCAGCGAAGCTCAATATGCCTACCACGAGCAGCAGCGACAAGGCCAGCGACACGACGCCCACTATCGGCTGTGACTTGTTTTCCATACGCGATCGCCTCTCTTGATAGTCTGCCAGCAAAACAACGTGGAGCTTACCAGCGGTGCCAGATGGCGGCGGCGTTGGAGCGCGAGAGGAGCTTGTCGATGTCGATGTTTGCCGGACACACGTTGCGGCAGGCCAGCGACTTGCCACACCCGCCGTACACCGCGCTGGCATACGACGCCGCAAGAGCACGTCGTTGGTCGGCGGGTGCCTCGCTGAGCAACCGCGCCAGGGGAACCATGGCCGCCATGCCACCAAAGGCGTTTTGCACGCTAAAGTTTGGACATACCTCCAGGCAACAGCCACACTGCAGGCAACGCGACGCCTCGTAGGCAACGTCCCAGCGCTTTGCGGGCAACTCCGCCGCAGACTCCAGCCACGTGCCGGCCTGTGCAAGGTTGCGCATAAGCACGCTGCGGTCCACCAAGAGGTCGGCCACCACGGGAAACTTACGCAGCGGCTCCAGACGAATGCGCTCATGCCGCGTGGAGTCAAGACGCGTGTCGCACGCCAGACGCGGCACGCCGTCTATGACCATGGCGCAGGCGCCGCACTTCTTTTGCAAGCAGCTGTTTTCCCACATAATGGGCTCAGCCAAGGCACCATCCACATCGTGCAGCTCGTCTTGCTCGTTGAGCTCGACGAGTGCCGTGGCGACCGTCGCCTGCTCGTCGTCGGTCTGGTACAAAAAAGACTGCCAGTGGGGCTGTGAGGCGGCGTCGCTACGCCGCAGGATTTCCAAGACTCTCCTCATGCCTGCGGCACCTCCTTGCGCGGCTCTGGCAACGCTCTGAACTCGATCGACGGCTGGTCGCCTTGCCAGCGCACGACCGTCGTGCGCCGAAAGTCGTCGCTGGTATGGGGATAGTCGCTGCGCTGGTGCGCTCCCCTGCTTTCTTGTCGAGCAAGCGCACAGGCCACCGTGGCACGCGCCAAAGCGACCCGTGCCGTATGCGGCAGCGCCTCCAAGCTGCGCAGACCTGCCTCCAGCTCCTGTTGCGTGCGGGTGATCCCCATACACCCGACCAGTGCCTTTTGCATGGCACGCTCCACGTCGTTGGTGTTTGTCTGCAACGACGCGTTTGTCGAGGCGGGCGTGTCCGCAGAAACAGCGGCGCGCGTCTGCGTACGACCTTGCGCGGACACGTCCTCGTCCAGCAAGGTACGCGCCGCCACCATGCCACCACGAATGGCTCCCAACAACGAGTTGCCGCCCAATCGGTTTGCCCCGTGATACGCGCAGGCACACTCGCCCGCCGCATACAGCCGCGCCACGTTGGTGCGGTGACGCTCGTCCACCAGTATTCCGCCCATGCAGTAGTGAATGCCGGGCTCAACGGGCAGCGGCTCCTTGGCAGGATCGAGGTGCTGGTAATGGCGCACCTCGTCCCGCAGGTCCGACAAACGCGTGCGCCACACGTGCGCCGACAGGCCCCGCATGTCCAGGTACACCTGCCCGCCGCAGGAAGGATCTTTGAGCACGGCCTCCTCTTCGCGCGAAACCACGTCGCGCGGCATAAGATTTCCCAGCTCGGGGTACTTGTCTTCCATAAAGTACCACGGTTCGCCGCGGCGCAGCGCAAACAGGCGCCCGCCCTCGCCACGCGCGGCCTCGGTGACCAGCATGCGCTTTACGGACAAGGGCATGGTGGTGGGGTGATACTGCAAGAACTCAAGGTTGGCCAGCTCGACGCCACGCGCCAGGGCGATGGCGGCAGCATTGCCCGTGTTGGTGGTGGTGCCCGTGGTAAGGTTGCCAAACAAGCCGCCCATACCACCGCACGCAAGAACGGTCGGCCCGCCAAGCAGCTCAAGGGCTCCCGTGTGCGTATCGCGAACCCACACGCCCTCGCAGGCACCGTCCGCCAGCTCAAGGTCCATGAGCTCGTGATGCCACGCGCGCGTAACGACGCCCTTGTCTTCCAGCCTGCGCACCGCATCCACCAACGCGCTGACCAGCACCTTGCCCGTGCTGCTTTTGACGTAGGCCGTGCGCTTCTTCTTTTGTCCGCCAAAGTTGCGCTGAATCATGGCGCCGTGCTCCTGCTGGAAGGGCACGCCAAGGTCCGCAAGTCTGCGCACGATGAGCGGGGCGTCGCTCACCAAGCCCCACACCGCATTGGGATCTGCCAAATAGGCGCCGCCGCGCATGGTGTCCTCATAGTGCTCTCGAAGCGTGTCGTGCTCGCCCATAAGGTCAAGCACGGCATTGATGCCGCCTTCGGCCAACACGGACTGGGCACGTTCGGACGCCTGGGCAGACACGAGCCTGCATGAGACCCCCGCATTGCCCAGCTCAAGCGCGGCAGAGAGCCCGGCGAGCCCCGCCCCCACCACGTTGACGATCGTCATCTACACCACGCTCCAGTACACGAAGTACACGACAAACGACACCGCCATCAACAACAGCAGCATCGACAACACCAACGCCAGGTCAGCCGCGCGCGAGCGTGGCGCAGCAATGCCAAGGCTCACCGCTAGCGGGCGCACGTTTGCCAAAACATGAATCGCCATAGAGAGCACCAGGCCCACGTTGGTCGCCAGCTCAAACGCGCCAAACTCGCGCAGGCGATACGGGCCGCCGCTGCTTACCTGCAAAAACGTCATCATATGAAAGGCGATGAAGATGGCGATGGCCGCACCGCTCGCCCGCACCGCCCAAAACCGGCTGTTGAGGCGCACGTACGACGTGCCCGCCTGACGCTGCGCCTTAACGGTCTCGACCGTAAGCACGATGCCGAGCGCCGCATGCACGACGGCCAGCGCCAGCAGGGCGTGCGCCAAGCCCTTGCTGGTAGGTCCGCCCACCAGCATCAGCTCAAAGGCGTTGCCCACCCCATGAAGCAGGAACAACGCCAGCATGACCGCAGACAAGACCGCGTTCGCCTGTCGCATGCGCGCCATGCGGCGTGCCGCGGCGTTTGCCGTGCCCTTGCCTGCGCTGGTGCCGCTCGACGCACTCACCGGTAAACCACCTCCACAAAGGGCAGGTCGTAGGTCGTGGACGCGCCAAAGGCATCGGCCGCTGCGTCAGACATCACCATGACGTCAAAGCGACCGACCTCTGCCTTGGACAACGCCAACACGCCGTTGTCCACGCGCACCTTCATGTGCTCGGCCGGCAGGCGGGAAGCCAAGTACGCCGCCATCTCGCTTCCTGCGGAGTCGCCCTCGAGCACAACGCAACTGACGTCGCCCTCGACGGGCGGCTCGCCCTTGTCTGCAAAAAAGTCCAGCCATCGATCCAGGGCCGCGGCGTCCGCATGCAGGTCGCGATTGACGAGGATGACGTAGGCGCCGGGTGGCGCGTCGTGTATGTTTGTTGCCACGCCCTCATCTTTTGCGCCAGGCATCAACGCGGCCACGTTTACATGGCCTTGCCATGCGGGGTATCCCACAAACGCCAGCAGCAAGGCGACGACGGTCGCTATGTGGGCCAATACGCGCATGACGTCCTTTCTTACTGTGCCAAAAGAGGCTTGGCCCATAAGGTCAGGCCAGCCCCGATCGGCCAAAGTGTGGAGCCCGATGCGTTTACAGCTTTAGCTCGAACACGCCCTTGGTCTTGTCGTAGCCGGAGCCGAGCACCGAGGCGCAGAAGTCGTTTGCCACGGCAGGCGTGAGCTCGGAATCGTCCTTGCCGGGATTGACGTCGGTGTCTATTCCGTTGGTTGCCGCCAATTCGTCCGTGTAGTCCGAAATGAAGTACGTCGTCATGTCCGTGGACTCCCCTTGGTGGGAAACCAGCGGCTTGAACTCGGCCGAGGTGACCGAGCACGTGCCGTCGGCATCTTTGTGCAGCGTGACCTCCGCTGCGCCGCCTATAAGGGGATGCACGTCCTCGTTGCCGTCTTCGGGCGACGTGCTGATGTAGTTGCCGGTAGACCAGAAGCAGGGCACCTTGTTGCCGTCCTCGCCCTCAAGCGCCGTCACCGGCTCGATCACGTGCGGATGGTTGCCAATGATGACGTCGGCACCCTCGTCGACAAACAGCTGCGCCCACTCGTACTGCATCTCCACGGGCTCGATGGTGTACTCCTCGCCCCAGTGCGGGAACACGACGATCATGTCGGCCAGCTCACGCGCCTTGGCCATGGTCTCCTTTACGTGCTCCTCCTCCAGCATGGACACGACGCCTTGCGTGTCAAAGCCCTCGTTGCCGTTGAGGTCCTGCGTGTAGTTAAGAAGCGCGACCTTAAAGCCTTCCTTCTCGAACACGTAGACATCGTCGACGGACGAGCTGCTGTCGTCCGGGTCGGCCTCGCCGATCACCGCGACCTCGGGATGCTTGGTCTTCCAAAACGTCTGTTCGCTGCGCACGAGCGTGTAGGGGTCGGAGAAGTTCGACGCATTGTCCATGGCGTGGTTGGTCGCCTTAAGGATTACGTTGAAGCCGGCCTTGGCCTCGGCGTCGCCCACCTCTTGCGGGCCGTTGAACTCGGGGTATCCGTCGTAGCCGTCGGGAGCGCTGCCGGTGTAGACGTTGCCGCCAATGGGCGTCTCTTGGTTGAGGACCTTGATGTCCTTGTCTTCCAGCTCGTCCAGCACGTGGGTAAACAGGTGGTCGTAGTTGCGCGTGCCGTCGGCCTTGAGGCCGCTCATGCGCACCTGATAATGGAACAACATGTCACCGACCATGAGCAGGTTGATGTCGACGCTCCCGTCCTTGTTCTTGCCCGTGGCCGCCGCCTGCGTGGTGCCGTCCTCCGTGGCAGTGGCGTTGGCATCGCCCTGCTCGATTTGCGCTGCCTGCTCGCCCGCCGACTGGCCATCGCCGGTGGATGCGGAGTTGCTGCCGCAGGAGCGCAGCACGAAGAACGCCACGACGCCGAGCACGGCGACGAGCAGCACAGCCACCACGATGGGCCATGCGGAGCGACGACGGCGCTGCGGCCGATTGGAGTGAGCGGGCACGGGCCTGCGCTGCGGCGCGCGACCAGCGGAAGCTGGACGATAGCCCGCCGCGCCACGTTGCGCACCGCGCTGCGGGGCCGGCCGACCGCCTTGCGGTCTTGTCTGCGCATAGCGGCCACCTTGCGGCGCGTCGGAACGCCTGCGCGGTTGATGGCGGTCATGGGTGGAACGATTCTGCTGTGTCATGGCTTCTCCTAACGGTCTAGAAGCATGATAACCCATACGTCGCGCGCAATGCTCACGGGCGTAAGACCCCGCGCACCTTTTCCGCAAAACACGGCTCTGCGCGCACGTTTGGCTGCCGTGCACGCAAAAGCGGAGGTTTTGGCCTGTGCCCGCGGACCCGATGGCGCGAATTATCGCTTGAAGCGGATAATAACGTACTGCCCCACCAGCATCACGAAGAGCAAGGCCATGACGGCCATGTACGAATAGACCGCGCCGTCAAAGCCGACCATGCGCACCAAGATGACAGACGCGAGCGCCGCGACCACAAACGCAACGAAGTACGTCACGGTCGCCTGGGCCTGGCGGCGCAGCACCGTGATGGTCTGATACAAAAAGTCGATGCCCGCGGAAAGCCCGCCCGCCACGATCATGAGGTATTGCGCCATGCGGTACGGCTCGAAGTCGACGCCATAGCACACGCCGTTGAACCAGATGCCCACCGTGCCAAAAACCACCAGCATGCCCACCGTCACCAGCACGCTTGCCCCCAGCATCGCCAGCACGATGAGGTCAAACCGCGCGCGCTTGGACGGGTCCGCCCATACGTTGGCTATGCGCACGAGCTGGGGCTTGTAGATAAAGCCCACGATCATAAGAATCGACTGCGCCGGAAAGTAGATCGCGTTGAAGTACACCTGGCTGTCGTAGGACAGCACGCCTTCCATGGCGAACTTTGGCACCGTCTCGATAAGGGCAAACAGGAACTGTGCCGCAAACGAGGGAAAGCACTCCACAAAGAGCTCGGTAATCTCTATGCGGTCGATGCTGCGCGACTTGGGCGTCTCGAGCAGCGCGAGCGGCACGGTAAGGACCACGAACGACGCCACGGCAGCGATGGCCATGCCGATGCTGGCGACCACGAGGCTACGCGTAACGAACAGCAGGACCGTAAACACCACGATGCCCAGCACGGATCGGACCGCCAGAGAAACCCCCGACAGATAGAGCTTGTCCATTTGCTGCAGGCGCGCCTCGTAGGTGTCGGCCAGCGCGTCCACCGCCCTAAAGCCCACGGCGCCCCAGGTAATGAGCGTCATGTCGTGGTCGTAGCCGCGCGCCGCGCACCAAACCCAGCCCACCAAGAGCATGACGAGCACCGTCATGAAGCGCTGGACCTGGTACGACGCAAACGAGTCGGCCTCGTCGATGTCCGACACCTGATAGGTGCGCACGCCGTAGTTGCCTACGTAGAGAAGGAGCGTGGCCGTGGTAAACGCCATGGAAAACATGCCCGCCTGCTCGGCTCCCGCCAGCTGCGTGGCAATGATGGACAACACCGGGAAGAGCGCGCCCCATGCGGCGAGGCCCGCCGTGTTGAGGATGTAGTCGCGCGTGGTTTGGTTTGCCGCGTATTCCGAGGCGCCCGCCGAAAACGAGCGCTTGTCGGCCACGTCCAACAGACGATCCCACCAGCCGTTGACCACTTCTTTTACGATCGCCATGTGCGTCCTTTCGTAGCGAAAAACGCGAGCGAGGCAAGATGATGCTCCCTGCCTCGCTCCAAAGGTTTGCGTTCGGCTTACAGCAAGCGAAGGTCGACTTCCTTAAGCTGCCGCTCGCTGACCGCGGACGGCGCGGAGCTCATGAGGTCGTTGCCGTTGGTCGTCTTGGGGAAGGCCTTGACCTCGCGAATAGAGTCGGCGCCTGCCAACAGCATGCACACGCGGTCGAGGCCAAGCGCAAAGCCGCCCATGGGAGGCGCACCGTACTCGAGCGCCTCCAGCAAGAAGCCAAACTGCTCGCGCGCGGCCTCCTCGGTGAATCCCAACAGCTTAAGGATGCGCATTTGAAGGTCGGCGTTGTGCACGCGCATGCCGCCGCCGCCCGCCTCGTAGCCGTCCATGACAAAGTCGTAGGTGTGCGACCCCACGCTGAGCGGGTCGGAATCCAGGCGCTCGATGTCGGCCTCTTCCGGTTGGGTGAACGGCTGGTGCTCCGCCGCATAGGCCTTGCGCTCGTCGTCCCAGTGAACCAGCGGAAAGTCCACGACCCACAGGAAGTCGTGACCTTCCCGCGGCAGCTCGAGGGCGTCCGCCATGTGGCAGCGCATACCACCCAAGATCTCGCAGGTCTGCATGCGCTCGCCCGCCGCAAACAGCACCAGGTCGCCCGGCTCCACGTCGCATGCCGCGCGCAGGGCCTCCATCTCCTCGTCGCCAAAGAACTTGACGATGGGGCTGTTGACGGAGCCGTCCTCGCGGAAGGCTATCCACGCCAGGCCCTTGGCGCCAAACGCCTGCGCGACCTTGGAGAGCTTGTCGATCTTGGAGCGCGCCCACGAGCCGGCACCCTTGGCGTTGATGCACTTGATCGCCTGTCCGTCCGTGTTGGCCGCGGTGGCGAAGACCTTGAACTTGGAGTTCGCAAACAGCTTGGTCACGTCGTGCAGGCGCATGCCGTAGCGCGTGTCGGGCTTGTCGGTGCCATAGGTCTCCATGGCCTCGCGATACGTCAGGCGGCGCAGCGGCGTGGGCATGTCCACGCCCACGGAGGCAAACGCCTCCTTGAGGACGTCTTCCAAGGCGCCCATGACGTCGTCCTGGTCAACGAAGCTCATCTCGATGTCCACCTGCGTAAACTCGGGCTGGCGGTCCGCACGCAGGTCCTCGTCGCGGAAGCACTTGGCGACTTGGTAGTACCGCTCGACGCCGCCGACCATAAGGAGCTGCTTGAGCAGCTGCGGACTTTGCGGCAGGGCATAGAAGTTGCCCGGCTGCAGGCGACTGGGCACGATGAAGTCGCGCGCTCCTTCGGGCGTCGACTTAAACAGCGCGGGCGTCTCCACCTCGGTAAACGCGCGGTCGTGCAGCGCCTTGCGCATGGCAAACGTAAAGTCGGAGCGCAGGCGCAGGTTTGCCGCCATGGACGGACGGCGCAGGTCGAGGTAGCGCCAGCGCAGACGCAGGTCCTCGTTTAGGTCGATCTTGTCCTCGATCTGGAACGCGGGCGTCTTGGACTTGTTGAGCACCTCGATGCCCGTCGCCAGCACCTCGATGTCGCCCGTGGCAAGGTTGGGATTCGCCATGCCCTCGGGCCGCAGGCGCACGACGCCCTCCACCTTGATGGGCCATTCGGGACGCACCGTCTCTGCCGTGTGGAACGCGTCGCCCGCGACGTCCGGGTCAAAGGAAACCTGGGTCAGTCCCTCGCGGTCGCGCAGGTCGATGAAGATAAGGCCACCGTGGTCGCGACGATGCCACACCCAGCCGGTCAGCACGACGTTCGCGCCCAAGTCCGACGCGCGCAGCTCACCACAGGTATGCGTATGCAGGGAAAACGTACTCATATGGATGTTCCTCTCGTACCTTGCCGCTCCGTGTCGGTACAAGCGGCTTGCCAGCAGACGTTTCCAAGGCGTAAACGGCACCTTGGCACACAAGTTTTCATTTTACTACGTAACGACGCGTGCTTGACGGTAAGTGTACTTTTTTGTTCATGTGCTCGGGGATACACGCGCGTTACACAAGAACTCCGACAAGTTGCGGTATTCTGTTAGACTCACATACCCCATCGCAAGGGAGTCGTATGTCCAACAACCAACCAGACATGTCGCGCTTCTCTGCCGACGATCCCAACCTTGCCTCGTATGGCGACGTGGACGGCAACACCGTCGCGTCACCCGAACTTGGGTATGGCATGGAGCGCATTGACTTCTTAGACACGCGCACGCAGTCCGGCGTGGATTCCAGCGTCATCCCCCGCATGCCAACGGAAGACGAGGACGCCGCGCTCGAGACGCTTGCCCGCAACGAGGTGGCGGCCGTGAGCGTCGACCGCACCTACTACGTCACCGACCAGCCCTCGCCATACCTCTCCAAACGTCAGGCCAGGGCAGACGTCTATCAAACGCGTCGCCGCCGCTCGACCATAACCACCGTGATCGTCGTGTTGCTCGTGCTAGCCGCAATCGGCGCGGGCGGCTGGTTTATGTGGAAGTTCACCAGGAGCAGCGAGCCTCAGCAAATAGTCAAGTACGACACGCGCGAAATCGAGCACGGAGAGTTCCTCGACTCCATCGACGCGACGGCGCTCGTCCAGCCCATCGACGAGCGCACCGTCATGCCCAGCGTGTCCGGCACGGTGGCCGAGTCCTTTGTGGAAGAGGGCAAATACGTCGAGGAGGGCGCGTGGCTTTTTAGGCTCGACAACCCCACCATCACGGACGCCGTGGTCAAGGCCGAGGCGGCCCTGAGCTCCTTCCAAGCCGAGGCCAACGCGCGCAACCTCGCCCTCGACGAGGCGGACGCCACGCTGGCAAAGGCCCAGGAGGCCTACGACAAGGTCGAGCAGGACCTTAAGGAGGCCAAGGGCGAGGACGAAGAGGATAAGGAAGAGGATTCGGACTCCGAAGACGATAAGGATAAGGAAAAGGACGAAGACAAGGACAAGGACAAGAGCAAGACCACGGCAGACCCGGCCACCATCAAGCTGCTCGAAGAGGAAGAGAAGCGGGCGGAAGACGCCCTCAAGGCCGCACGCGAGGCAGCAGACAAGGTGCGTGCAGACGCCGAGACCGCCAACATTAACCTCTACAACATCCAAGAGGCATACGACCGGGCGCTCGAGCAGCAGCAGACGCTCACCATCATCGCGCCCATCTCTGGCGTCGTAAACGAGCTCAACCCCTCCGCCGTGCCATCGGGAACGGTGACCGGCTCGACCCGCATGTGCCTGGTGTCCGATACCTCGCGCTATCGCGTGCAGATCGAGATTCCCAAAGAATCCGCAGATCGCGTGAGCATTGGTCAGGAAGCGCGCCTTGCCTTCCCCGCCATCGAGGACCTCAACGTGACGTCGAGCGTCGCCTCCATAGACAGCAACGGCGAGGTCCTACTGGCCACGATCATCCTAGACGAGCCGGACGAGCGCATCACCTCTGGAGTCGCCGCAGAGGTGAGCTTGGTGCTCAACAGCATTCCCGACTCCCTTATGGTCCCCCTGGAGGCGATCCGCACGGACGAGGACGGCAGCACGCACCTAGACGTGCTACTGGACGCCACCCGCAACATCGTCACTGACGTTCCCATAACCGTGGTGGCGACCAACGGCACGCACGCCGCCATAAAGGCCGCTAACATCCAGCGAGGCAACAGCGTCATCGTGGCGCTTGACGCCAACAAGCCCGCCGACGACGAGCCTGCGGCGGACGAGCCAACGCCGGAGGCCGCCGAGCCCGCCGAACCCGCACCAGCTGAGCCTGCGCCGGACGACGCCGCGCCCGCCGAAGAATAGGAAGTGGCCGATTGGGGCTAAGCCCCTTTCGGCCACTTACGTGCGCCGTCGCATAACCGTAGGCAAATCTTTCAATCTGTACATTTTCTGGTCAAAAACATCCCTCAGTCATGGCACCGGTCTTGTCAGCCGCTACAGAATGCGTAGCTCAAACGCTTCGGCGTTGTATCCCTCGCCAAGAATCTCTGTGCAACGTCGCGTGGCCTCGGCAGGCGTCAGGTCATAGTCCCAGCTGGAATACGTGAGTTCGTCCGTGTAGTCGGACAACAGATACACCGTGTAGTCCTCTCCGTAGCCCCGGTGCGTCACCACGGGCTTGAGCACGGCGCTCTGCACGCTGCACGCACCCGACTCATCGCGGGCAAGCGTGACCTCGGCCAGACCACCAAGGAAGTTCTGGCTGTACAACGACGAGATCAAACAACCCAAGGAGTAGTAGCAGACCGTCTTGTGACCATCGGGGCCTTCCAGGATCTCGGTGCGTTGCAGCACGCGTGGGTGTGTGCCGATGACCACGTCCACCCCGTGATTCGCGTAGACCTGAGCGAAGTTCTTCTCTTCGTCGTTGGGCTCGGCTTCGTTTTCCCATCCCCAATGCGGGCAGGCGACGATGATGTCCGCGCCGGCGTCGCGCGCCTTTTGCACGTCGGCGGCGATCTTGTCTTCCGTAAGCGGCGACACGACGCCATGCGACACCTCGTCGATCGCCCAGGAATGGTTGAGCACCGCGACCTTGAAGCCTTCTTTTTCGTAAACATACACGTTGTTGACGTAATCGTTGAGGCCCGGGTTTGCGGCGGGATCAGGCTCCGCGACACCGAGCAGCGGAAGGTTGGGATACTCGCTCTGCCACCAGGCGAGCTCGTTGTGAACGCCCTCGGTGCCGTTGTCCAGCGTGTGGTCGGTGGCGCGCAGGATCACGTTGAATCCTGCAGACACCTCCGCACGTCCCAGCTCCTGCGGGGCATTGAGCGGCATCCAGGCGCCAAACCCAAACTTGCTGCCCGCCAATCCGGTCTCTTGGTCAACCAGACGCAGGTCAAACGACGAGAGCTCACCGCGAAGGTTCATGAAGAGATGATCGAACCCATACGCACCGGATTCCTTGAGGCCGCTTTGCACCACGGCATCGTTCATGACCACATCGCCGGCCATGAGCAGCGTTATCTGCGTCGGCTGGAGCGTCGGGGCCTCCTCAGGCTCCGGCACCTCCACGATCTCGTCTTCCTGCTCTATGTAGCCGGCGCCGGTAAGTGGCTTGTCGTCCATGAGGCGCCTGCCAAACAAAAAGGCCGTAACGCTCATGACCGCGATAAGCAAGACCGACACAACGAATCTAAAGATCTTGCCCTGTCGCCGACGCTTGCGATAGCTCGCCACGCCGGCACTCCGCGAATACTTGTAGTACGAACCTCCCGACAGGCGAGTGAGTTCGTTTTCGTTGTTGTTTATGTCGCTCATGCGCTTTCCTTCCCGCGCAGCATACATACTTGTCCATAATACGATGAAATGGCCCTCATTGGGTCAAGGATTACGGCAAGATTTGCCGAAGCGTAAGATGGAGGGAAAGCGCGTGCGATATACCACGGTCATTTTCGATTTGGACGGGACGCTGCTCAACACGCTGGGCGACCTGCACGCCTCGACGAACTACGCGCTCGCCGCTCACGGATTGCCGTTACGCAGCGTCGACGACGTGCGCGCCTTTGTGGGAAACGGCATTCGCAACCTCATTAGGCTCGCGGTGCCCACCGGCAGCAGCGACGAGCTCATAGAGACCGTGCACGCCACCTTTGATGCCCACTATGCAGCGCACAACCTAGACAGGACCGCCCCCTACCCCGGCGTCGTTCGACTGGTGCAAACGCTACGCGACAAGGGCCTGCACTGCTGCGTGGTATCGAACAAGGGCGACTATGCCGTGCAGCCATTGGTGCAGCACTTCTTTCCCCATATGTTTGACGTCGTATGTGGCGAGCGCGAAAAAGACGGGATACGGCGCAAGCCCTGGCCAGACACCGTGCTCGAGTGCATGCGCGTGGTCGGAGCGACCAAAGGCCAAAGCGTCTATGTGGGAGATTCCGAGGTCGACCTTCTTACGGCCGCCAACGCCGGCATCGACTGCATCGCGGTGAGCTGGGGCTTTAGAGAAGAACGGCTCCTGCGCGAGCGCGGCGCACAGGTCATCGCGCACACGACCGACGCGCTCGAACGCTCCCTTTTGGCCGATAATGGCGGGGTGGCCGATTAGGGCTCGGCCCCCGCAAGTGGCCGATTAGGACTCGGCCCCCGCAAGTGGCCGAGGGGCCAAATTGGCCGAAAGGGGCCTGGCCCCAATCGGCCATCTCCGACGGGGCACGGCGATCTGCCACATTCGCCCCAATCGGCCACATTCCTACCGTCCATCAAGTTGGAGTGGGTAACGGCACGCGTATGCGCTATGATATACGGACGAAGGTTTTGCCACTATCGAAAGGAGCGACCATGGGCAAAAAGGCAGCGGAGGCTCTAAAGATAAGCTATCCGGAGCTGGACGAGTATCTGCACATTAATCATTCTGTCTACATGCGCTTTGGTTCAAAGGTCTATTACATCACCGATGCCAACGAGAACTACTGGCGCGCGCAGGATACGTCTATTCGCAATCACAAGAATCACTTTGTAGACTGCAGCGACCTCGTTCCCACCGTTGGCGAATTCCTTTCGCTCCGGTTTGCCAACGGCCACACCATCGAGGAAGTCTTTGACCAGTGCACGTTCTATGCCTCGCTCAACGGCGAGAAGGACTCATAATCTCTTTGGTATAGCACCGAAATGGCCGATTGGGGCTAGGCCCCTTTCGGCCACTTTCCATTAGCGTTTTGATACAGCGCGGTCGACGTCGTTACGACCGACAGGTTATTTAGATCGCTGAATATGGATTCGCGCTAAACGCGCGTGATGCCCGTGATAAGGCCGCGTCCCAAATTGCGGTTGGTCTTGAAGGTGGAGTTCATGAGCCGTCGCATAAAGGAGCTTGCCTCGTCCCAGTAGTTGCCC
>JAGCBF010000279.1 GCA_017652285.1 Atopobiaceae bacterium
GCACCGTGGGCAACGCCGACTTTTAGGCCGGCGCGACGGCTCATGTGGCCGAAAGGGGCCTAGCCCCAATCGGCCACTTTTGCCCGTTCTTTGACTTGCGCGCCAGAAGCGCTACAATAACAATTCCGTAAATCTCTCAAAGAAAGGAACGTGGACACACATGAACGAGGGGGGCGGTAAACATGATCGAATACTACAAGACGACTGTGCCAGAAGCCGACCCTTCGGGTGTCGCGTCCCTGCGCTGCGTTACGCAAAGGATTGACGCGCCGGAACCCGGCTGTTGGATCAGCGTCGTGTCGCCGGATGCGGAGGACCGTCGCTGGCTCCAAGGCAAGTTGGGAATCGAGCCGGAGTTCCTGAGCGCCTCTCTCGACGACGAAGAGACGTCCCACATCGACTACGACGAGCAGACGGGTCAGGTGCTCGTGATCGTCGACTGTCCCTTTGTGGAAGACGACAAGGACAGCGTGGACTCGTCCATCATCCAGTACGACACGCATCCGTTGTCGCTCATCTTCTTGCCCGAGCAGGACTACCTGGTAACGGTGAGCCTCAAGGAGTCGGAGACGGTCAACGCCTTCGCGCAGGGCAAGGTTCGCAACCTCAACACGGCCATGCGCACGCGCATGCTGCTGCAAATGCTGCTCAACATATCCCAGCGCTACCTGGTTTGCCTGCGCTCCATCAACCGCCAGTTCCGCGAAAACGAACGCAGCCTGCGCAAGACCATGCGCAACGAGGAGCTCATCAAGATGCTTGGGTTCGAAAAGTCGCTCGTGTACTTTTCCACGTCGCTCAAGTCCACGGAGACCACGCTTAACAAGATCGGCTATGGGCGCATCCTGAATCTGTACGAAGAGGACCGCGAGCTGCTTGAGGACGTGTCGATCGAGATGACGCAGGCAATAGAGATGTGCTCGATCTACGCCAACGTTCTTAACGAGACCATGGACACCTTTGGCAACATCATCAACAACAACATGAACAGCACCATGCGCACGCTCGCCATCCTTACGCTGGTCTTGTCGATTCCCAACATGGTGTATGGCTTCTATGGCATGAACACGCCGTTGCCGATGGACGGCACGTGGGTATTTGCGTTTACGCTGTCGGTGCTGGCCACGGTGGGGGCGACCATCGTCTTGTTGCATAGCCGGTTCGTACGATAACGCACGGACGGCAAGGCGTCGGGGCGGTCTTGCGGCCCAACGGCGCTTTGTCACCAGCGGACTCACGTTTGCTCTTTTGATACACTTGTGCAGGCGTGCCGCACGTGCGCTACCATCGTGAGCGAAAACTTGAGGACGACAAGGACTGAGCATGAAGCCAATCATTGGCCTTTCGCCATTGTATGACACGGAAAAGCGGGGACTCTGGATGCGTCCGGGGTATCTGGACGTGCTCTATGCCTGCGGGGCCATCCCCCTGGTTCTTCCGTTTGACTCCGACAAGGTCGACGTGGAACAGGTGCTGTCGCTCTGCGACGGCCTCATACTCACGGGCGGTGCGGACGTGGACCCACGTCTGTACGGCGAGGAGCCCATGGAGCAGTGCGGAGAGATCCAGCCCTTTCGCGATGCGCTCGAGGTGCGCTTGCTCGACATAGCGTTGTACGAGGACAAGCCCGTGCTCGGCATCTGCCGCGGATGCCAGATGCTCAACATCTACAACGGGGGCACGCTGTACCAGGACCTCACGACGCAAATACCGGGGTCGCTCAACCATGCCATGACGCCGCCGTACGAAATGCCATGCCACCGGGTCACGCTGGAGAAGGGAGAGCCGCTCCATGAGCTCCTGCAGGTCGACGAGCTTCCGGTCAACAGCATTCATCATCAGGCCATACGGCGGCTGGCGCCTACGTTGATCCCGCTGGCACGCTCCAAGGACGGGGTGATCGAGGCGGTTTGGATGCCCGGCAAGCGCTTTGTGTGGGGCGTGCAGTGGCATCCGGAATGGATCTGGAACATCGACGAGCGACAGATGCGGATCGTCCAGTGCTTTGTTGACGCCTGCAAGAAGTAGCGGAAGGAGACCGCATGGATAGGGAACGCTTTGCCCGGCAGCTTGCCTTTGCGCTGCAAATCGACGCCGAGAAGGACGTGCTTCGCCAGACGCACCTGTCCCATCACGGGCGCAGAGAAAACGACGCGGAGCACGCCTGGCACATGACCGTTATGGCGTACCTTTTGCGCGAGTACTCAGACGAGCCCATCGATATCGCCCGTACCATGATCATGACGGCGACGCACGACCTGGTGGAGATCTATGCGGGCGACACCTACGCCTACGACACGAAAGGCCAAGAGACAGCCGCGGAGCGCGAGTTGCAGGCGGCGGACAAGCTCTTTGCCTTGTTGCCTGCCGATCAGGCGGCAGAGCTGCGCGGCATTTGGGAGGAGTTCGAGCGAAACGACACGCCGGAGGCCCACTTTGCCCACGCCATGGACAACCTGCAGCCCATGATGCTCAACGACTCGAACGACGGGGCGGATTGGCGCAACCGCAACGTGGCCAAATCTGGTCCCGCAAGCCGCAACGCCGTCACGCGCATGGGCTCTGCCGAGATCGCCGACTACGTGGACGAGCTTCTCGATCGCCACGTTGCCGCCGGCAACCTGCGGGCGGAATAGCGCGCGACGGGCGGCGCCTCTAGGCAAGCAGGCAGCCCATGTACGTCGCGTAGCCTGCAAGCATCGTCGCGCCGCTCGCGCGACCCAGAGTCTTGTTACGGAAGCACAGCGCCCACACCAAGGCCGCGGATGCAAGCGCGACCGCGCCGTCAAAGAGCAGCTCGGTGGCAAAGGGAATGGGCGACACGGCCCCAGAGACTCCCAGCACAAAGAGCACGTTGAGTATGCCGCTGCCCACGACGTTGCCAAGGGCGATGTCCGTCTGCCCCTTACGCGCGGCGGTAAGGGAGGTGACCAGCTCGGGCAGCGAGGTGCCCAGGGCGATGACCGTGAGCCCGACGACGCGCTGGGGGACTCCCCATGCCTCGGCCACGACGAGGGCATTGTCAACCGTAAGGTTGGCTCCCAGGCATATGGCTGCGGCGCCAAGCACGCAGAGGACGAGGTTGCGGGCTGTGGGAATGTCGTCCGTGGTGTCCCTTTCCGGGGCCTCTTCGGAGTTGCGGGCGCTTTGTATCAGATAAAAGATATAGCCTCCCAAAAGCGCCAGGAGCGCGAGCGCGTCGAGCCTTCCCAACACGCCGTCCCAAAGGCAAAGGGCAAGCAGCAAAACGGTGGCGCCGATCACAAGCGGCATGTCCACCCTAATGGTGGCGCGCCGTACCGGCACCTTGGCCACCAACGCGACGACGCCTAGGATGACCAGCATGTTTACGATATTGCTGCCAAAGACGTTGGCGATGGTCATGCTGCCTGCCTGCTGTGCGGCAGAAGCTATGGATATGGCGGCCTCTGGTGCGCTGGTTCCCAAAGCCACGACGGTGAGCCCCACCACCAGCGATGGTATGCCGAGCTTGGATGCAAGGGCGCTCGCTCCGTCCACAAACGTGTCGGCACCTTTGGCGAGGAGCGCCAGTCCCGCCACGATGCCCGCAAAGTTCAAGATACCATTCATAAGTTTCCTTTCTTATGGTATCTATGTACCCGCGGGCTTTGCCGCATACGCATGTGCGCACGTGACTACATATGTTGTACACAGGAAGGACGAGCCGACCGTTCCCGCCTTAGTACAAGGGCAGGTCGCCCGTCAGCGGGTCGATCTGCTCGGGGGCAAGCGGCTCGAAGGCGAGGCAGGTGTAGGTGGGCTCCCCATGGAACTCCGTAAACCCGGCATCGCGCACAAGCGCAACGGCAAAGCCCTTCTCGCGACCTTGTGCGGCGATGTCGAGAAGTGCCTCCTCGCCATCGACGTAGACGCAAACCTTTGCCACGCCGGCGTCGAACCAGCGCGAAAGCGGCGTCGATGGCGTTCCCTCGTCTTCGAGGTAGACCCAGCTTTGCTGGGGCGTCACGCGAACCTGATCCAGCCTGCCTTCGCGCGCAAGCGCCATGAGCGTGGCCTCTACGCATGCATGGCCGGCCTGAGCCGCAATCTTTCCCTTGCGCATGCGCAGGTCGCGCCGCATGACGATCATCTGCTTGGACTTGTACGAACGCTCGGGCATGATGCGTTCCTTTCTTGAGCGGGTGTTACAGGCAATGCGCAGACAAGATAACCCAACCGCCGTTACCTGCGGCTTCGTGCGCCTTGACTTATCTTATCTGCACTGTTGGTCTTCTCCTTACGGCGCGACGGTGCGGCGAACGGCGTTGGCCCATCCGGCGAGCAGCTCGTCCGCACGCGCGCGCTCCATATGAGCCAAGAACACGTCGTCGCTGGCGCGCAGCGCACGGAGCTCGTCCGTGCCGGACCAGAATCCGCAAGACAGGCCCGCCAGGAAGGCCGCGCCAAGCGCCGTGGTCTCTATGTTGAGTGGTCGGTGCAGCTCGCGGTTAAGAATGTCGGCCTGGAACTGCATGAGCAGGTCGTTGGCGGAGGCGCCGCCGTCCACGTTTAGCACGTCGATGGGCCTGCCCGCGTCAGCCTCCATGGCCTTTACCAGGTCGGCAACCTGGTATGCGATGGACTCGAGCCCCGCACGAACGAGGTGGTTGCGATTGGTGCCGCGCGTAATGCCGCAAATCGTTCCGCGCGCGTCGGACTCCCACCACGGTGCGCCAAGGCCCGTGAATGCAGGCACCACGTAGACGCCGCCTGTATCCGGCACGGATGCGGCGAGCGCCTCGCTTTCGGCGGCCGTGCGGATGAGCCCCAACTCGTCACGCATCCACTGCATGACGGCACCGCCCACGAACACCGAGCCTTCCAGGGCGTATTCCGTATGGTCGACGCCCGGCGCGCTTGCGGCAATGGTGGTGACGAGCTGGTTTGCGGAATCCACGGCGACGTCTCCGGTATGCATGAGCAAAAAGCACCCGGTGCCGTAGGTGTTCTTGGCCTGCCCGGAAGCGAAGCAGCATTGGCCAAAGAGCGACGCCTGCTGGTCTCCCGCCACGCCACAAAGGGGAATCCCCGCTGGCACGCCGGGGTAGCTAGTCTCGCCAAACAGTCCAGACGAGGGCCTGACCTCGGGCATCATGGACCTGGGAACTCCAAAGAGCTCCAGGAGCTCGTCGTCCCAGCAGCCGTCGTGAATGTTGTACAGCATGGTGCGGCTTGCGTTGGTCGGGTCGGTCGCATGCACGAGGCCGCCCGTCAGAACCCAAATAAGATACGTGTCGATGGTGCCAAACAGCAGCTCGCCTGCCTCTGCCCGCTTGCGAGCTCCGGGCACGTTGTCGAGCAGCCACGCAATCTTGCTTGCCGAGAAGTACGCGTCGGGCATCAGTCCCGTCTTGCTGCGGATGCGCGCCGCCACCTGGGGGTCGCCGCACAGCTCCTGCACGAGGTCGGCGGTCCTGCGGCATTGCCACACGATCGCGTTTGCGATGGGCTGGCCCGTGGAGGGATCCCACACCACGGTGGTCTCGCGTTGGTTGTCTATGCCGATGCCCGCGATGTCGTCTGCGGACAGGTTGTGTCGGGCCAAAAGCTCGGTGAGCGATCCCAGCTGGGAAAAGAGAATCTCCTGCGGGTTGTGCTCCACCCAACCGGGCTTGGGGTATATCTGCGTAAACGGACGCTGAACGAAGTCGACCATGCGCGCGTCGTGATCGATGAGCACGGAGCGCGAAGAGGTGGTTCCCTGGTCTAGGGCTATGACGTAGTGGCTGCTCATATGCGGTCCTCCATCCATGTGGCGATGTCGTCGAAAACGACCCCGTGGTCGGTCTCGTTAAGAATCTCGTGTCGCATGTGCTCGTAGATCTTGCAGGTCACGTCGACGTTGCCGGCCTCCCTTGCCATGCGCGCGGCAATGCGCACGCCCTTGCCCATGGCGCCAACCGGGTCTGCGTCGCCGGCGACGAAGAGCAACGGCAGGTCCTTGGGGATACGCGCGAAGCTCGTTCGACTGCAGACGTCCGACGTCAGCGCCGTGAGTGCGGCATTGCCTCCGGCAGAAAACGAGAACCCACACAGGTTGTCGGCGATGTAGGCGTCTATGTTTTCGCGGTTGTACGACAGCCAGTCCAAAGGGGTCTTGGGGTGGTCGAGCGCCTTGGCGTATGAGCCCACGGAAAGGTTATCCAGCAGCTTGCTCACGTACCCCTCGCCCCGGACGCGCGCGATGGCGTGCGCCAAGGTGTTGGCGACCTTCGAGGTCATGGGCGGAATGTGGCCGGTTCCACAAATGATGCAGCCTGCGAGGCCTTGTCCGCACGAGGTGATGTAGGAGCGCACCACAAAGCTTCCCATCGAATGCCCAAACAAGAAATACGGCAGCTCGGCATCCATGCGATCGTGCATGACGTCGCGCATGCGTCCCACGTTGGAGACCAGCGTCCGGTGTCCGTACCGTGCGCTCAGCTGGCCAAGCTTGGACGGATCGGTCACGCTCTTGCCGTGGCCAAAGTGGTCGTGCCCGCAAACCACGAAGCCCTGGTCGTTGAGGTAGCGCGCAAAGGGCTCGTAACGCATGATGTGCTCCGCCATGCCATGCACCAGTTGCACAACGGCCCGTGGCTCCTTGTCTGGCCACCAAACGACGCCGTTGATGCTGGTCGTGCCTTCGCTTGACAAAAAGCTGACGTGCTCGGTACTCGCTTTTGTGATCATGGGTACTCCTCCGTACGGCTGCCCCTATTGTACGGGTCATCGCCATGCGCCGTGCCGTCGTTTCCACGGCTGGTAAATACCGAACGCAAACGAGTGGTGTACGCAGTGGCTATATGGAGAAAAGCACCTGCAAAAGAGAACGAACGACACATGTTTTGGAACAAGCTTCGAAACCGCCCCGAAACGTTTGCGCAAGCAAATCGTAGTTATGTAGACTGGCTTTAAGCGAGGGTACCTACCACGCCGCGAGAACGGAGTGGCCATGGCGGCAAAGAACATGCGCGCGAACACAAGCTCCGTCGACGAATACGCGAAGGAGGCAATACGTCTCTCCAAAGACTTCGTGCACCACATTTGGGCGTTGGACATCGATTGGTGCCTTAACCGCACGGCCCCGGACATCGTGTGGATCGGATCGCAAAAGGATCACTACGCATCGTCGTTCGTCGACTTCGCCGAGGCGCTCAAGGTCCCCGAGGTTCCCATGCGATCGACCGTTACGGACGAGGCCTACACCGTTGCGTACGTGGATGAAACGGTGTGTTGCGTGGCGGGCAACTTCTTGGTTCTTACGCCGCCAAACAGTGACAAGATCTACGCCCACTGGCATCGCTGCACCTTTGTGTGGTGTCGTAAGGGCAGAAGGCCCTTGCTCGTCCACATGCACCTGTCGTCACCGGTGGGCTACGTGGAAGACGGCGAGGGGTATCCCATCAGCGCAGGTACGGAGACCTATCGCTACATGAGGTCGCTCATGAAGCTGGGCTCGTCGCGCAAAAGCGTGTCGCTTTACGACGTCGACGGCACGGTGCACTGGGTGCATCCGTCGCAGATCATCTACCTGGAGGCAAACCGCAAGCGCACCGTCGTCCACTGCATGACCAAGGACATCGTCGTTCCCGCGGTGATTCGTGACGCGGTCGAGATGGTCGACAACAAGATCATGCGCGTGCATCGCAGCTATGCCGTCAACCGCGACCACGTAGTCGAGCTCAAGGCGGGTCGCCTGCTCCTAGACGACGGCACGTCCATTGCGATCCCGGCAAAGCGCATCGCCGACGTGCGCGCGGAGCTTACGGGGCATTAGGGACGGCCGGACGCAAAACCATGCCAGTACCCCGGTGGCGAGGCCGCTTGGTGCCGCGAATTCTTGCGGCAGGTGTCGCGCATGTTAACGCTCTCAAAACAAGATGGGTGTCTAACGTGAGTTTTTTAGCGAACAGGCAAAAAGTAAGGTAGCATGTTGCGCATGACAGCATAAACGCCGTAGACTGGGGAAGGGTAGCATGAAGTGCCCGCGATGCCACGTAGCATTACCTAAGAACACCCGGTTCTGTCCGTCGTGCGGACTGCCGGTGGAAGGCTTGTTCGCCAAAAGCGAAGAGGCGAGCGTTGCGCCTCCCGAGCAACTCGAGGCGCGCGAAGCGTCCGACAAGCCCGGGGAATCGTCGGGGCCTGCGGCTTCGCAGCCGTCGCAAACAGGCGAGTCCGGCTCCCAGGCCGAGGCGCGCGACGTCGCCGAACAGCAGGCGGAGGCGCCTGCGGACGGTTTGGATGACGCCGCGGCAGGGGAGCGGATCGTCGACGACGAGGGCAGCCCGTCCGCATCGGACGGCGCTGGCAAGGCGGTGCCCGACGACGCGGGTGACGATGTGGAAGACGCCGCGGCAGGGGAGCAAGCCGATGTTGACGAGCCCATCGACGACGTCGAACGTACGATGGTGATCGAGTCCCCCTCGTCGACGAAGGTCTCCAAGGTACGCATACTCGTTATCGTTGCCGCGGTGCTCTGCGTGCTGGGGCTAGCCGTGTGGGCGGTGTTGTCTGCTCAGGAGGCGGCGCGAGCGCATGCGGAGCGGGAGCGACAGGTCGAGGCGGCCGAGCTTTCCCTCAAAACCCCCCAAAGCGTAAACGTGGAGCTGCGCGTTCCTAACGAGGAGTCCGCAAGCGATATGCCCGTCGTCCTAAAGGTCGTGGGAAGGACGCGAGCGGGCGACTCCGTTAACGAGACCCGCGCGGTAACGCTCGACGAGCACGCACTGTCGCTGCTGCCGGGGCGCTATGAGATTAGCCTTGCGGGCAACGCCATGTCGAGCGATGGCAACATGTATGTCGGCACGGTCGACTCCTATGACATCGTCGTCGCGCTGAGCGATCAGGACGAGCGAATCCTGGCCGAAGAGGCAGGCGACGACGCGCAGGATCACGCGGAGTCCGACGAGAAGTCCGACACGGAGTCTGACGAGAAGGCCGCGACAGAGCTGGAGCTCCCCGTCTTTGTCTTTAGCGAGGTCGCACCGCAAGACATCCGGGACGAGGAGATCGAGGCCGCGCGCGCTAGCCTGCAGATGGCCGACGTTGATCCCACGCCGTACGTGCAGGCCGTGACCGCACGCCGCACCGAGACGATCGATAGACTCAACGCGGAGGCCGCCGCGCGTCTGGAGGAGCAGATGCGCGAGGCAGAAGAGGTCGCCCGTACCGTCGAACAGCAGGTCAGCGAGTATGCGAGCCAGCAGGAGAGCGAATACCAAGAGGACGGCGAGCAGGAAAGCGAACAGCTGGACTACGAGCAATCAGAGGATTACTGGTCGTATGACTGGCAAGACGACGGCGACTACTACGACACGTATGACAATTATGCATAACGTTTGTTTTATCGGTACATGTCGTACAGAGTGCTATGCTAGTCGTCTTGTGTAGCATGAGTAGACCTACGTGACGTACAACGTGGATGTTGGAGGTACACGTGACAACTGCTTCTAACGATTCTAACAACAGGCAAAGGCCAGGCACCACCGGCTTTTGGGGCAAGCCGCTCGTGGCTGCGGAGCCAGAGCCCGATACTACCGAGGACGAGTCGATCGCATCTGCGCGCGGCGCGGCGCGCCGGTCGGTTCCTAGGGTCGGACCGTCTCCAAAGATGGAGCAACTGCCCGTCATCGAGTCGCAAGACGAGGCGGACGCGCTGGCAGACGCTCCCGCCGAGACGGAGTTCGTCCCCGTTCCCGAGGTCCTGAACGAGTACGACCGCATCGTCAGCTCGGAACGGTCGGTGCCGGAGTGGCTTCAGTCCGCCCAGGAGGACATGGGGTACGAACGCCCTGGCGAAGAGCTCGAGGTCGATGGCGTCCAGGACGACTACAACCCCTACGACGAATACGGCGACGTGGACGACGTAGACGACTTGGACGACTTGGACGAGTACGAAGACGAGGAACCCTACGAGGCCTACGTCGATGAAGACGAATTCGAGGGCGCCGAGGTCGAGTACGATGCCGAGGATGCGTACGAAGAGGAAGGCGCGTACGACGACGAGGGCGCCATCGAGTACGGGGAAGGCGATGAGTTCGTCGAAGACTACTCACTGCCAGATATTGATGAGGGCCTGGAGGGCGACTACGAGTTCGAGTACGAAGAGGGTGCCAACTATGGGCTGGACTCGACGATGTCGCTCCAGCCGTTGGAGGTCGCCGGCGATTCGCATACTGGTGTGACCGCAGTCCACGAGGCACTCTCGTGGGATGACGATGCGGTGGTTGGCGGGCGTCGCGTAGCGGGACTGCATCTGTTCGGCTCCACGGGTTCTGCCGCGAGCTACGAGAGCGGGCCTTCCGTTTACGACGAGGGCGAGGAACCGGGAGAGGACGCGCAGGGAATGCGCGTGCGTGCGATCGCGGTGGGGGTGAGCGTGGCCGCGGCGCTCATCCTCGTGTACATCTTGGGCGTACAGCGCTTCTCCACCAGGACTTTGCCCCGCACCTATGTGGGCGACGTCGACGTGTCGGGCCTTACGGTCGACCAGGTGCAAAAGACCTTGGAAGAGGACACGGCGGCGTTCGCGTGCGAGGTCAAGGCAGGGGACTTCTCGGGCACGGTACGGGGCATGGACATCGGGCTGGACCGTGACGAGGGGCAGCTGGCCCAGCTGGCCATCAAGAACCAGTCGGCCTTTACCTGGCCGATCTCGCTGATCTTCTCGTCGACCGTCAACGGGGGCCAAGGGGTCACCTTTGACGAGGGCGCGCTCACCAACGTGGTCAACGCCATGGCGGATGAGTACAACCGGAGCGCCGTGACCGCCGAGAACCTGGAGATCGTCTTCAACGAGGAGCAGAACCTCTACCAAGTCGTCGGCAGCGCTTCGGGAAGGGCGGTCGCGCCGCAAGAGGTGGACGCGGCCCTCAAGCAAGAGCTGCGTACCTACAAAAGAAGCTGCGAGTTGGACGCCAACCAGATCATGCATGACGCGACGGTGGATGACGTGCCCGACTTCGCGCGCGTGGTGGAGTGCGCCAACCGTTCCAGGACGTCCGACATCCCCATCTTGGTCAACGGCGAGCCGGTGATCACGGCCACGGCAGATCAGAACTCCTACTGGGTGACCATAGGGGAGGGCCCGAGTGTCGTGGTCAACGAAGAGGCGATTCGCTGGTGGACGCAAGAGAGCGTCGTGTGGGCAGCGTACCACGAAGACGAGTTCAACTACTACTACCTTGATCAGGACGCCTTCGTCAGCGAAATGGTGAACCGCCTGACTAACGGCATCGTGGATGGCTTCGAGGCACCCGTGATCGAGGAACGCACGATGGAGGGCCAATCCAGGGACTACGCATACGAGCGCGGGGGCTGGAACCCCGATTTGGGGCGCTATATTGACGTGGACCTGGAGGCCCAGTTCGCGCGCCTCTTTAGCGAGACCGGTGAGGTCTTGTGGGAGACCGCCGTGGTCACGGGCGACCTGTACGAGGGTCGCTCTACGGCCACGGGGGTCTTCAACATCTATTCCATGGAGACGGGCGTAACGCTGGTGGGGCTTGACGAAAACGGTGACGGGCAACCCGATTACGAAAGCTACGTCTCGTACTGGATGCCCTTCTATGGTGGCCTTGGGCTGCACGATGCCACTTGGCGCTACGACTTTGGCGGCAGCCTGTACGCCTACGACGGCAGTCACGGCTGCGTCAACCTTCCGTTCGAAAAAGCCGAGCAGCTCTTTAACATGACCTTTGTGGGAGAGGCGGTCTACGTTCACTGGTAAGCCGTAGCTCCTCTGGCTTCCTGCCACGTTGCATCGACGAGACCAAGCGCCTGCGGGCGCTTAATTTTTGTCTCGCGCGTCTTGTATGCTGCACGCAACGTAGTTAAGACGTAGGAGGTCGATTGCCATGGTACAGACGCCGGTATCTTGGAGCGAACGAAAGAGGCTCACGCCGAGCACGTATGTGTGGAAGGGAAGGTTGCTCACCTGCGTGCGGTGGATGCTCGCCAGTCGCGACCAAAGGCTCGCATGCGAGATCGAATACAACGGCAGGGGATGCACGGTGGACTTTTATCACCGCAACCCAGACGGACACGGCACCATACTTGCGTTTTCTTCGGTGGGCAACTACGACCTGCGCTGCCGTCGCATCTATGCGGACTCGGCGGACGACTGCCAGGCGGACGTGCTCGCCTGGGTAAACGACTGGCGCCCTCCGGTGGGTGGGGTCGACGGTGGCATCTTGCTCTGCATGGACGAGTGGGGCAACGAGGTCGCCGTGTAAGACCTGTGGGGCGGGGGAGCGATGCCCCGCCCCGCAACTTCAGACCGCGAGCAGCCACTCCACCAAATAGCGCTGCTGTATGCCGTCATGCGACGTCAGGCCAATTTGGTCGAGGGTCAGGATGGTCTTGGGGTAGTTGTCCCGCTCTGCCTTTAGCGGCTTGAGCGTTTGTTCGAGCGTGGCCGCGTCCAGCACGCTAGGCGCTACCTGGAAGTACGCGCGTCCTTGTGGGCCGTGCGCCACAAAGCAGATGGAGCGGCCATAATGCTTGCCCACGTGGACCTCTGCAAAGCGCCGCCGCAATTCCAGATACACCACGTTTTCCAACAGGCCGGCAAGGTTCGCCTGCTGCGGGCCCATCAAGAGGGTGCGTAGACCCAAGTCGTCCACATAGAACTTCTCGTGCGTCTTGAGCAGCGCGTTTGAGCGCAGGTCGTAGCGGCGCACGCGATGAAACGCGTAGGCGTTGGCAAGCGCACCCACGTAGCGCGACACGGTGTCGTCCGAGCAGGAGCGTCCAGACGAGCTCAGCGCCTGCGATATGCCGTTGGCAGACGACGCGCTGCCGAGGTTTCCCAGGAGCTGGCGTGCGATTGCGTCGAGCAGCAGCGGGTCCTCGTGCCCAAGCCCTCCGGCGACGTCGCGTCGGATGACGGTATGGTACACGCCGTCCAGGTAGTCGCGCAGGGCGTAGGGGTCGTCTTCCAGCGCAAGGGTATGGGGAAGCCCGCCGTTGGTAAGGTAGCGCTGGAACAGCTGCGCTTCACTTACGGCCTGGCCTTGGTGGAGGCCGTAGTATTCCGCAAACGACAAGGGAAAGACCGGTATCTCCACGTACCGCCCGCTCATGAGGTCCGCGAGCTCGTCTTCGACCAGCTTGGAATGAGAGCCCGTCAAATACAGGTCAAAGCGGCCGTCCTCAACGAGCGCATAGGCGACCTCGCCAATGTCTGCGCATTCCTGCGCCTCGTCGACAAGCACGAAGGCGGTTTGGTCGTGGGGGGCATGCGAGCGGATGTGGGCAAGCAGCGACGACCCCGTCCTTAGGGGAGCGTTTTCCATCAATTCCAAATTGACGAACAGAATTGAAGCGGGGTCCACGCCCTCTGCGAGCAGCGACTGCTCAAGAAGGCGCAGGACCCCGGATTTGCCCGCGCGCCTCATGCCGGTAAGGACCTTGGCAAGTCCCGTATTGCGAAGACGCTTGAGCCGGTCGAGATAATACGGCCGTTCGATCATGCTTCAACCTTCTTCGGTTAGGCTTCATTTGTTGCAGTAAATGTTCTGTATATCGAATAAAATAGAAGAAAAGTCTGCTATATTCAAGTAGTCCTAAACAAATCGAAAAAGATTTACCGCATATCTACGCAATCAGACCGTTGAGGGAGGAGCATCAATGCCTTTTGTGGATGCAAAGATCACGGTGCCGGTAAGCACGGAGAAGCGCGATGCCATCAAGTCGGGACTCGGCCAGGCCATATCGGCCTTTGGTAAGGGCGAGAGCTACCTGATGGTCGGCATCGACGATGACTACTCGCTGTGGCTGGGCGGGCACAAGCTCGACAAGGGCGCGTTCGTGTCGGTGAGCCTTATTGGCGACACGCCTGACGAGGCCTGCAGCGTGTTTACGGCACGCATATGCGACCTGTTGCGCGATGAGCTCGGCATTCCCGGCGAGTCCGTGTACGTGACCTATCACCCCATGATGCGTACGCGCTGGGGATGGAACGGCGACACGTTCTAGGCATGGTTATGTACGAGCTGGGTAAGGCCGTTGCCCTGACGTTCGAGGACGCCCACGCCGTTGGAGAGGTGGTGGGCGTCCGTGCCGTATCGCGGGGCTATGTGTATGACGTGTCGTTGGAAGACGTCGTGGTCAAGGCGGTCGTTCAAGACGATCTGCGTGCTGTGACGCAAGACGAGCTCGATGGGCTGCTTACCTCGTATTTGGGAGCGACGGGAGTCGTTACGTCGGAGCGCGATGCCGTGCTGCGCCAGGAGTACGTGGCGTTTTTGGCGCGTGCGCGTGCTGTCATGGACGCGGACGCCCCGCAAGACGATGCGCGGACGCCGGCACGGTATGCCGTGGGCCAGGACGTCGTGGTGCAAGACGACGGTGCATATGCGCTCGGGCGTGTCGTGAGCGTGGCCGTGCGCAGCGACGGACCGAGCTATTTGCTCGAGGTTATGGGAGAGAACCGACGGACGGGGGAGGATGCGCTCTGCGATCTTGTCGACGCGCCGTCGTCAGATGGCTTTGCGCTCGGAATGCGCGTGCGATTCGTGGCGGAAGGCTACGAGGACGACGAGTCGTTTGCGGGCGTCTTGTGCGCCTGTGCGCCCGCTGCGGACGGGCTGACGTTTTCCTTGCTGTTTGACGATGGCGACGTGCTGGAGGACCTGTGCCCTGCCGACTTGGCACGCCTGCCCGATTAGGCAAAAAGTGTGTGGTTTTGTTGTGAGTTGATGTTACACTAAGACCACTTGCACTTCACATGCAGCAGCACGTAGCCGAAAGGAGCCACCCATGGCAAACCACTTCAGTGAGTTCGACCCGTTTGATCTTCCACCCGAGTGCAGACCGCTTGGTGCGTGGGCGTACTTTGGCCTCAGCATCCTGTTCGCGATCCCCATTCTGGGTTGGATTTTCCTTATCGTGTTTAGCCTTTCGGATGCCAACATCAACCGTCGCAACTACGCTCGTTCCTACTTCTGCTTCTTGCTGCTCATCGCCATCCTTTTGTTGGTGGCGTTCTTTACTGGCGCGCTCAACGGCTTTATCCAGGCTGTCTCCAACGGTACGCTCGATCAGTTCTTCGGCCAGTACTTCAGCTTCCTTCCTTGGGTGCCCAAGGCGTAATAAGTGGCCGTACATACGTGACGAAAAAGCGCCCCTTGCCCCGTGTGAGGCAAGGGGCGCTTTTGTTGTGTGCCGAGCATGGCACGTACCTAACGGGTGAAAGTCCCGAGCGCGCCCAGCAGCGGGAAGCGCATAGCCAAACACAAGGGTGTCCGTCGTGAGGCGGAATCTGAAAGAAGTGGGAGGCAAACCCTTGGCCTGA
>JAGCBF010000280.1 GCA_017652285.1 Atopobiaceae bacterium
GCTCGTTTGCCGCAGGCTCTGCCTCGGCGGCCGCGGGCTCGTTCGTCTTGGCCTGCTCCTCCGGTGCAGGTACCGAGTCGTCACCCGCCTCGCCGGCCGCCGGCTCAGGCTCCCCCGCCACGGCAGGCTGCTCGCGCTTCTCGGGACGCAAATGCGGGAACAGCAACACGTCACGAATCGCGGGTTGGTCGCAAAACAGCATGATGATGCGGTCGATGCCATAGCCGATGCCACCCGCGGGGGGCATGCCGTACTCGAGCGCGCGAACGTAGTCGTAGTCGTACTCCATGGCCTCGTCGTCGCCGGCAGCCTTGGCCTCCACCTGCGCGGCAAAGCGGCTCTCTTGGTCGACAGGGTCGTTGAGCTCGCTGAACGCGTTGGCGTACTCCTTGCCGCACACCACCAGCTCAAAGCGGTCCGTCAAGCGCGGGTCGTCCGCCTTGCGCTTGGCAAGCGGGCTCACCTCCACGGGATAGTCACACACAAACGTGGGATCGACCAGGGTCTTCTCGCACAGCTCGTCGTAAAGCTCAAAGATCAGCTTGCCGGCACCCCAGCTGGGCTCCCATTCAAGCTCGTTGGCCGACAAGATCTCGCGCAGACGCTCGACGGGCGTGTCGATGCTCACCTGCTCGCCCACGACTTCGCTCACCAGCTCGTGCATGGGCACGGAACGCCACGGGCTTCTCAGGTCCACGACCTGACCCTGGTACTCGATCGTGTCGCCCTTGCCCACGGCCGCGGCACAGGCGTGGAACAGGCCCTCGCTCAGCTCCTTCATCGTGGAAAGGTCACCGTAGGCACAGTACGCCTCCATCGAGGTGAACTCGGGATTGTGCGTAAGGTCCATGCCCTCGTTGCGGAACTGCCGACCGACCTCGAACACGCGCTCGAGGCCGCCCACCAGGCAGCGCTTGAGGTGCAGCTCGGTGGCTATGCGCAGGTAGCAGTCCTGGTCCAGCACGTTAAAGTGCGTAGTGAACGGCCGCGCGTTGGCGCCGCCCAAGGTCTCTTGCAAAATGGGGGTCTCGACCTCCAGGTACCCCAGGTCCTCCATGTAGCGGCGGATGGCCGACACGATGCGCGAACGGTTAACGAACGTGGCCTTGACCTCGGGATTTATGATAAGGTCCACGTAACGCTGGCGATAGCGCACCTCGCGGTCGGACAGGCCGTGGAACTTCTCGGGCAAGGGACGCAGCGACTTGGTCAGCAGCCGGATCTCCCGCACCATGATCGACAGCTCGCCGCGCTTGGTACGCATGACGGTGCCGCACGCCTCCACGATGTCGCCCACGTCCAGTTGCTTGGCAAGCTCCCACATGTCCTCGCCCAGGTTGTTGACCCGGCAAAAGAGCTGCAGCGTGCCCGTGCGGTCCTCGATGTCGATGAAGAGCAACTTGCCGTGGCCACGATACGCGCGGATGCGTCCCGCAAGGTAGTACACGGCATCCTCCGGACCAAGGCCGCCAGCCTCCAAGTCGGCGTAGGCCTCCGCAAGATCTGCCACATGGCTCGTGACGGTGGACGCTATGGGGTACGGATCGACGCCGGCGTCGATAAGGGACTGGCGCTTTGCGCGACGCATGGCGCGTTCGTCGTTGGTTTGTATGGGCGTGCTCTCTGACATGCTCTTTTCTCCTTGCCTACGAAACACAGAAATGAGGCGAAAGGGCGCTCCCCTTCGCCTCACCTCAGAGACGCCGGGGCGTGCCCCGTTCGTCTCACACCACTACGTCGCTCTTACTCGCCAGCCTCGTGGCGCTCCGTAATGCGAATGCTTACGATGTGATAGGTGCGGACCCTGCCGGCCGGAGTCGTAAACGACACCTCGTCGCCCACCTTGTGACCGACCAGCGCCTCGCCCGCAGGGGACTCGTTGGAGATGCGGTTGAGCAAAGAGTCGGTCTCGGTGGTGCCTACCAGCGAAAACGTGATGCGCTTGCCGTTTGCATCCTCAAGCTCGACCGCCGTGCCGACCGCCGCCGCAAGGTCGCGCTCGTCGACGGCCGTCATCTCCACGACCTCGGCCGTGGCAAGAATCTGGATGAGCTCGGCTATTCTCGACTCGTTCTCTGCCTGCTGCTCGCGCGCGGCATCGTACTCGGCGTTTTCGGAAAGGTCGCCGAACTCCCTTGCCTCCTGCAGGCGCTTGTTGATCTCGTCGCGAATCTCGTGCTCGCGAGAGTAAAGCTCCTCCTCGTACTTCTTGCGACCGGCAGAAGTAATGGTTTGCGTACTAGCAGCCATGCTCACCTCAACAATCCAAGGGCATGCGCGCCCTCATAGCGTTTTGATCAACAACGAGGGACTACTCGGCGTCCGCCTCTTCGTCCTCGGACGCACCCTCGTCCTTCTCGTCCTCTTCGCCATCCATGCCCTCGCGGACGTTCTTGACCGTCTTGCCAAGGGCGGAGCCGAGCTTCGGAAGATTCTTAGGCCCAAAAATGACGAGCACTACGACTAGAATGATCAGAATCTCTGGCGTACCGAGTCCAAATATCATCGAGACCTCCTACGTTGGTTCGTTTACGGCATAATGCGTCGCCTATGTAGCACAGTTTAGTATAACCGAGGAAGCGCACAGATTATGGCAACACACAATCAATCTAAGCAATAGTATGGTGAATGCCCACGTGATTGAAAGGAGCCCCATGGGATCGGACCTCGTCGTAACCTTTGCGTGGCTTACCGTGGCTGGCGCCGTCGTGGCCGTCGTCATTCGCCTGCTGCTGCCACGGGTGCTGGCATGGCGCGGCGTGTGGTTTAGCTGGCACACGCGCTTTGGCCCTGCGATGGTGTTCGACTCCGCAGACGCGGACGGCACCACCGTGCGCCTGCTCAACGTAAACGGGACGTACCAAAGCGTGTGCTACGTGGACGACGACCTGTTGTGGGACCCCGTGTGCGAGTACCATCGGTCCTGGGCGCAGGTGGTCCACCGCACGTGGCCGTTGCGCGGCTGGGCGCGCGCGGAGGGTGTCGTGCGGCGCTGCCTGGTCATGGGGGGCGGAGGGTATTCCTTCCCCAAGTGGCTGGTGGCGTACCGGCCCGACTTTGCCTGCGTGGCGGTGGAGATCGACCCCGCCATCGTGCGGATCGCGCGCGAGCGGCTGTTCGTAGACAAACTCGAGAAGGACTTTGAGGTGCGCGACACCGGCCGGCTGGAGCTGCCCGTCGCGGATGCCTGGGCGTTTTTGCAGGAAGACGAGCAGGGCTTCGACCTTATCGTCAACGACGCGTTTAGGGGAAACCGCCCCCTGGGGCCCATGCAGACCGACGAGGGGGCGCGCGTGGTGCGAGCGCATCTGCGCGTGGGCGGCGTCTACATTGGCAACGTGCGGTCTGCGCTCGAAGGACGTGGGGCGCACGTGCTAAAGGAGGCGCGCGAGGCCTTCGAACGCGAATTTGACCACGTAAAGATTATTCCCGAACGTCCGGAGGAACCTCGCAAGAAGGGCAACAACGCGCTGGTAGCATGGAACGACGGCGCAGGGGGAAAGGACTGACCATGGCAGATGTGATGAGCGGCGCAAGCCTGGACGAGTGGATGATGGAGCCCGATTGCCCGCAGTGCGGCAGCGAGGACGTCGTCCTTAGGCAAACCACCACGGACGGGCTGGGCCGCACCATAAAGGTGTGGTACTGCAACAAGTGCGGCCACACCTGGACCGAGGTCGTGGCGTAAGGTGACGAGGGGACGAGCTTGTCGCCCGTCCCCGTCGGGTTTGCTATGCCGTTGCGGTAATGAGCCCTATGCCGTTGCGGTAATGAGCCCTATGCCGTTGCGGTGATAAGCCCTATACCGCCAAGGACCAGCGAGGCCCCGATTTGCAGGCCCAGCGTAACCATGACGATTACGGGGTTGGCAAGGCACAGGATGCCCAGCACGACCATAAGGATGCCCACGACCAGCGCCAGATCCCAGTTGGCGCCAAGCACCTGGGCGCGCATGACCCGTGAGGCCTGACGCATTTGGAACGAACGCGCAATGCGCACGCAGCCGCCCACCAGCAGCCAAATGCTCGCCATGTAGGCGACCATGACGTCCACGGCCACGCGCGCCACGCCGCTAAACACCAGCATGACGCCCAGAAGCACCGAGCAGATGCCGCCCACCAGCGCCCAAATGTCCGACACGCCGGCCTTTTTAAAGTCGTTGTAAAGCAGAATCTTGCTTACGCCGTCTGCCAGCAGGGCAACCGCCACCATCCAGCTTACGACGCCATACGACACGATGGGCGTAAACAGGCACATCACGCCCAGCAAAATGATAAGAACTCCCGAGATAATCCCAGCTGCACGGCTCATGTCAAATCCCTTCTCTCGCATGCCCGGCCACGCGACCAGACGCCGGACCAGCTATCTTTGGCTACTCCTGCGGCCCCTTGTACTCTGCGGATCCAAAACCAAGAATCATGCTAAAGATGTTGGGAAGCAGCAGCAACCCAATGCCAAACGACGGCAGCTTGCCATAAGCCAGGGCCGTGCGCAGGCACAGCATGGCCGACCACACCATGCTCGCGATCGATGCGACAAACGACACCGTGCCCATAAACATGTTGGAGGTGCCCGTGATCACGAGCTCTCCGTTTACCGTGATGGCATACTGGCCGCTCAGGGCCGTGGTGATCACCGTGAGCGCGCCAAGGCCCAGCCAGATCCAAAAGCTCTTGGTGTTCCACGCGAGCTTGAACAGCACGTAGTCGGAGTAGATGGGAATGATGGACTTCCAGCCCTTCTCGCCCGCCTTGGTAAACATACGCCAATGCGCAATGACCAAAAGGACCCAGAATACGAGTAAAAAGGCAAGAGCCATCATCACGGCGCTGGCAAGCAGTCCCACCGCTACGACAGCTTCCGTAGAGTTCATAGGGCTTCCTCTCTCTTGAGCTATAGCTACGGATAAGGACTCTACCACATACGAGGCGTTTTGGCGAAACTACGAAGGTTTGGGCGTGGCGGGGCCCAGGGCGGGGCTGCCCGGCCGCGTTAGGCCGATTGGCCGAAAGGGGCCTAGCCCCAATCGGCCATTTTGGCCGTCTGGCCCTGCCGGGCGGGTGGGGTTGGCCGAAAGGGGCCTAGCCCCAATCGGCCACTTTTTTAGTGCTCGAAGTGGGCGGCGACCTGCTCGAGCGTCTCGATGATGGGCAGGTGCTGCGGGCACATGGACTCGCACTGGCCGCAGCCAATGCAGTCGCTCGCGCGGCCAAACTCCTCGGCGAGCTTGTCGTAGTTGGTAAAGTTGATGGTCCAGCCCTTGTGCTCGAGGTCGTCGCGCATGTCCTCGTTGTACAGCGAGAAGTACTCCGGAATGCAGATGTTCATGGGGCAGCCGTCCGTGCAGTAGTGGCACGCCGTGCACGCGATGGCCGTCTGGTTGTTGATGATCTGCGCGACCGCAAAGCACGCGTCCTTCTCGGCTTCGGTCAGCGGCACGAAGTCCGTCATGTACGAGATGTTGTCCTCCATCTGCTCCAGGCTGCTCATGCCCGAAAGCACGCACATGACGTTGGGCAGGCTCGCCACAAAGCGGATGGCCCAGCTCGGAACCGACATGTTTGCGTCGAGCCCCTTGAGCACGGCCTCCGCCTGTTCCGGCACCTGCGCGAGCGTGCCGCCCTTGACCGGCTCCATAACGATGACGGGCTTGCCGTGCCGGGTCGCCACCTCGTAGCATGCGCGCGACTGGATCCACTCGCTCTCCCAGTCCAGGTAGTTGATCTGGAGCTGCACGAACTCCATTTGCGGATGGTCGGTCAGGATCTTGTCCAGCAGCTCGGGGCTGTCGTGGTACGAGAACCCCGCGTGCTTGACCAGCCCCGCGGCCTTTTTGTCCAGCAGCCACTGGAAGCAGTCGAACTTCTCGAAGTGCGGCAGGCTCGACGCCTCGATGCCGTGCAGCAGATAATAGTCGAAGTAGCCCGCGCCGGTCTTCTCGAGCTGCGCGTCAAACACCTCGTCGCGACCTTCCAGCGTGTTGAAGAACCCGTTGTGCAGCTTGGTTGCCAGCGTAAAGCTCTCGCGCGGATACCGGCTGACCAGCGCCTCCTTGGCAACGCCCTCGCTCGCGAAGCCGTTGTACATCCAGGCGGTGTCGAAGTAGGTAAAGCCGCGCTCCATAAACAGGTCGACCATCTGCTTGACCTGCTCCACGTCCACGGCGGCAGCGTTGTTGGGATCGAGTCGCGGCATGCGCATGAGTCCGAAGCCCAGCTTTTTGTTTGGCATGAAGTCCATGGGTGTCTCCTCCCCTTTGCAGATGTCCTCCCAACCTAGAGTAGACAATTGCGACCCGCCTGACAAATGCGCGCTGGCAATGGCATCGCATGCGTCTGAGGAATGGGGGTGATTATGCAGGTTAGTAGCTCTTCCACTGTCCATTAGTCATATACTTACACTGGGCGATATAAACGTCAACGAAAGGACCCTGCCTATGGAACAACGACCCGCACGACGAACCAGCAAGCCTCTTACAAGAGTGCTGTCGATCCTCATGACGGCCGCCATGGTCGCAAGCCTGGTGCCCGCACCGGCGCTTGCCGCTCAACAGGCCGTCGTGGACTACGAGGGCACCGAAGACGAACCTACCCACATCAACAGCATCACGCTTGACCCTTACACCTACGTAGACAAGTCCAGGCTCATCAACGACGGCAACGCTGGAGCCGTCGAGCTCAACGAGGCAAACCTGCAGCCCATAGCGGATCAGCTCTTTGCCGACTGGGGCCCGATTGCCTACAGGGCGCTTGAGACTAACACCAGCTCCACGTATCACAACAACGACACCTTCCAGGAGGACTATGGCCCCAATGCCGTGGAGGAAGAAGAGAACGTCCGGCTTGAGCAGTACCTGAGCGGGCGGAATACCCCCGACAAGTTCACGCGAGGCGAGCGCGAAAACGACATCGTCATGACGTCGGGCCTCTCGTATGCGACGAGCCTCAACGACGCGCTGCGCAACGCGGCCTACATGACGTCGTACGCCATGTACCGCCGCAACACCGACCCCGACGGCGTGTACGAGCAAATCGGGCTCGACAACATCAAGAAGATGACCGACAAGACCAAGGTCTACTACCGCACGGTCGTGAGCATCAACAACGAGGGCTCCACCTCCCAGTATCTCTACAACGTGTATACGCTGGCGTTTTACGACTTTACCTTGTCCCCCATCGTGGCCCCTGGCATCACGGCGGCAAACTCGCACGTCATCGACAACGCGGCGGACGACAACGACTCGACGCACAAGATTTCGAACTTCTTCGAGAACCGCTCGCAGTCCGAGACCGAGATATCTGCCGAACAGAGCACCGAGACGGTCGAGTCCGTCTCCAACTCCATCGAGAACACCGAGTCCTTTGGCTTCGAGGAGTCGATCGGCTCCGAGGTCGAGATCGAGGGCAAGTTCTTTGGCGCAAAGGCCGGCTACAAGCTGTCTGCCAGCTTTACGGCCAACCAGGCCATCGAGACCGCCTATGGAAAAGAGTCGTCGCTTGAGGACCACTACAGCAGCGGCATGTCCACCTCTGTGACGCTGCCGCCCCACACCGCCATAAGCGTGGACCAGACCTCGGGCAAGAGCACCACGACCATCCAGTACGACTGCCCCACGGCACTCAACTACAAGGTGGCAATCTTTAGCTTTAGCGGGTACCGCTACGACGACGACGCGCTCGTTCACCAATGGGACTCCGAGACGTGCTTCTCGTCGCTCTTTGGCACCGGCTCGAAGACTGGCGGGTCAACCGCGCCCGAGAACCTGTATCTGCGCGCCCTTGACCCAAAGACGGCCAACAAGATGGAGCAGGCGTACGGCCAGACGTCGGGCTATGACGAGGGTATTATCAAAACCAACGCGCTCGACTGGGACCAGTTCGACGAGGGCGTGATGAGCCACGCACAAAACATCGTCAAGAACATCCCCATGATCGCCTCTGGCGCGACCATGACCGCGACCACCCAGAGCAAGACCTCGTCGTTGGGCCAGATCGTACCGCTGTACCAGCTCACGGAGGTCAAGGTCGTAAAGGGCGAGGACGTCTATGACATGGTGATGGGCGACGCCATGAATCTTGGCGTGCTCGAGTTGGCGGGCTATAACGACCAAGGCGTCGAATACTACGGCTTTGACGGCGAACAAGGCCACTGGGTCCTGTGCAACGAGGATGGCGCGGAGCTTCAATCGAGCCCCGTGCTGAGCCTTAGCACCAACTCCGCCACCCACAAGCAGACCGCGAAGGCCATCGGCGTGGGCGACGCGTACATTAAATGGGTAATCGATGACGGCGTCACGTTTAAGGCGAAGTACGGAGACGTCGTGTCCAACGCGGAAAACGCGCCGGCGTATCCACTGGTGCCGTTTAGGGTGACACAAGCCACCGCCAACTTGGACGGCTACCGAGTGGAGACGTCGGGCGAGGCGACCGTCGTTGCCAAGGAGTCGCTTGACCTCAACAAGGCCTTCCCCGCCGCCGTCTACGATAACAAGGACCGCATCATCTCGCGTGTCGTGAGCTACGAGACGCGCGACTTCACGGGACCGGCGACCGTCTCCGCCGACGGGACATTCGTTGCCGTGACTGAAGGCGACTACGAGGTGCGTGCCATTTACGCACGCGATGGCGCGGCCGTGGAGTCGTCTTGGGTCATCGTGCACGTGACCCCCGAGCCCGTCGTCGAGTCCGTCGTCGCGAACCCCGCCGTGCTTACTGCGGAGGGCGGCCAGTGCACCGTGACGATCAAGGGCCAGCATTTGCATGACGGCCTCACGATCATTCTTGCAGAGACGCTCAACCACGAAAACAAAGCGAGCGCCAAGACCACGGGATCCGACACCGAGCAATCCGCGACCTTTACGCTTGCGGGGGTAACGGACTTCAACGAGTCGGTCGACTATGACGTCGCGTTCCAAATCGCCGGCACCACGTATGGCCCGGCCGCCGGCATAACGGTGCGAGGCAACACGATCGAGGCCGTCGAGGCCAAGGACGCCACCTGCACCGAAGACGGCAACATCGCGCACTGGAAGTGTGAGAACACCGGCTTGCTGTATGCCGACGCGGGCGGCACCGTCGAGATTTCTGCCGAAGACGTCGTGCTTCGCAAGCTTGGCCACGACCTTGCCAAGGTCGAGGCTGCCGACGCCACCTGCGATGCGACCGGCATCTCAGAGCACTGGAAGTGCGGCCGCTGCCAAAAGCTGTTTGCCGACGAGGCCGGCACCAAGGAGGTCACGGCCGACCAGGTGACGGTCGAGGCGCTTGGGCATGAGTGGGGCGCCTGGGTCGAGACCAAGCCCGCCACCGAAACCGAGGAGGGCGAGGAGCAGCGCGTGTGCGCTCGCGACGCCAGCCACGTCCAGACCCGTGCCACCGACGTGCTTGCCCATACGCACGTGCTCGTCAAGACCGAGGCCAAGGAGGCCACCTGCACGGAGGACGGAAACATCGAGTACTGGACGTGCTCGGGGTGCGGCGGGACCTTTGCGGATGACAAGGGCGAGGTTGCCCTTGCCGCAGACGATACGGTCGTTGCGGCGCTTGGGCATGAGTGGGGCGCCTGGGTCGAGACCAAGCCCGCCACCGAAACCGAGGAGGGCGAGGAGCAGCGCGTGTGCGCCCGCGACGCCAGCCATGTGGAGACCCGTGTCATCCCCGTGTCCACGCACGTACACGACCTGGTCAACGTGGCACAGGTGGCGGAAAGCTGCACGGAGGACGGCAACATCGAGCACTGGACGTGCGGCACCTGCGGCAAGCTCTTCTCTGATGCGCAGGGCACGGTGGAGCTCAACGCCGAAGACGTCGTTGTTAAGGCGACCGGCCACGCATGGGACGAAGGTTCCGTGACCACCCCGCCCTCCTGCACGAGCACGGGCGTCAGGACCTATACGTGTCGTAACGAGCCCTCCCACACCAAGACCGAGGACGTCGCCGCCCTTGGCCACGCATGGGACGAGGGCTTCGTGACCACCCCGCCCACCTGCACGAACACGGGGATCAGGACCTTTACCTGCCTTAACAACCCCGACCACACCAGAATCGAGGACGTCGACCCCACGGGACATGCGTGGGACGAGGGCAGCGTGACCGCCACGCCTACCTGCACGAAGACGGGCATCATCACCTTTACCTGCCTCAACAATCCCGCACACACCAAGACCGAAGTCATCGACGCGACTGGCCACGACTGGAACGAGCCGACCTACGAGTGGACCGACGCCAACACGGTGGTGGCCACGCGCAGGTGCTCGCATGACCCCTCGCACACCGAGGCCGAGACCGTCGCGGCCGTAAGCGCGGTCACCACCGCACCGACCTGCACGGACAAGGGCGTGAGGACCTACACGGCCACGTTTAAGAACGGGGCATTCGCTCCGCAGACAAAGACCGAGGCCATCCCCGCCCTGGGCCACAAGTGGGGCAAGGTTACCTACACGTGGTCGAGCAACAACAAAAAGCTCGTCGCCACGCGCACCTGCACCCACGACGCGTCCCATGTGCAGACGGCAAAGGCCAAGGTAACGAGCGTCGTTGCCAAGCAGCCGACCGAGCTCAAGAAGGGAAAGCGCACCTACACGGGGACCTTTAGCGCTTCGTGGGCCAAGACGCGCACCAAGAGCGTTGCCATTGACGCGCTGGGCATGCCCGACGTGTTTGCCACGGCACGCGTTCAGGGCAGAGGTTGGTTCGAGTACGAGCCGGGTTCGACCATCGTGGGGACCACGAACGCCTCCCGCGGGCTTCAGGCGCTCACGCTCAAGCTGACAAACGCGCACGTTACGGGAAGCATCCAGTATCGCTCGCACGTCCAGGGCTCCGGCTGGCAAAAGGGATGGAAGAGCAACGGTGCCGTGAGCGGCGTCAACAGCAGCAAGGCCAAGCCTACGGAGGCCGTGCAAATCCGTCTGACCGGACAGATGGCCAAGAAGTATGACGTGTACTATCGCGTGCATGCACAGGGGTACGGCTGGATGGGCTGGGCCAAGAATGGCGCGCAGGCCGGATCGCAAGGCATGAAGCGTCGCATCGAGGCCATACAGATCGTCTTTGTGATGAAGGGATCGAAGGCACCTGCCAAGACGTACAACGGCATCGCGCGGAACTACGCTAAGGCGTTTGTGAGCAAGTAGGCCGCAACGACCGTTGGTCGCACCATTGGGCGCACCACCCGAGGGGGTGGCGCGCCTTTTTTGGCCGTGCGTGGCGGGTTCGTCGCCCGCGCCGGGTTGGCCGCCTGCGCCGGGTTGGCCACGGGCGCGGGGTTGGCCGATTGGGGCTAGGCCCCTTTCGGCCACTTTGCGGCGACATGCGCTACCATGTAAGACCACCCTATCTACCGCAAAGGAGCGTCCGTGAAAGATCGTCAGCCTATGGAATTGCTTGCACCTGCCGGCGGACCAGAGCAGCTGCGCGCAGCCATTCTCTTTGGCGCCGACGCCGTGTATTTGTCTGGCAAGCGCTGGGGCATGCGCGCGCGAGCGAACAACTTTGACAACGACGAACTCGCCGATGCCGTTGCGTACGCGCATGCGCATGGCACGTCGGTCCACGTGACCATCAACACGCTCCTGTACGATACGGATCTGGACGAGCTGCCCGCCTACCTGCGGTTTCTTAACGACACGGGCGTAGACGCCGTCATTGTCGCAGACCTTGGCGCCCTGCTGCTCGCGCGCGAGCACGCGCCGCAGGTGGCCGTACACGTGTCTACGCAGGCATCGGTGTCCAACGCTCGGGCCGCCTTGGCCTACGCGCGTATGGGAGCCTCGCGCATCGTGCTGGCACGCGAGCTGACGCTTGCGCAAATCCGTGAGATGCGGCGACGTCTGGACGAGGCCGGATGCGACGTTGAGCTGGAAGCCTTTGCGCATGGGGCCATGTGCGTGGCTGTGTCGGGACGTTGTTTGCTGTCGAGCGCCATGGTAGGCGCGGATCGCTCCGCGTCGCGCGGCAACTGCACACAGCCATGCCGATGGACGTGGAACCTTGTGGAAGAGACGCGCCCCAACGCGCCGATGCCCCTGGAAGCCGACGAGCGCGGGAGCTATATACTTTCGGCCAACGACCTGTGCATGCTGGAGCATTTGGACGACCTGGCCCGCGCTGGCGTGCGTTCCATAAAGATCGAGGGTCGCAACAAGGGAGCCTACTATGTGGCGGCGGTGACCAACGCCTACCGGCACGTGCTGGACGGGGAAAGCCCGCGCGCGTGGATAAGCGAGCTTGAGGCCACGAGCCATCGGCCCTTCTCGACGGGGTTCTTCTATGACAATCCCACGCAGAACCCCGGGCATGCGGAGTACGCGCGCGATCGGCTGCTGGTGGCGGTGGCGGACAGGAGCGAGCCGTGCGCTGAAGGAGCGGGCGGCACGTGGATTGCCTACGTTACCTGCCGCAACAAGGCGCAGGTTGGCGACCGGATTACGGTTTTGTCTCCCGGGCAGCCCATTCGTTCGTTTGAGCTCGGCGCTGTTGAGCGATTTGTGTCGGAGGAGGGTTGGGTACGCGCGGACGCCATGACGGTAAACATGGAACCGTATCGTTTTGACGTGCCGTTTGAGCTGTGCGACGGCGATATGCTCTGCCTGTAAGAGTGGCTGCAGGAGGGGTCGCTTGATTGGTGGCCAATAAAACGTTGAAGTTCCAACAATGCTCCTCGCCGACGCCCATGGTCGCAGGCTCTGGCTGCTTTCCGCTCGCATCCGGCGCGGCAGAGAGGGGCAGCGTCCCGACAGTGTCCCGAGGAGTCCGAGTCCCTTTCGGCCGATTTCCTACAAAAGTCCGTTTCGCGAGGGGGAATTCCTAACAAAGTGCGTTTGGCGAGGGGGAATTCCTAACAAAGTGCGTTTGGCGAGGGAAATTCCTAGGTTTTCTCATTTGGCGAGGCTCGCCAGATTGAGTTTTGCGGGAAAAAGCCTCGCCAGATTGATTTTGGCAGGAATCGTGCCTCGCCAGATTGACTTTTGTGGGAAAGCTGGCCGCAAGACGCTCGCCAGATTGACTTTCGTAGGAAAA
>JAGCBF010000281.1 GCA_017652285.1 Atopobiaceae bacterium
CGTTGTAACCGGCGAGCAGGACGACGACGGCGAGGACGAGCCCGCTGGCAGCGGCATCCTTGGCAACACGTCGCGTCCAGAAGCGGAGAGCGTGTCGGTGTATACGCGTTCCGGTCGTCCGGTAGGCAACAACGCCGGTGGACAGACGGGCGCCACTTCGTCGGGTCGCGCATCCGCAAGCTATGCGTCTTATCGCAGGAACAACGACGACTACGACGACGACCTGGACGAGTACACGCCCGCTCCGACGTACGCGCCCTCCTCGTCGGCGAGCCTCAACGCCTCCGGCCAGCTGCCTCCCTACGTGCTGCGTGCCGAGGAGTACGAGGACGTGCAGACGGTCGTCCGCCGCGTGCGCACCAATCAACCGGTTCTTCTCATCCTTGACGAGACGGACTCGGACATCGCGCAGCGCATTCTGGACTTCTCGTTTGGTCTTTCGTTTGGCATAGGCGGAGAAGTGCAGCCGGTCGACTCGAAGTCGTTCTTGGTGCTTCCCGCTGGCATCCAGGTGTCGCAGTCGGAGATCGACCGTCTGCTCTCTAAGGGAAAGTAGCCATGGAGCAGCTTAAGACAACCGTTGGCATCATTGGGGCAGGGTCCATGGGCGGAGCCATCGCCCGCGGGCTCGTGGCATCCGGTACGGTGGAGGCGTCGCACGTTTGGGTGGCAGATCCCTCTCCGGCGTGCCGGGAGCCGCTCGCCCAGCTTGGCATCAACGCACTCGAACGTGCGCGGGAGCTTGTGGACGCGGGTACCGAGGTCGTCATCATAGCGGTCAAGCCACAGATCCTTGCCGACGTCATGGTGCCGTTGGCCGATGCCCTGGCCGATCGCTTGGTGGTTTCCATTGCGGCCGGCGTTCCCCTGGGCACGTTGCAAGAGCTTCTGCCTTCCTCGCAGGTCGTGCGCGTCATGCCCAACTTGCCCATTCAGGTGCTATCTGGCGCCACGGCCATAGCGCCGGGGGACCGTGCGACGGCGCAGCAGGTCGAGCTTGTCCGTTGCCTGTTTGCCGCACTTGGGTCGGCACAGATCATGCGAGAGGACCAGCTCGATGCCGAGGGCGCCGTCGTGAGTTGCGGACCTGCCTACATCGCCCTGTTCGTCGACGCGCTGACCCGCGCTGGCGTACGGTCCGGCCTGCCCGCCTCCGCATGTCGCGAAATGGTGGAGGCGACCATGCTGGGCGTGGCAAAGACGTTGTTGCAGAGCGGGGAGCATCCTCGTGCCTACATGGAGCGCGTCACGTCTCCGGGCGGCACGACGGCTGCGGGTCTCTATGAGCTGGAGCCGTTGCTCGTCGAAGGCGCCTACGCCGCCGTTGACGGGGCGCTTGAGCGTACGGCCGAGCTTGCAAACGGATAGGTGGAGGCACCGTGTTTAGCATAGCCCTCTTCATAACGCGGCTCTTGGACTTTTATGCACTGCTCATCTTTGTTTGGTGCATACTGTCGTGGTTTCCCCTGCCGCGCGAAGGCGTCATTGCGGACGTGGTTGGCGCCATCGACGCTTTGGTGAGTCCCTATGTTGGGCTGTTTCGGCGATTCATTCCGCCGTTTGGGGGATTGGATTTCTCGCCGGTTTTAGCAATAGTTATACTTCAGCTCATAAGAAGGTTCTTATTCGGTATACTGGTCTAGATTGGGTGCCTTGGCCCGCACCGGCGTGTCATGCACTAACTGAACGAAAGGGAGCAAGATGGCAATCACACCTGCTGACATCGAACAACTGACATTCTCTCCGTCGAAGCATGGCTACGATACGGAAGAGGTCGACAACTTCCTCGAGCAGCTCACTACCGAGGTAGACAACATGCTCAAGAAGATCGCCGACCTCAAGGGTCGCCTGAACGCGTCAGAATCCCGCCTGCAGTCCTCTCAGGCACAAGTGGCTTCCCTCCAGCAGCAGGTATCCGAGCTCGAGCTCGAGGCCGCGTCTGCGCCTGCTCCTGCCCCCGCGCCCGCAGCTGCTGCGTCGGCTCCGGCGCCTGAGTTCACTGCGACCGAGCGTCAGATCTCGCAGGTCCTTATCGTTGCGCAGCAAAGCGCCGACAAGCTGGTTGCGGATGCCCGCGACAACGCCGACCGCATTCGTAACGAGGCCGACCAAAAGGCGCGCGAGGTAATTCGCCAGGCTCTGGCCGAAAAGCAGGCTGAGCTCGACGAGATTGACCGCCTCAAGCAGTCCCGCGAGGACTTCCGCACCGAGTACAAGAAGCTGCTGCAGCACTTCATCGACGATGCCGACTCTGTGTTCCCCAACCAGACCGTCATTAGCATCGATCCCGAGCCTGCTCCCGAGCCGGAGGTTGCGCCTGTGGCCGTTCCGGTTGCAATGGATTCCGAGCCGGCGGCAGAGGAAGAAGAGATCACCACGTCTCCTGCTGAGGCTGCCAACGTGAGCGAAGAGTTCAGCGACCTCGACTAGTCGATAGGCACGCGCAATGCCAACGCCCCGCCAAAGCCTCCGGCCTTGGTGGGGCGTTTTGATGTGCGACCGCTTGGAGAGAGAAATGGCCGATTGGGGCTAGGCCCCTTTCGGCCATCGCCCTTTATTGGCCATCGAGGCGAAGTGGACCGATAAGCCGGGTTCTGTCGTGGACGGTCATTTATCTAGGACCAACGTTACCGTTGGCCTCAAGCACGCAACCCGAGCGCAGTGCGGGCCACACCATGGCGCTCCTATTCGCGTTTGCTCCGGAAGGGGCTTGCCAAGCCGCCGTGTCGCCACGACGCTGGTGGTCTCTTACACCACCGTTTCAGCTTTTCTCTTACCCGCCAAGGCGGGCAGTGGGAGTCTTCTTTTCTGCGGCGCTTTCCGTCGGGTCACCCCGCCAGGTCGTTAGCCTGCTTCCTGCCCTATGGAGCCCGGACTTTCCTCATTGCCATCGTTCGTGGGCGAACCCCGCGCGACGGCCCCGCGATCGTCTGGTCCACTTCGCGCAACCATGTTACCACACAAACGCAGCGGCCGGTGCTGGACGAATTGACTCCCCACCGACGCTCATAATCGCAGTAGTCGGTAACTGTCAGCAGATGTCGGCCTGCGAGAAGGGCACGTCGTGCGTGGGCGTGCGTCGTGCGTGGTTGTACTCCGCGCGTGGGTGTGCGCCCTCCCGCCGCCTTGCGGCAGGCAACAAAACCTCCCATTATGCGTGCGTTGCCGCCGAAAGCACGCAGTTTCGGAGGTTTCAGGGCGTCCCACGAGTAGAAACGTCCTCGTTTGCGTGCATACCGCTCGCATGCACGCACTTCCGGATGTTTCCCGTCTTCCCGAGACAAGAAACCTCTCAGTATGCGTATAAATCTGCCGGAAGTACGCAGATTCGGATGTTTTCCGCCGTTACCCGAGCCGAAACCTCCGGATGTGCGTAGATGCCGCGTTATTGCACGCAACTACGGAGGTTTCTCGGCTTCGAGAGCCGAGAAACCTCTCGGTCTGCGTACATTGCGGCCTGATGCACGCATAATCGGAGGTTTAGCTGCTATCCGCGGCGGCGGACCTCCATGAGTCAGGGTACCTGCCCCCGACTCGCCCGATTAGTGGCCAATGAACCTGCCGACCCTACGCGCCAACTGGGCAAATATGAAAGTTGATGCGCTTATGGGCCACTGTGTGTTTTGCTCAGTGGCCCATAAGCCGTCCGGTCCCCCTCGTCAGGCGGCGACCATCAGGCATTATGCGCATGGTTCGAACGTTTATGGACCACTAATTTTTGGTAATCCCGTCGGGAAGCGCGCCTGTTACTCGGTCAGCGCGGCCGGTGCTTCCCGCGTGGCCCACGAGGCCTTCGCAGAGGCCCGTCATTCGCCGTGCTTGGACCACAACTATTCTTCGTGGGTTATGTCGGTATATGTTCTCTACCGGTAATCATAGAGTGCAGCTGGTGCCTGCCCGTGCGCAAGCGCCCGCCGAGCATGGGTCCCGGCGCGGGGCCCGTTTCGAGGAAACCGCTCCTGGCGAGCGCCCCGCGTCCGGCGTTCCCGCGAAAACCAATCTGGCGAGCGCCCCGCGTCTGTCGTTCCCGCGAAAACCAATCTGGCGAGCGTCCTGCGGGCAGCGTTCCCGCCAAAATCAATCTGGCGAGGGAGCGTTCCCGCCAAAATCAATC
>JAGCBF010000282.1 GCA_017652285.1 Atopobiaceae bacterium
ATGATAACGCCCATCTTGAGCGCGGTGTTCACCGATGATGCCGTAACGGTTACAAAATCGCAAAAGGATTTTTCCGATTCGTGTTGGTGGCCGACTACGCTGGCCGATTGGGGCTAGGCCCCTTTCGGCCACGGTCTTCAGTGGACGCAAGGGTCCTTGCCCCAATCGGCCAGACGCAAGGGGCCAGCGCAGGCGGCCAGCTCTCAAGTGACATCGGGACGCCGCATCGCGTACAATGATGTCGCGACGACTGAACCACAAAGGAGACTACCGTGGATTACGACGTAATCATTATTGGTGCTGGTCCCGGCGGCATCTATGCCGCGTACGAGCTCATGACGCGTGCACCGCAGCTCAACGTGGCCGTGTTCGAGGCGGGCAACACGCTGGACAAGCGCGCCTGTCCCATAGACGGCAAGCGCATAAAGACCTGCATCGGCTGCAAAAACTGCTCCATAATGAGCGGTTTTGGCGGTGCGGGGGCCTTCTCGGACGGCAAGTACAACATCACCAACGACTTTGGCGGAAATCTGTTTGAGTACATCGGCAAAGACGAGGCCATCCGCCTTATGGAGTACGTGGACGACATCAACCTGTCGCACGGCGGTGAGGGCGCCAGGCTTTACTCGACGGCCAACACCACGCTCAAGAAGACGTGCCTGCAACACAAGCTGCAGCTGCTCGACGCCTCAGTCCGCCACTTGGGGACCGACCGCAACCTGGTGGTGCTCACCAACCTGCTTGCCGAGCTCGACAAGCAAATCGACTTTCATTTTTTGGAGCCGGTGCAAAGGCTCGAGGTGCTCGACGGCGCGTATCGCGTGGGGACAAAAAAGGGCACCTATACCTGCCGGACATGCGTCGTGTCCGTGGGGCGCAGCGGCAGCGCGTGGATGGAGGGGGTTTGTCACGAGGTCGGGATCCCCACCACGTCCAACAGGGTGGACATCGGCGTGCGCGTGGAGCTGCCGGCCGAGCTGTTTAGCCATCTTACCGACGAGCTGTACGAGAGCAAGATCGTGTATCGTACCGAAAAGTTCGAGGACCGCGTGCGCACCTTTTGCATGAACCCGCACGGCAGCGTGGTGAGCGAAAACACCAACGGCATCGTGACCGTAAACGGCCACAGCTACGAGAACCCCGAGTTGCAGACGGACTACACCAACTTTGCGCTGCTGGTGTCCAAGCACTTCTCCGAGCCGTTCAAGGACAGCAACGGCTACGGCGAAAGCATAGCGCGCTTGTCAAACATGCTGGGTGGCGGGGTCATCGTGCAACGATTTGGCGACCTTATCCGCGGTCGGCGATCGACGCACGAGCGCATAACAGAGAGCTTCGTGGTGCCGACGCTCAAGGCCGAGCCCGGCGACCTGAGCTTGGTGCTGCCCAAGCGCATCTTGGATGGCATAATCGAAATGATATATGCGCTGGACAAGATCGCACCGGGCACGGCCAACGACGACACGCTGCTGTATGGCGTTGAGGTCAAGTTCTACAACATGCACGTGGAGCTGCGGCCCAACTTGGAGACGTCGTACGAGGGCCTGTACGTGATCGGCGACGGCAGCGGCGTGACCCACTCCCTGTCCCACGCGTCTGCAAGCGGTGTGTTTGTCGCGCGCGACATCGTGGCACGTATGGGCGGCCGGAGCTAAGGGCCCCTCGTCGCGCGGTGGCCAGGCGCGCTTGATGCTTTTTGGCAAAAGGGCGCCAGACCCCGCCGCCGTTCGTGCTACGTTGTATAACAGAGGCAGAGGAGTTCCGTGAAAGAGGGGCGTACGATGGTAGACGAGGCAGCCCTGGAACAAGCGGCGCGCATGATAATTGAGGCGTTGGGCGACGACCCGACCCGTGAGGGCCTGGTCGAGACTCCGCGGCGCTTTGCCAAAATGATGAGCGAGCTCATGGAAGGCATGAGCTACACCAATCACGAGATCGCCCAGATGCACGGCAAGTGCTTTACCTCCACGTCCGACGGCATGGTGGTAGAGAAGGACATCCCGGTCTTCTCGTTTTGCGAGCACCACATCGCGTTGATGTACGACATGCAGGTGAGCGTGTGCTACGTGCCCAACGGCAAGGTGATCGGGCTTTCCAAGATCGCACGCATCGCGGAGATGTGCGCCAAGCGCCTGCAGCTGCAGGAACGCATTACGCAAGACATTTGGGACGTGCTTGTCGAGGTGCTCGACACGCGTGACGTCGCGGTGTTCGTGCGCGGCAAGCATTCCTGCATGACGGCGCGCGGCATCAAGAAGCCTGAGGCGCTGACCTGCACAAACGTCCTGGGCGGGCGCTTTAGGGACGACCCGCTTTTGCGCGCGGAGGTACGAGAACTTATGTAGGGCGCGCTGCGCGATACGGGTTGCGTCGCAAGACGTGAGGGCAGGCGCTAAAGAAAGGGGAGCACATGCGGTTTAGGACGAAGGTCGCGTTGGCGGCAGCGCCGGTCGCGGCTGCGGTGGTTGTGGGAACGGTCGTGGCCGTGCGCGTGCGCATGCGCAAAAAGAGGATGCGGCAGTTCCTGCCCGAAGGCTTGCGCGAGGCCATGGAAGAGCTGCTGAGGCTCAAGGGCGACGACTTCGTGCCCGACGGGCTGGGCACGTCGCTGTACCATCGCAAGCTCGCGAGGATGAGCGACCGCCAGCTGTTGGGGGCGTATGCGCTGGTAAAGGCGGGCGAGGTGCTGCGGCGTAAGGGCGTGATCGAGCGCAAGCCCACGCGCGCGGAGCTCAAGGCCGCCGCCGACGAGTTCCAGGCGACGATTTCCAAGGAGCGTAGCCGAGAAGAGCTCATCCGGAGCTTGGAAAAGCTGGGCGGCGCCATGCTGCTCGAGATTACCCGGGACGCGCTCACGTATTTGGTCACTCGCTAAGCCAAAGTGGCCGATTGGGGCTAGGCCCCTTTCGGCCACTTTTGCCCGCTGGCAGCCACGGTGTCCAGCGTGCAGGTTCGCACGCACTTCCATTCCTTGGGAAACGCGCCCTGGAGCTCGCGCTCCAAAAAGCGGTCGTCCAAGAGCAGCACCACGCCGCGGTCATTCTCGGTGCGAATGAGGCGCCCCGCGGCCTGCAGCACCTTGATCAGGCCGGGATACGTGTAGGCATAGACGAACCCCTTGCCTTCCTTGGCATCAAAGTAGCTCCGGATGACCTCGCGCTCGGCGGTGGCTCTGGGCATGCCCGTGCCCACCACGACAACCCCCACGAGCGAATCGCCGGGCAGGTCGATGCTCTCGCCAAAGACCCCGCCCAACACGCAAAGGCCGACGAGGCTCGTCCCCGCGACACGAGGCTCTCCAAACCGGGCCACAAAACGCTCGCGCTCGTCCTCGCGCATGCCGGGGCGTTGCGCCACGATCGAGGTCTGGCTGCTCGCGAGCGGCCCCAGGACCTCCCGCACCTCGTCCAGCATGGCATATGAGGGGAGAAAGGCCAGGTAGTTGCCCGGACGCGCCTGCGTAATTGTCGTAAGGTAGGCGGCGATCTGCGCATAGAGCTTTGGACCGCGCCTCGAATAGCGCGCGCTGACGTCCGAGCCGATGAGCACCTCCAGCTGGCGGTGGTCAAAGCCCGACTCGACGTATGCGGACGCGTCTTCATCCCGGGCCGCGAGCAGTCGACGGTGGTAGTCCATGGGCAGCAGCGTCCCAGAGAAGAACACGGCCGCCTTGGCCTGCTCCAGCCGCTCGTCCAGGTCGTGGCTGGGATCCACGCAAAGGATCGTGAGCTTGCTGGCGCCATTGTTCTCTCGACTCAAAAACGTGACGTAACCGACTTCGCTACGCTGCAAGGCGCCGATAAACGCGTGGATCTTGTAACCCGCATCGCGCAGGGCCAACAGGACCTCGATGGTCGCATCGCTTTGCGCAGGCGATTGCGCCTCGTGCCCGCTCGCATCGCCTGCAGAGGAAAAGAGCTGCTCAAGGGCAGCGTCTATGCCGTTGGACAACGCCAAAAGAGCGTCGGAGAACGCCTCGCCTATGCGAGCCACCTGGTAGTCCGGTCGCTTGGCGCTGGTGCGTGCGCCTGCCGGCAAGGTCTTGTCCCATGCGGGAAACGCAGAGGCAACGGCTCGCACGGCCTGCGCCAGCTGGTCTAGGTTTTCTGCCGAGCGCGCGAGGCGTTCGAGTTGCGTGAGGTCGGCCGTGCTGAGCTCGGCGCTGTACATGTCGCGCATGCGCTCCACCAGGTTGTGGGCCTCGTCAACAAGAAAGACGGTGTCGCCGCTGCCTGGCTCGTCCGCAAGTCCAAAGAGCCCTGCCGACGGGGCGAACGCATGGTGGTAGTCGCAGACGATGACGTCCGACCAGCGCGTCGCGTCGCGCTGCAGCTCGTAGGGGCACACGTGATGGCGTGCGGCCACCTCTTGTATGCGACCGAAGTCAAGCACGTCGTAGCTGGTGATCGCCTGGTACAGGGCGTCGTTGACCGCATCGTAGTGACCGCGCGCAAGCGGACACTCAACGGGGTTGCAAAGCGACGTCAGGGGACGGGCGCGCATTGCCGAGCCACGCGGGCCGCTACGGAGCGGGCAGAGCTTGTCTCGAGCCGTCACGACCAGCGCGTTTGTGGCGACGTCTTGCCGTTTGAGCAGGTCAAGGCATTCGAGGGCAGCGCGGCGCGTCAGGGTCTTGGCCGTAAGGTACGCGATTCGAGAGGCCTGGCCCGAACCCATGGCCTTGAGCGCGGGGTACAGGGTCGCGAGCGTTTTGCCGGAACCGGTGGGCGCCTGCACGTACAGACGCGTGCCCTCGCGGATGGCGCGCGAGACGGCATCCGTTATCTGACGCTGGCCGTCGCGCGGCGAAAAGGGAAACTCAAGCGACAAGATCGTGTCGTCTCGCCGTTCGTCGTGGCTCACGCGCCACGCGGCCCAACGCTGCGCCGCGTCTAGAAGAGAGAAGAACCTGGCCTCGATGCCAGGCACGTCGTAGGTGCGTTCGATCTGGCGCACCTCGCCGGTCTCCATGCTCGCGTAGGTAAGCCTGACCACGACCTTCTCTGCGAAGGCGGAGCAAAGCGTGGCTGGCCCCCGTGTGCTGCGCAAATAAAGATAGGCGTAGCAGAGCGCCTGCGCCTCGTGAACGGCGTCAGGCTCTGCGATGACGGACACGTCACGCGACACGCCTTTGATCTCGTCGATGACGAGCGGGTGCGTGCCGTCGTCGATGATGCCGTCGGCTCGCCCCTCGACGTGGAGGAAAAAACCCGGCTGGTCGCGTACGGCCTCCTCGCGGATTTCCAGACGGGCGGCGTGCGGGCTGAAGAAGCCATCGGGAAAGAAGAGAGAGCAGGAAAGCGGCACCTCCGCCTGGTAGGCCTCGCCACCCGAGGCCTGCAGCATTCGGTGGATGTTGCTTCCGGCCTGCATGGCCTCGATGCCGCCGCGTCCGTCCCTTTTGGAATCGATGTCCCCGGAGCGCAGGAGAAACTCGACAAGCCTACGCACCGACGTCTGCAGCGTACGCATGTCGCCTCCTTACGCGCTTGGTCGGGTATCAATCGTGCACCACGGCTAATGGTACACCCCATCGGCCGAAGGGGGCCACCGGTTCGCTCTCCATTCGTGCGTCGGCAAAAATGCGGTAGACTCATGGCAGTCCGCAAAAGAGGAAGCAAAGGGGGAGCCATGTCCGTTACCCTCGTTCCGCTCACCTGCCCGTCATGCGGCGGGCAGCTTCAGATCCCGGAGGGGACCAGGCAGTGCTACTGCACCTACTGCGGGACGCAAATTGTCGTCGATGACGGCTCGATCAACCTCAATGTCCACGACGACGCTCAGGTCATGCGCACGAGGGCGGAGATAGAGCGCCAGGGTAGAATCGATGCCCAGGCCCAGCGCAGGCAGCGGCAGTATGAAGTCGCCGCCAAGCGCTGGAAGATCGCGCTTGTCATATGGCTAGTCGTGAGCAGCGTCATGCTTGCGCTTCAGGCTCCTGTCAAAAGCGCCGCGCCGGACTTTGCGCAGACGTATTTGGTCATCAATGGCGCCGTGCTTGTGTTTGGACTCGTCGGGCTTGTCGTCTTGCGACCACGGCGCCCGCGATAGGCAGGGAAGCGGGCCAAAAGGGGCATGGCCTCGATTGGCCCAACGGTTGGCAAGGCAAGAGAGGAGAGCGGCGTGATACGACCCCTGATGAAGATGAAGTTCTTCTTGCAGCGTCCCAGCGAGCCGGCGACGGCAGACGACCTTAACGTCGCGCGCGATTTGGTCGATACGCTGGAGTCGTATCGTGCGACGTGTGTGGGCATGGCGGCCAACATGATTGGGCAGCGCAAGTGCATAATCGCCGTGCTCGACACGGACGGCTCCGTGCTGCCCATGCTCAATCCGCAGATTACGAGCGCAACGGGACCGTACAAGACGGAGGAGGGCTGTTTGTCGCTTGAGGGCAAGCGCCGGACAACGCGGTATCGGCGCATCGTGGTCGTGTGGGAGGACCTGCAGTTCAAGCCATGCAAGCGCGCGTTTGAGGGCGCGGTCGCCCAAGCGATACAGCACGAGGTCGATCACTGCAACGGCGTGTTGATCTAGCGTCGGCTTCGGGCGAATCGGACGCGCATGGGCGCGAAGGTTTTGAGAAACGCTCCCTACTAAATGCTTACTGCCGACGCTCAGAATCGCGGTTGTCGGACCTCTTCCCATGGAGCTGTTCGCACCTTCCCGATAAGTGGCCGCCTGCGCCAGGCCCCTTGCGGGTGGCGTCCCGCGAAATCGCGTTTGGCGAGGGGCGATTCCCGACAAAATGCGTTTCGCGAGGGGAGATTCCCGAAAAAATGCGTTTGGCGAGGGACATTCCCGAAAAAATGCGTTTGGCGAGGGGCGATTCCCGAAAAAATGCGTTTGGCGAGGGAAATTCCTAGGTTTTCTCATTTGGCGAGGCTCGCCAGATTGACTTTTGTAGGAAAAAGCCTCGCCAGATTGACTTTTGCGGGAATCTTTCCTCGCGAGATTGACTTTTGCGGGAACGCCGGCCGCGGGGCGCTCGCCAGATTGATTTTCGCGGGAACGCCGGCCGCAAGGTGCTCACCGAGCGGGTTTTCCTCAGGACGGGCCTCACGCCGAGCTCCACGTGCAGCG
>JAGCBF010000283.1 GCA_017652285.1 Atopobiaceae bacterium
GACAGGTTCGTAACGTCGTCGACGATGCCGACCGTGAACTCGCGCGCCGGGGCATCCTTCTTAAGCTCCTCATAGATGGCGAAGGCGCTCGCAGGAGGCGTGTCCTTGGAGCCAAGCCCGTAGCGGCCGCCGTTGACCTAGAGGTCGGCCATGCCGCTCTCGTACAGGGCGGTGATGACGTCCTGGTACAGGGGCTCGCCAATGGAGCCGGGCTCCTTGGTGCGGTCCATAACGGCAATGCTCTTGACGGTCTTGGGCAGCGCGGCAATAAAGTGCTTGATGGACCAAGGACGATACAGACGAACCTTGACCAGGCCGACCTTCTCGCCATGGGCGTTGAGGTAGTCGATGACCTCTTCGAGCACGTCGCAGAAGGAGCCCATGCACACGACCACGCGGTCCGCGTCGGGAGCGCCATAGTAGTCAAACAGGTGATAGTTGGTGCCGAGCTTTTCGTTGACCTGGTTCATGTAGTCCTCGACGACCTCGGGCAGGGCGTCGTAGACGCTGTTGCAGGCCTCGCGGTGCTGGAAGAAGATGTCGCCGTTTTCGTGGCTGCCGCGCGCGCTGGGGTGCTCGGGGTTAAGGGCGTGATCGCGGAACGCCTGCACGGCGTCCATGTCGCACAGCTCCTTGAGGTCCTCGTAGTCCCAAATGGCGACCTTCTGGATCTCGTGAGAAGTGCGGAAACCGTCAAAGAAGTTAATAAACGGGGTGCGGCCCTTGATGGCGGCAAGGTGCGCGACGGCAGAAAGGTCCATGACCTCCTGCACGTTGCCCTCGGCGAGCATGGCAAAGCCGGTCTGACGACAAGCCATGACGTCGGAGTGATCGCCAAAGATGTTGAGCGCGTGGCTCGCCACGGTACGAGCGGACACGTGGAACACCGAAGGCAACTGCTCGCCGGCGATCTTGTACATGTTAGGGATCATGAGCAGCAGGCCCTGCGACGCCGTGTAGGTGGTGGTAATGGCGCCTGCGCCAAGGGAGCCATGCACGGTACCAGCGGCACCGGCCTCAGACTCCATCTCCACGACCTTTACGGGCGTGCCAAAGATGTTCTTCTGGCCCTGGGCTGCCCACTGGTCGACGTAGTCGGCCATGGGGCTGGACGGCGTGATGGGATAGATTCCCGCCACCTCGGTAAACGCATACGACACGTACGCCGCAGCGTTGTTACCGTCCATGGACTTGAATTTTCTCGCCATGTCCTCTCCTTCGTAAACGGTTTGACCGCGCTCCATAGCGCGGCCAATATACACACAGGACTTATGATAGCGCAACTTGCCTGTACGCAAGGTGAGGCGCAAAGTTACTAGATAAATCGCCAGTTTAGGAGGCCGTACGGCAAGGCAGAACCCTGGCGTCACCTGGCGCGGCTCTTTGGTAAGCTGTTGCCGCAGAGGAGGAGAGATGGACGATACCGTAGTAGGTCGCTTTGCGCCGACGCCGTCGGGCCGCATGCATGCGGGCAACGTGTTTTCTGCGCTCATGGCATGGCTTGACGCACGCTCTGCCAACGGACGCATGGTGCTGCGCATAGAGGACCTTGACCCTCGGGCAAGCAATCCGCGCAACACCGAGCTGCTTATGGACGACTTGCGCTGGCTGGGCCTCGACTGGGACGAGGGGCCGTACTTCCAAAGCCGGCGCCAAGAGGTGTACAGGGAGGCAATTCATGCGCTCGACGAGCAGGGACTTTTGTACCCGTGCTTCTGTACGCGCGCGGAGCTCCATGCGGCATCGGCCCCGCACGCGTCGGACGGCACGCCCGTGTATGCGGGCACCTGCAGGGACTTGTCTGCGGACGAGGTCGCGCGGCGGGCTGCCCTGCGGGCACCGGCGACGCGTGTGCGCGTGCCGCCGGCAGACGACCCGGCCGGCACCATCGAGTTCTGTGACCTGGTGTATGGCGACCAGCGCGAAGTGCTCGCACGCGACTGCGGCGACTTCTTGGTCCAACGCAGCGACGCTGTGATCGCGTACCAGCTTGCCGTGGTCGTAGACGACGCCCTGATGGGCGTAACCCATGTGGTTCGCGGACAAGACCTCTTGAGCTCATCCGCACGCCAAATATACCTGCAGCATGTGCTGGGATATGAGAATCCCACCTACGCTCACGTGCCGTTGCTGGTCGCGTCCGACGGCAGGCGCCTGTCCAAGCGCGACCGCGACTTGGACGTTGGGTATGTTCGCGCGCACGACAACGGACCCCAACGATTGCTGGGCCGTCTTGCTGCACTTGTCGGCCTTGCCCAGGTAGGCGAATCCGTGAGCGCCGACGCCCTTGTCGAGCGCTTTTCGTGGGATGTGGTGCGCGCCCACGCAGCAAAGACCTGCATCTTTACCAAAGTGGCCGATTGGGGCTAGGCCCCTTTCGGCCAACCGGTCGCCGGTGTTGGTTATCGCTTTGTTTTTGCGGAGTGCCTTGACGACACGGGCCGCAACACGGCGACCAAGAACATGACCACCAGCACGGGAACGGCTATGGCCAAGGCAACGTAGCGCGCGTCGACGCGCACGGCCTCTGCATACACGATCGCCTCTTCGGGCGCGTTTTGTATGCGATGTCCCCTCACCAGCAGCCGATGCGTGTTTACGCCGTAAGGCGTGCA
>JAGCBF010000035.1 GCA_017652285.1 Atopobiaceae bacterium
CTTCCAGCCGTGGGCACCCTCTCTGTTGCGCGGGCATGTGACGCTCGGACCTCTCCGTCATCGCCATGGCAGGTAAGGATACCACAACCATGTGACGCGTGCCGCGAAAGACGCCGCTCGTTTGTGCAATACGTGGCGGACCTGTGACCTCTGCATGAGTGCGTAGGCGGCCAAAACCGCCCCAGCGGCCAAATTGGCCGAAAGGGGCCTAGCCCCAATCGGCCAAAACGGCCAAATTGGCCGAAAGGGGCCTAGCCCCAATCGGCCACTTTTGTCTATGCGTCGACCAGGCGGCCGTCCACGTAGGTCTCGACGAGGCGCAGGTCGGAGTCGAAGACGGCGAGGTCCGCGGCGCGACCGGGTAGGATCGAGCCACAGCGATCGGCGATGCCGCAGGAGCGCGCGGGCACCTCCGTCGCCATGCGAATGGCCTGCTCCGCCGTAACGATGCCCCAGTCGGCCACGTTGCGCACGGCACGATCGAGCGTCAGCACGCTGCCGGCAAAGTTGCCGCCCTCCTTAAGGAAGGCCGCACCGTCGCGCAGCTCTATGGGCAGCTCGCCAATATAGTAGTCGCCATCCGGCAGGCCGCCGCAGCTCAGACAGTCGGTAACGAGCACCACGTGCTCCCAGCCCTTGGCGCGCACCAGCGTTTCGCACGCGACGGGGTCCACGTGCAGGCCGTCGCAGATAAGCTCTGCGTAGACGCCCTGGCTCGTCATGGCGCAACCCACCAGGCCGGGCTCGCGATGGCCCATGTCGGCCATGCCGTTAAAGGTATGCACCACGATCTTGGCACCAGCCAGCACGCTGGCGGCCGCCTGGCCATACGTGGCCGAGCAATGCCCTATGGCACAGCGGACGCCCGCCGACGTCGCGGCCGCGATGTAGTCCTCCGCCCCCTTGCGCTCCGGGGCCAGGGCGCTCTTTACGATGAGCCCGCCCGCGGCCTCCTGCCACTGTTCGAGCAGCTCGATGCTTGGATCCACAAGGTAGCGCGGGTTCTGAGCTCCCTTGTGCTCCTCCGTAAAGAACGGGCCCTCCAAGAAGATGCCCTGGGTCTTGGTGCCCACGAAGTCGGGATCGGCTGCCTGCGCCGCGACGGCCTCCCGCACGCTGGCGCATGCCTCGGCCGTCTTTTGGGCGCTCGCGGTAAGCGTGGTGGCAAGCCAGCTGGTGGTGCCGTGCTTGGCCAGCCCCTCGCAAATGGCGGTGACGCCCGCCGGGTCGCAGTCCATGACGTCGTGGTCCATGAACCCGTGGATGTGCGTGTCCACAAGGCCCGGCGCCACCCAGCACCCCATGCGGTCCACGATGCGCACGCCCTGCGGCTCGTCCACGACCACGCGCCCAAACACGCCGTCTTCCACCAGCAAATACCCAAAGCCGTCGATGCCGCTGGGCAGCACGAGCTTGTCGGACTTTATGGCAAAGGTCGCCATGGCATACCTCCAATTACCCCGAATGACCGTATGCGTACATCATACCCTTTGCGCATGGGCCCACGACGTCGGGTACGGCCCAAAACCCTTCTTACTCGGTCAAGCGATGACAGGCGACCGCGGCGTCGCCCGCCTTGCGCAGCGCGGGCTCCTGGCGGGCGCACAGCTCCGTCGCATACGGGCACCTTGTGCGAAAGCAGCACCCGGACGGCGGATCGACCGGACTCGGCGGCTCTCCTTCCAAAAGGCGCATCTGTCGACCCCTTTGGTGCGGATCGGGCAACAGGACCGAGCCGAGCAGGAACTGCGTGTACGGATGACGCGCCTTGTGGAACACCTCCTCGGTAGGCCCAACCTCCATTACCTTGCCCAAAAACATGACGCACACGCGATCGGAGATGTGCCGTACGACCGAAAGGTCATGGCTGATAAACACGTACGTGAGGCCACGCGTTTCCTGGAGCTCGTTGAGCAGGTTAAGGATCTGGTTTTGAACCGACACGTCGAGCGCCGACACGGGTTCGTCGCACACGATGAGCGCCGGGTCGAGCGCCAAGGCCCGCGCGATTCCTATGCGCTGCCGTTGTCCGCCCGAAAACTGGTGCGGATAGCGGTTGAGGTAATCCAACGGAATGCCCACCGACTCCATGAGTCCAAGCACCCGTTGGGTGACCTCGTCCTTCGTCGCGCACACCTTGTGGGTGACGAGCGGCTCGGCAATGAGGTCGCGCACCTTCATGCGCGGGTCAAGCGACGCATACGGGTCCTGAAAGATGAGCTGGAGCTGCCGCCTATAGGGCGAGAAGTCCTTCTCTTTGAGTCCCGTGATCGTATGGCCCCTAAAGCGGACCTCGCCCGACGTCGGGGGAAGCGCCCCGATGAGCAGGCGCCCCAAGGTCGACTTGCCGCAGCCCGACTCGCCCACGATGGCAAGGGTCTCTCCCGCGTTGACCGCCAACGACACGCCACCAACGGCGTGCACGCATCGTTTGCGGTCGAGCGGAAAGTCCTTTACCAGGTCGTACGCCTCCAGCAACCCGTCGCTCATAGGACATCCACCCCCTTTGTAAGGTGACAGCACAGCTCGTGTCCCGCACCAACGGTCACGAGCTCGGGCCGCACGGAATCGCACGCCGCCATGCATCTGTCGCAACGTGGCGCAAAGCTGCAGCCCGCAGGGAGGTTGGCCAGATTCGGCACGACGCCAGGAATCGTCTGGAGCACCTTGGATTGGCTCCGCAACGACGAAACGGCACCGAGCAGGCCATGCGTGTAGGGATGCAAGGGATTGTCGAACAACTCGCACACATCCGCCTTCTCCACTATGCGCCCCGCATACATAACATACACGTAATCGGCCAGTTGGGCGATAACGCCCAAGTTGTGGCTGATGATAAGCACCGAGGTGCCTGTGTGGGCGAGCCGTTTGAGCAAGGCGATTATCTGCGCCTCGACCGTGGCGTCCAGCGCGGTGGTGGGTTCGTCGGCAATGAGCAGCGACGGTCGCATGATCATGGCCATGGCTATCATCACGCGTTGGCGCAGGCCGCCCGAAAGCTCGTGGGGATACGCGTCGTAGCGGGCCTCGACCTCGGGAATGCCCACGGCAGAAAGAATCTCCAACGTGCGTTGGCGCGCCTGCTCCTTGGACACCTGCTCGTGGATGGCAACGACCTCCTGGACCTGCCTTCCCACGCGCATGGTGGGGTTGAGGCTGGTCATGGGCTCCTGAAAGACCATCGAGACGTCCCGGCCGCGTACCTCGCACAGCTCCTTGTCGTCAAGCGACGTGAGCTCTTGTCCGTTGAGCACGATGCTTCCGCCCACGATCTTGCCAGGCTTCTTGACAAGCCCCATGACAGAGCGCGCGACCATGGACTTGCCGCAACCCGACTCGCCCACGATGCCCACCACCTGGCCCTTGTCAACACGAAGGCTGACGTCATCCACGGCCTTGACCTCGCCGCGATCGGTAAAGAAGCTCGTGCAAAGGTGCGACACCTCAAGTGTGCTGTTCAACATCGTCGCCTCCCTACTGGCTCTGCAGGTGCGGGTCCAAAACGTCGCGCAACCCGTCGCCTAGGTAATTGAAGGCCAACACAATGACCATAATGGCCAGGCACGGCGCAAAGCACAGCCAGGGCGCATGGTACAAGAACACCCGCCCCGCGCTCACCATAAGCCCCCACGAGGCGTTTGGCGGCTGCACGCCCATGCCAAGGAAGCTCAGGCCACTCTCGGTGAGGATGGACGAGGGAACCTCGAGCGTAAACAACACGATGATGGTGGGAAGGCAGTTGGGAAGCAGGTGACGCAGCATGATGCGCGTTGGACGCACGCCCATGATGCGCGCCGCCTCCACGTACTCGCGCTCCTTGAGCTTGAGCGTCTCCGAACGTACGACGCGCGCGATTCCCGCCCAACCGACAAGCACCATGGTAAAGAACACGTTGATCGTGCCGTCGCCCAGCGTGTACATGACGACCATGGCAAGCAGCATGGAGGGAAACGACATGACGACGTCGGCCACGCGCATGATGACGGTGTCCACCTTGCCGCCCACGTAGCCTGCCACCATGCCGATGAGCGTGCCCGCCGCAATGGAGAGCAGCGTGGGCACGACGCCGATGATTAGCGACACGCGCGAACCGTAGAGCATGCGCGTAAGGATGTCGCGCCCGCCCTCGTCGGTGCCAAACAGATGCTCCAGCGACGGCGGCGACAGGCGTTGGGACAGGTTGATGTCGTTATAGTCGTATGGCGTCAACACCGGCGCAAAGACGGCGCCCAGCACAAAGAGGACGATGACGACGGCCGACACGATGGCGGTCTTGTGGTCTCTTGCCAGTCGTCTCAGCACGTAGGCGATCCGGTCAAAGGCCGCGGACGCCGGGACGTGGCCCGGCTCGTCTTCTGCCATAGGCAAAACGTCAAAGCCCGTAGAAGGATCCATGGTCTATACCCCCTTTCGCACGCGCGGGTCACTAATGCCGTACAAGAGGTCGGCAACCAGGTTGCCCATCACGATCACGAAGGCGATCAGGAGCGTCGTGCCCTGAAGCAACGGAATGTCTCGGCCAGTAATCGCCTGCACGGAAAGCCTGCCGATGCCGTTGATGGAAAAGACCGTCTCGGTGATGAAGGCGCCAGAAAGCAGGCCAGAGAACTGCATGGCCATGAGCGTTATGACGGGCAGCATGGCGTTGCGCAGCGCGTGCAGCACGAGCACCTGCCTTTTGGTGCGGCCCTTCGCGCGTGCGGTGTCGATGTAGTCCTGCTGCAGCTCCTCGATGACCGAAGATCGCACGAGTCGCGCGACGCTGCCGGCAGACCCCCAGCCCAAGGCTATGGCGGGAAGCACGTATCCCGTCCAGTCGGATATGCCGGCCACGGGAAGCCAATGCAGATAGCGCGCGAACACGTACTGGAGCAGCATGGCGACCATGAACACCGGCAGCGATACGCCGAGCAGCGATATGCCCATGAACAAGCGGTCGACAAGGGCGCCCTTGTGCGTCGCCGCAAAGAGTCCGCAAGCGATGCCGACGACCCACGCCACGAGCGCCGCCGCGATCGCAAGCCGCAGCGTGTTCATAAACGCCGGACCGATAAGGTCCACCACGGGCTTGCCCAGCGTGAAGCTCTCACCAAAGTCCCCGCTCAGGGCACCGAGCACGTAATCCGCAAACTGGACGGGCAGGGGCTTGTCCAAACCGAGCGAGGACGATATGCGCTCCACCGTCTCCGCATCCGCACGCTCGCCCAAAAGGGTCGCCACGGGATTGCCCGGCACCATGCGAAGCAAGACAAAGACAAGCGCCGCCACGCCCACGATCGTGATGAGCGAATACAAAAGCCGGCGTAGCAGACTGGTCGTCGCGTTTCCCCTCATGCGCGCGCCTCCTTTCTCAGCACAACGTCCTTTACGTAGAAGTCGCCATATCCCGCCCAAAACGGGGTAAAGCTCTCGACGCGCTCACCTATGCAAAACAGGTGCTTCTCCTCATACAGGGGAATCCACGCACAGTCTTCCAACACCAGCTTGCGCTCGAGCTCCTGGTACTCTCGCTTGCGCTCGTCGTCGTCGAGGATCGACTTTGCGGCATCGATGCGGCCTATGACGTCGATGTCGGGATAGCAAATGCTGCGCCCCTTGACCCGTTCGGGGCTGCCAAAGAACACGCCCATGATGTTGGCGGGGTCGTTGTAGTCCATGTACCACGTCGCCATAAAGGCATCGAGCTCTCCGGCGAGGCGTTTTTCCATCCACACGGCACTATCGTACACCTTTATGTTTGCGTTTATGCCAACCTGGCCGAGCTGATGGCTTATCGTCTCGTACAAAAGCTGAAAACCGCCTCCCAGCGCGAGCTCAAACGTCACCTCGCCGTCCTTGTAGCCCGCCTCGGCCAAGAGCGCACGCGCGCCGTCGGGATCGAAGGGCATGCCCTCACGCTCCTCGTTATGGCCCCAGATGCCCGTGGGAATGATCCCGTTTTGCCGGATGGCGTCGTCGTTTATGAGGTTGTGGATGACGTCGTCGACGTCGATC
>JAGCBF010000284.1 GCA_017652285.1 Atopobiaceae bacterium
GTCTGTGTCAGCAGACTCTGGCATTCAAACAGGATCTTTTCCTGTACCGTGGGTTCCATTCCGGCATCACGGACCGCACAGACGGTCTGCGCAACTTCCTTTGTGTAGCGCATGGCCGTGTTCAACAGTCTGAGCGATCGTTTGCAAGACACCTTTGACAAGCTGAGGGGCAAGGGGCGCCTTACGGAGGACGACATCAACGTCGCCATGCGCGAGATTCGCCTTGCGCTGCTCGAGGCAGACGTGAACTTCCGCGTGGTGCGCGCGTTCGTCGCCCGCTGCAAGGAGCAGTGCCTGGAGGCCGAGGTACTCGATTCGCTCAATCCCACGCAAAACGTGGTGCGCATCGTGCTCGACGAGCTCACCAAGCTGCTTGGATCGAGCGACGCGGAGCTGCAGCTGCCGGCAACGCGCAAGCCAAACGTCATCATGCTCGTGGGCCTGCAGGGCTCGGGCAAGACGACGGCGGCGGCAAAGCTCGCCTACCTGCTCAAGAAGGAAGGGCGCAAGCCGCTGCTCGCTGCCTGCGACGTTCATCGTCCCGCAGCGGCCGACCAGTTGCAGACGCTCGGCGACGAGGTCGGGGTGCCGGTATGGCGTGGCGACGGCAAGGATGCCGTCAAGATCGCGCGCGATGCCTGCCAGAACGTCTACAAGGACAAGGACGCCGACATCGTGATCGTCGACACCGCAGGTCGCCTGCAGATCGACGAGCAGATGATGCAGGAGGCCGTCGACATTCGCGACGCGGTCCGTCCCGACCAAATCCTCATGGTCGTGGACGCCATGACCGGTCAGGACATCGTCAACGTGGTCAACGAGTTCAACGCACGCATGGACTTCGACGGCGTCATCATGTCCAAGCTCGACGGCGATGCCCGTGGCGGTGGCGCGCTTTCCGTGCGCGAGGTGACCGGCAAGCCCATCATGTTCGTGAGCCAGGGAGAGAAGCCCGATTCGCTCGAGGTCTTCCACCCCGATCGCATGGCCAGGCGCATCTTGGGCATGGGAGACGTCATCGGCATCATAGAGCAGGCAGAGAAGCTCTCTGACGAGCAGAGCATGGCGGACGCCGAGCGCATGCTTATGGAGGGCTTTACGATGGACGACATGCTCCAGCAGCTGCAGCAGGTCCGCAAGATGGGCGGCCTGCGAAAGCTTGCGGGCATGATTCCTGGCGTCGACCGTGCCATAAGCCAAAGCGGCGCCAACGTAAGCGACGAGCAGATGGTTCCCATCGAGTCCATCATACGTTCCATGACCAAGGAAGAGCGCGCCAGGCCTCGCATCATCAACGGCCAGCGACGCAAGCGCATCGCCATGGGCTCCGGACGTACGGTGCAGGAGGTCAACAACCTCATCAAGCAGTGGGAGCAAATGGACAAGATGATGGGCTCTCTGCGCTCGATGGCCATGGGCGGCAACCAGCGCGGCATGGGTCGCGCCATGGGCAACATGATGAAGAACATGGGCATGGACCCCGTGGAGGCAGAGAAGCTCGCCCGCATGGGAGGTGCCGGTGCCCCCGCCAACCGTCAGCAGCGCCGCAATGCGGGACGTCCCAAGAAGAAGGGCAAGCAGCAGAAGAAGCGTCGCCGCTAAGCTGGCACGTGGGACGGGCTTACCGACCCTCGCTATTCTCTGTAACAAAAGGCGCGTCTTGGCATGAGGTCCAAGACGCGCCTTTTTTGGTATGGCCCAAAGGCCCGCTTTCGCATTGACCGAAACAACGACGGGCGACAGCCGGACATGCCCGCCGTCGCCCGTTAGGTGGCCGTATGTCGCTTACCCTGGTCCCTACCAGTGGACGATCACGACGTCACCGACGTTGGTGATGCCAAAGAGCTGCTCGGCGGCTCCATAAGGCAGATTGACGCAGCCGTGACTGCCGTTGTACGTATAGATGTTGCCGCCAAACGCGCCGCGTGTAGCCATGTCATGCAGGCCCTCGCCGCCGTCGAAGGGCATCCAGTACGTTACCCAGGTGCGATAGTCCGGCGTGCCGTCGCCGTCGTAGTCCAGGCCAACCAGCTCCATGGGCGATTCCTTGTCGTAGATAAAGTACACGCCGGTTTGGGTGCCGCCTCCGTAGATGGGATTTCCGCTTACGCAGTCGGTCTCCCAAATGACGTTGGAGGAGTCGTCGTACATGCGCACGTGCTGTTCGGAAAGGTCGACGTCGATGTAGCGGTTGCCCCAGTCCTGTCCGCCGGGGTTCCAGCTGGCCGCTGACTGCTTCATGGGCATGTCGATGGGATCGGCCACCGAGTTGTAAAGATGGTCGGTAAGGATGTCACCCAGCGCGGCGCCGTCCAGGCACCAGCCGTAGTCGTAGTCCCAAGAGCTGCCCTCGACCTCGATCTGCTTGCCGTCGGGACGCGTGTACGCACGCTTGGTGCCCTTGGTGTCGATCTGTGCAGACAGCGGGCCCTGCGCCCACTGGACGATGGCCTCATGGTTGATGGCGAGGTTGAGCTCCTCGTTGATGCCGATCCAGCTCGCGAGGAGGTTCTTGTCCACGGTGTGCACGTCGTTGCCTGCGGCGCGCAGAACGATGGACTTTTCCAACAGGCCGTTTGCCTTTTTGGTGGTCGCATTCAGCTGTTCGTTGTCCTTGGTGACGGTTGGCTGCACCAAAAGATCCTCGGTCAGCCGCACCTCGTCCTGCATGGTGGAGACGCCGGACAGGGCAAGGTTTACGACGTCTTCCTTCCTGAGCGCCGTGCCCACGGCGTCGGGGGTGATGTCAAACTTGCCGGCCGACTCGTCGTACACCATGGTGGCGTTGGTGGGCTGCTGCGCAGTCTCGTTGAACTTGTCGATCGTGGTGCCCACGATCTCCGCAAGCTTGGCTTCGTCGTACGAGATGCCCTGCTGTACCGTATAGGCATGCGGGCGGCTGAGCTCCAAAGGCCAGCTCCAGGCATGGATCTGCGAGGCTGCGTCCTTACCATACGCCTGGCCGTCGTAGGTAAAGGCAATGTCTGCCCCGGCAACGGTCAGGTCGATGCCCTGACCTACGACCTGCGTTTTGTATGCGGCGCCGATGCTGGTGACGTTGGCGGAAAGGTCGTCGACGGACATGCCCGACACGTCCTCGCCGTTGACGGTGGTGTTGGGGAAGAAGTGCGTCGTAAAGTGGTTGGCCACGACCACGTACACCGCGGCCAGCACCACCATGAGCACGCAGACGAGGGCGACGATCACCTTGCCGCGACCACTGCGGCGCGTCTCCTCCACCTGTTCGACGGTGTTCATGTAGGGCATGGCAGGCGCGTCGGAGCGCAGAAGGCTTATGGAGGACTCCAACGACGGCGTGGCGGCCACGTCAAGATCGACGTTCGATGGGGCGGCCACGGGTTGGGTGACCACGGGAGACACGGGCGACGGCACCGGCGCGTCGTCTTCGGGGCTTGGCAGCGTTGCCGCCATGAATGCCCGCCGGGGCTTCGGGGTTGCCGGCGCGTCCACGACACTCGGCGCAGGGTTTTCCTGTGGCGTCGCCTCGGTTGTCGTGTCTTCGACAACTACAGGCTCCGCTGACGCTTCACGTGCGACCGTGGTATCGGCATCGGTGACTGCCTCGTCATCGTGTGACGCCTGGCTATCGGTGGTGTCGGGAACATCCGTAGAGGCCGCTGGCAAGTCGGTGGCCGAAGCATTCGTAGAAGCCGCTGGCAAGTTGGTGGCCGAAGCATTCGCGGCAGTGTTGGTCTTATTGGGTTTGCCCCAAAACCCGTCGCGAGACGTCTTCTGCGAAGGGTCCCCTTCCAAAATCTTATCGTCCATACACTCTTCCTTTGTCATGCAAACGGTATGATTTCAAGCGCAAGCGGTATCATACCCCGTATGGGACGTAACGTCACGGGAAGAGTAGTGGTTTCATGGCAATTATACGGTTGGATGCGGCGACAGACGGGCGTCTGGATGTTTTTTGCGCCCTCACGAACCATCAGCTAAGGAACTCCGTCGACCCCGCGCGAGGAATCGTGGTCGTGGAGTCGCAGATCGCCATTCGCGTAGCGGTGGGCCAGGGCTTGGAGCCGGTCGCGTTCTTGCTGGACGAGCGTAGGGTCAAGGCCATGGCCGACGTGCTCGATGCGATCGACGACGACGTTCCCGTGTTCGTGCTGCCCGCCAAGGAGGCGGAGAAGCTCACGGGCTATGCCGTTACGCGCGGTGCGTTGTGCGCCATGCGCCGTCCGGTTGCGCCGACGCTGGGCGAGCTTTTGGACGGGGCGCGCAACGTGGTCGTGCTGGAGTCAATAACCGACACGTCAAACGTGGGAGCGATATTTCGCAACGCCGCGGCCTTGGGCGCGGATGCCGTGATCGCGGCGCCGACGTGCGCCGACCCTTTGGCCCGACGAAGCGTCCGCGTGTCCATGGGCAACGTGTTCATGGTCCCGTGGTTGCGCATGGGCATGACGGGCACGTGGGTGCAAGAGCTCATGGAGGCGCTCGCAAAGCGCGGGTTCGTGCGTATGGCCATGGCGCTTGGGGAGGAATCGGTCTCCATCGACTCCGTCGACAAGTTGGCGGGGGAGCGGCGTGCCCTGTTCTTTGGCTCGGAGGGGTCGGGGTTGTCCGAGGAGGTGCTGCGGGGATGCGACCTGTCCGTCATCATCCCCATGCGACGCGGCGTGGACTCGCTCAACGTCGCCGCCTCGAGCGCCATTGCCATGTGGCAGCTGTTCTAGCTGCTAAAATGGTGCGCTAAGGCATCCGACAAAATTTGGCGGAAAAAAATCCAAAAAGAGGGTTGCATTTATTCGCGGGGTTGTGCATAATAATCAGGCGCCTTCAAGAGGTGGCCAACATGGTGGGTGTAGCTCAGTTGGCAGAGCGCCTGACTGTGGCTCAGGAGGTCCAGGGTTCGAGCCCCTGTACCCACCCCATTCTTGAAGAGCACGGGCCGTTAGCTCAGCTGGCAGAGCAGGGGACTCTTAATCCCAAGGTCCAGGGTTCGAACCCCTGACGGCCCACCACGATTTATTCAGGTCAGAGAATCTTTTTCTCTGGCCTGTTTTAATATGCGCCCTTAGATCAGGTGGATAGAGCGACGGACTTCTAATCCGAAGGTCGGGGGTTCGAGTCCCTCAGGGCGCACCAACATGTACAAAGGGCTAGGTGCAGACCACCTAGCCCTCTTTGTTGTGTGCCGAGCATGGCACGTACCTAACGGGTGAAAGTCCCGAGCGCGCCCAGCAGCGGGAAGCGCATAGCCAAACACAAGGGTGTCCGTCGTGAGGCGGAATCTGAAAGAAGTGGGAGGCAAACCCTTGGCCTGA
>JAGCBF010000285.1 GCA_017652285.1 Atopobiaceae bacterium
GGAACAGGCTGGGCGTGACGGCGCCGCCATGGCCGGAAAGTGGCCGATAGGGGCCTAGCCCCAATCGGCCATTTTTGCGGCGCCGCACGGAGCGGGCAGGCTTGATCGCCGGTCGGCTGCTAGCGTCGATGGGGAGCATAGCCCCTGTCCTCGCGTGAGAATACCGCGCAGGAAGGAGCGCGCCCCCTCGCTCAGCCTACGAGCGAGGGGGCGCGCCGCAAATCGCGTTTTGTGGGCGTCGCGACAAGGGCGATACCCGCCGCGACGCTAAACCCAAGGACTATTCGTCGAGCAGCGACTCGTCGAACTCCTCGTCTCCGCCCACGTCCACGTTGTCCGGATCCTCCGGCTCGGTGGCGCCCGCGGACGTCAGGTCGAGCATGGCCTGGGCCTCGCCCGCACCCGCGACGCGGCGCGGGGCCTTCTTCTTGCGGGCAATCATGCGCGCCATGGCACTTACGCGGTCGTTGTCCGCCAGGTTCATGATCTTTACGCCCTGGGTCGCGCGGCCAAGCTGCGATATGTCGTTGGCCTTTACGCGGATCATGACGCCTTCCTCGGACACGATCATGAGCTCGTGCTGCGGGCCGACAACGCGACATGCCACGAGCTTGCCTTTCTTGGCCGTCATGGCGATGGTGAACACGCCCTGGCCGCCACGATTGTGCGCGGGATACTCGCTTACCGGCGTGCGCTTGCCAAAGCCCTTTTCGGTTATGACGACAAGGTCGCCCTTGCCATTGCTGATCTCCATGCCCAGCATGCGCGCGTCGCCCTTAAGGGTTATGCCGCGCACACCGGAGGTGTCGCGACCCATGGAGCGCACCTGGTCCTCGTCAAACATGATGGCCTTGCCGTCGGTGCTGCACAGAATGACCTTGTCACCGGCCTTGACGCGCCGGACGCCCACCAGCTCGTCTCCCGCCTTGAGCTTGATGGCGATGAGCCCGCCCGCACGGTTGACGTCGTAGGCCGCCATGGAGGTCTTCTTTACCATGCCGGAGCTGGTGGCAAACATGATGTGCTCGTCCTCGGGGAAGTCGCGTGCGGTGAGGACCGCCGTGGGGTGTTCGCCCTCCGCCAGGTTGAGCACGTTGACCAACGCGGACCCGCGCGCCTGCCGGCTGCCGAGCGGAAGCTCGTGCACCTTGAGGCGATACACCTTGCCCTTGTTGGTAAAGAACAGCATATAGTCGTGTGTGGAGGCCACGAACAGGTCCTCCACGTAGTCGTTGTCCTTAAGCGACAGACCGCGCATGCCCTTGCCACCACGCTTTTGCGCGCGGTAGGTCGCCACCGGCAGGCGCTTGACGTAACCGGCGTGCGTAAAGGTCACGACCATGTCTTCCTCGGCGATAAGGTCCTCCACGTTGAGGTCCTCCGCCGCTGCGGCGTTGATCTGCGTGCGGCGTGGCGTGGAGAATCGGTCGGAGATCTGGCGCAACTCGTCCTTGATGACGCCCAGGAGCTTCTCCTCGTGCGCCAGCAGGTCCTGGTAGTAGGCGATGCGCTCGCGCAGGTCTTCGATCTGGGCCACGAGCTGGTCGCGCGCGAGGCCGGTAAGGCGACGCAGGCGCATCTGCAGGATTGCCTCGCATTGGATCTCGTCCAGGCCAAAGCGCTCGTTCATGCGGCGCTTGGACTCCGCGTCGTCGCGCGAGCTGCGGATGATGTGGACGATCTCGTCGATGTTGTCCACGGCGATGAGCAGGCCCTCGCGAATGTGCAGGTCCTTCTGCGCCTTGTCCAGGTCGAACTGAGTCCGGCGGGTGACCACGTCCACCTGGTGGTCGATGTAGTGACGCAGCATCTCCACCAGCGTGAGCGTGCGCGGCACGCCGTCCACCAGGGCAATGTCTATGACGCCAAAGTTCGCCTGCAGCTGGGTGCGCTTGTACAGGTTGTTGAGCACCACCTGCGGCACCGCGCCGCTCTTGAGGTCGATGACGATGCGCATGCCCTTGCGGTTGGACTCGTCGCGCATGTCGGATATTCCCTCGATGCGCTTTTCGTTTACCTGCTGCGCGATCTTCTCTTGCAGCAGGCCCTTGTTGACCTGGTAGGGAATCTCGGTCACCACCAGACGCTGGCGCCCGCCGCGACCGACGCTTTCCACGTGCACCTTGGAGCGCACGGTAATGGAGCCGCGACCGGTTGCGTAGGCGTCGCGTATGCCGTCGGTGCCCATGATGATTCCGCCAGTGGGGAAGTCCGGACCGGGCAGGACCTTCATGATCTCGTCCAGCGATGCGTCGGGGTTGTCGATGAGCAGGCATACCGCGTTAACGACCTCGCCCAGGTTATGGGGCGGCACGTTGGTGGCCATGCCCACGGCGATGCCGGCCGAGCCGTTTACCAACAGGTTGGGAAAGCGGCTGGGCAGGACGGCAGGTTCCGACAAGGACTCGTCGTAGTTGGGCTGCAGGTCGACCGTCTCCTTGTCCAGGTCGCGCAGCATTTCCATGGCCGCGTGGGTAAGGCGCGACTCGGTGTAGCGCATGGCCGCCGGTGGATCGCCGTCCACGGAGCCAAAGTTACCGTGGCCGTCCACCAGGGGCAGTCGCATGGAGAAGTCCTGCGCCATGCGGACCATGGAGTCGTAGATGGCGGCGTCGCCGTGCGGATGGTACTTGCCCATGACTTCGCCCACGGTCCATGCGGACTTCTTGTGCGGGCGCGTCGGCACGATGTGCGCCTCGTTCATGGCGTACAGAATGCGGCGGTGCACAGGCTTGAGGCCGTCACGCACGTCCGGCAGGGCGCGGGCGACGATGACCGACATGGAGTACTCCAAGAAGGAGGTCTTCATCTCGGACGCCATCTCGATGGGCTTGAGCGCGCCGCCGTGGATGTCCGTGAGGTCCAGGCGCGTGCCCGCCTCGTCGGAAATGGTGTGGTTGAGGTTCGCTCCGGCCAAGTTGAGCGAGCCCTGCTCGGGCGGATAGTCGTCCTCGTCCTCATAGTCGTCGTAGACGTCGGATGGATCCTCGTCCTCGCGCTCCGGGTCCACCTCCATGTCATGCATGGCACGGTTAACGAGGTCGTCCAAGTGGTCGCGCCCGTCGGGCCCGCGCAGCTCGTCCTCGTTGTTGTTGATGTCGTCTGCCAAATCTCTCTCCTTCTAAACGCGCCGAAGGCGCACCGGACCGGACGTTAGATGTCTAGGAAGCGGACGTCCTTGGCGTGGGTCTGGATGAAGTTGCGGCGCTTCTCGACCGTGGTTCCCATGAGGTCGGACACGGCTCGGTCCGCCGCCAGGGCGTCTTCCACGGTGACCCTCAGCATAATGCGGTTCTTGGGCTCCATGGTCGTCGACCACAGCTGCTCGGGGTCCATCTCGCCCAGACCCTTGTAGCGCTGCACGGTGTAACGGCTGGCATCCTCGTACTTGGCGGCCTCGATGGCGAGCTCCTCGTCCGTGTACAGGTACTTGCCGCCCTTGCGGCCCTTGGGCTTGATCTGGTACAGCGGCGGCTGCGCCACGTAGATGTAGCCCGCGTCGATCATGGGGCGCATGTAGCGGTAGAAGAACGTGAGGAGCAATATGCGGATGTGCGCGCCGTCAACGTCGGCATCGGTCATGATCACGATCTTGTGGTAGCGGGCCTTGTCCAGGTTGAACTCTGGGCCGACGCCCGTGCCTATGGCCGTGATCAGCGACGTGATGGTGTCGCTGGAAAGCGCGCGGTGCTCCTGCACGCGTTCCACGTTAAGGATCTTTCCGCGCAGCGGCAGCACGGCCTGGATGGACCGGTCGCGGGCCATCTTGGCACTGCCACCTGCGGAGTCGCCCTCCACAATGAAGAGCTCGGTCATCTCGGGATCGCGCACCGAGCAGTCCGCCAGCTTGCCGGGCAGGCTCGCGCTTTCCAGCAGGCCCTTGCGACGCGTCGCCTGGCGTGCCTTTTGGGCGGCCATGCGGCCCTTTGCGGCTTGGTTGGCCTTTTTGAAGATCTCCTTGGCGGGATTGGGGTGCTCCTCCAAATACTCCGCCAGCCCCTGCGCCACCACCTTGTTGGTGAGCGTGCGCATGTAGGAGCTGCCCAGCTTGGCCTTGGTCTGGCCCTCGAACTGCGGGTCGGGCAGCTTTACGGATATGATCGCCGTCAGGCCCTCGCGCACGTCGTCGCCGGTAAGGTTGGGGTCCTTGTCCTTGAGCAGCTTCTTTGCGCGGGCGTAGTCGTTGATCGTCTTGGTCAGCGCCGTGCGGAAGCCTTCCAGGTGCATGCCGCCCTCGTCCGTGTAGATATCGTTGGCAAACGACAGGACCTGCTCGGAGTAGGTGGTGTTCCACTGCAGGGCGACCTCCACCTCGCCGCGCTTGTCGGCGGGGGCGTCGTCGTCGGTACGGCCCTCGATGTAGATGGGCCGAGAAAGACCTGGCAGTATGGTCTTTTCTTCGTTGAGGAACTTGACGAAGTCGACGATGCCGCCCGCGTAGCAAAACTCGTCGCGGCGCGGCTCGACCTCGCGCTCGTCCACGAGCACGATGCGGAGGTTCTTGTTGAGAAACGCGGTCTCTTGCAGGTGATCGTGCAGGGTGTCGTAGTTGTAGGTCGTGGTCTCGAAGATCGACTCGTCGGGCCAAAACGTGATGCTCGTGCCCGTGGTCTTGGACGTGCCGATCTGCTGCATCTTCTTTACCGTCTTGCCGCGCGCGAACTCCATTTGGTACACGCCGCCGTCGCGCTTGACCTCCGCGATCAGCTTGGACGAAAGGGCGTTGACCACGCTTACGCCCACGCCATGGAGGCCGCCCGACACCTTGTAGGCGTCGTTGTCAAACTTGCCGCCAGCATGGAGCACCGTAAGGACCACCTCGAGGGTCGGGATGCGCTTTTGCGGGTGGCGCGCGACGGGGATGCCGCGACCGTTGTCCGTCACGGTGACGGAGTTGTCCGCATGCACGGTAACGGTGATCTTTGAGCAGAAGCCGGCCATGGCCTCGTCCACCGAGTTGTCCACGATCTCCCACACCAGGTGGTGCAGGCCGCTCGCACTGGTGGAGCCAATGTACATGCCCGGTCGCTTGCGCACGGGATCGAGGCCCTCGAGCACCTTGATGCTGTCGGCCCCGTACTGGTTCTTCTTGTTTGCCACGTAGTTCCTCTCTTAATCCAATAGTGCGAACCTCTATTGTATCGCACCTAAGCCCCTGAGAGACACGATGAGACGATTTTATGCCGTCTGTGTGTTGCGACCCTTAGAGCGCCGCAAAGAAGCGCACATCGCCCGAGAAACGCTCTGCCTGAGTCCTTGGGGCAGGCCTCTCGTCGCCCGCTCGACCCGTTCCAGCTCCGCGGGGGTAAGCTCGGGCAGCGTCGCGGCGCAGGACTCCTGCGCGCCCATGCGGTTGGGTCCGTGCCCCCTCTTGCCGCGCTGCGCCCCCGCCTGCGGCGGACGCACGGTAAAGCGGACGTCGCTCACGGCGACGCCCCTAAACGCAAGACGCGATAGGTACAGGTCCTTGTTGGTCCCCAGCTCGCTGGCAAGCAGGTGAGAGTCGAGCGCCACCACGAGCACGGGGTCGATGCCGGCGCGGCCGGACTTTTGCAGCCACACGCCCGTGGTGTGGGCGCGCTCGCGGTCGCCGTTGGCGGCATACCAGGCACGGGCCGCCTTGGACGCGGCGGAAAGCCCGCGCCCCAACGGGCCACCGAGCAGCATCGATATGGCGTCTCCCGCGCGGGAGGGGTCACCGCCGCGGTCGTAGCTAGGACCCATAGGTGATCACCTGGGCAGACTCGAGCAAGTCGGACGGAAAGTACGAAAGGTTGGTCGTCGTGACCACCGTTTGGATGCCGCCCTGCACGAACCTGGTCATGGCGGCCCGGCGCGTCTCGTCAAGCTCGCTCATGACGTCGTCGAGCAGCAGCAACGGCTGTTCTCCCAGCACCTCGCGCGCGATGGCGACCTCGGCCATCTTCCAGGACAAGACCACGGAGCGCTGTTGTCCCTGGCTCCCAAACGTCCGGGCGTCGCGACCGGATATGGTAAAGGTCACGTCGTCGCGCTGCGGCCCCACCAACGTGACGCCGCGTCGCAGCTCGTCGGCACGAGTCTGTTCCAGACGGTCCAGGAACAGGTCGCGCAGGTCGTCACGAGACAAGCCCGCGACGTCTTGTCCCAGCGTGCACTCGTACGCGCAGTCAAGCTCCTCTCCGCCGCCGACCCGCGCGTAGATGGCGCGTATGTGGTCGCGCACGCGGGCAAACATGGAAAGTCGCGCATGCAGCAGCGTCGCGCCACCCAGCGCCACCGACGCGTCCCAGGCCTCCAGGAGCCCCCTGTCTGGGTGCTCCTCCTTGAGCAGGCGGTTTCGCTGCTCTATGGCGCGCGCGTAGGTGCGCAGAACCTTGCGATACCCCGCGCTTGCCTGGGCGCCAAAGTCATCCAGCTCGTCGCGGCGGTACTTGGCACCCTGTTTGACGAAGGACAGGTCGTCGGGGCAAAACAGCACCGACATAAGGGTGGACGAGAGGTCCGACGGGCGGCAGGGCTTGTCGTTTCTTACGAAGCGGCGCTTTGAGCCCTCCACGTCGCAGCGCACGTCGACGACGCGGCCGTCGCCTTCCAGCCGTGCGGCGATGCGACCAGCCGAGGCCCCCTGCCTGACCAGGTCCGCGGTGCGGGGATGCCTAAACGAAGAACCCGCGGTAAGCAGCTGCAACGCCTCCACGGTATTGGTCTTTCCCGTGGCGTTTGGCCCGCACAAGACCGTGAGCCCCTCCGACAAGTCCATGGTCTTGTCGGAAAAGCTCCGCCAGTCGTGCAGCGATATGCGTGAGACCGCAAGTCCCATTTCCCACCTTTCCGTTTTGGCCGCCTGCGCTAGGCCCCGTTCGGCCCCGTTTTGGCCGAAAGGCGTCCCGGCACAGGCGGCCAACCAAACCCCTTTCGCCCAGCTACATGCGCACCGGCATGAGCAGGTAGAGGTAGTTGATGTTGGCGTAGCTCTTGAACACGGCGGGTTGCATGGACGAGAGCAGCTCGAGCGCGACGTCCTTGTCCTGTGCGGAGGCGGACACGCAGTCGAGCACATAATGGAAATTGAGCGCGATCGACATGGACGCGCCGTCCACCTCGACGTCTATGAGCTCGGTCGACTCTCCTTGGTCCGGCGACGACGCGGACAGCTTGAGCAGCCCACCGTCCGCATCCACGTCAAAGCGCACGGATGGGTTGGACGTGGCGATGACGCTCACGCGACGCAGCGCCTGCGCCAGGCTCGCCGCGTCAAGGCGTACGGTGCAGTTGCACGTCGCAGGCAGCAGCTGCCTAAAGTTGGGGAAGTTCCCCTCTATGCGGCGCGACACGTAGGTGGTGCTGCCAAAGTCGAACACGATCTGGCTTGATGCGAGGCCGATGGTGATGGTTTCGGTCATGGAGGGGAGCGTGAGCACGTCGTGGAAGGTGCCTCCCGGCACGATCACCTCGAACTTCGCGTCGACTCCGGCGGTTTGGGTGTTGGTGTCGCACACGGCAAGGCGATATGAGTCGGTGGCCACCAGGCGAATGGTGTTGTCCTCCACCGTAAGCAGGACGCCCGCGAGGATGGGGCGCGAGGTGTCCTTGCTCGTGACCTTGTATACCTTGTCGACCATGCTGGACAGCAGGGCGCTGGGAAGCTCCACCGATCGGTCAAGCTCGAGCGCGGGGAACTCCGGGAAGTCCGCGGCGTCGAGCGCGTTAAGGCGGAAGCGCGACTTCTCGCACGTAATGCTCATGGAGCCGGAGGTGTCGTCAAACGTTACCGCGGAGTCCGGCAGGTTCTTTACCACGTTGGTCAGGATCTTGCCCGACAAGACCGTGGCACCCTCCTCCTCGACGTTTGCCGGTATGACGTGACGAATGGAGATGTTCATGTTGGTCGTCTGGCACTCGATTGACCCCGCCTGCGCCCGTATGTGGACGCCCGCGAGGATGGGCAGGACCGCCTGGGCACCAATTCCTTTGGACACGACGCTGATGGCGCGTGCAAGCGCGCTTTGGCTGACGGTAAACTTCATGGGTGGCCTCCTCTTGTTTTTATTTATATATTTAAGATATATAGCAGTAGTAATAGGTGGTGTTCAAATGTTCAAAAGGCGGAATCGTTGCAGGTAGACGCCATAAAATACAGATGTGTTACCACGAGCGTTGTCAACGGTATTAACTTTGAACACTCCTTCATAAAATCGTTTCGACACGGGTCGGCCGGTTGTTTTCGTCTGTATACCGCCCGTTAACAGAGTTGTCAACATGGCTATTCCAGTATGGAGTCGCGTATGCGAGAAACGCGGTCCTGCAGCACGCGGTCTTCTCGCATGCCGTCCTCTATTACGCCGATGCTGTGCTTTACGGTGGCGTGCGTGCGGCCGCCAAAGTGCTTGCCGATGTCTGCCAAGGTATTGTCCGTGAGCTCGCGCGTGAGCCAAATGGCCACGTGGCGCGGCTCCATGAGCTCCTTGTTGCGCTTGCCGCCCACCAACGCCGTGTGGTCTATGCCGTAACTCTGCTCGACGGCCGTCTGGATCTGCTCGACGGTTACGCGGCGCTGACCGCTCGGCCACTTTTGGTCCGCGACGCTTTCCACGTCTTCGGGCGTCAGGGTCTGGCCGCTCATCTCGCGCTGGAACGCGAGCATGAGGCACGACTGGACGAAGCCCTCGATCACGCGAATGTTGGTGCCCGCGCGATGGGCCATGAGCTGGAGAAGGTCCTCGGAGATGGTCGCGTCGAGGCCCGGTATGTGCTCCGCGCGCGAATCCGCCCTCATGCGCTCGTAAAATGCCTCGATGAGCTGCAGCTTTAGCTCGTAGTCGGGAACCTGGATGGAAACCGTCATGCCTGAGTCCAGGCGGCTGGTGACGCGCTCGTCAAAGCGCGACTGGCCCATGCCCAGCTCGGAGGGCGTGCGGTCTGCCGCGAGCACGATCTGCTTGCCATGGCCCACGAGGTAGTTGAACGTGTCGTAAAAGAAGCCTATGGTGCCCGCCGCCGTGCTCATGAGCTGTATGTCGTCGATGATGAGGACGTCTATGTTGTGATAGTTTTCGGCCAAGGCAGCCGCCGCGCCTGAGCTGGCGTTTTTCATGGCGCGCGAGTAGTCGTCGATAAAGTCCGTGGCGACGCGATACACGCACACGCGCTCCGGGTCGTTTTGCGCTATGTAGTTTTGTATGGCCCTGAGCAGGTGCGTCTTTCCTAGCCCGCTTTTGCCGTATATGAACAGGGGATTGTAGTTGCGGTTGCCGTTGGCCACCTGCTTGGCGGCGTCGAAGGCGAACTTGTTTTGCGGACCCTCGACAAAACGGTCAAACGTAAGGAGCGACCCGGTGGGGGTGATGTCTTCCATCAGCGGATTGGCTTTGCGCGGGGTGGCCTTTGCGGGCTTCGTTGGCGCGGGCCC
>JAGCBF010000286.1 GCA_017652285.1 Atopobiaceae bacterium
ACGTAGACAAACCCGTAGCGCTTGTCCATCTCGCCGCTGGAGGCGCTCACGATGTCGATGGGTGCCCACATGGTGTAGCCCAGCAGGTCGACACCGTCCTTTTCCACCGCGTCGACCATGGCGGCGATGTGCGCGCGCAGGTAGTCGATGCGATAGGAGTCGTCCACGGACCCGTCCTCCTCTACCTTATCGTATGCACCGAAGCCATGTTCCACGATCATGACGGGATGGTCGTAGCGCTCGTAGAACCAGTTGAGCGCGTAGCGCAGGCCCAGCGGGTCGATGGGCCAGCCCCAGTCGCTGACCTTAAGGAACTCGTTGGGCACCATGTCGTTGGCAGCCTCGCCCACGCCGGGGATGCCCGCCTCGTAGAAGTTGTACTCCGGGTTGTCGTCGCGTGCGGCCACGGCGAAGCTCATGTAGTACGAGAAGCCAATGTAGTCCACGACGCCCTCGGCGAGGACGGCCTTCTCCTCTTCGGTCACGGGCACGTCAAGGCCGTTGCGCTCCCAGTAGCGGAACATGTACTCCGGGATGCGACCCTTGGCGTGCACGTCGCAATACCAATAGCGCTTGTGGTCGGCCCAGGTCTTCTCCAGCTGGTCCTTGGGGTCGCACGTGTGCGCATACAGCGGGCAGAACGCGATCATGCAGCCGATCATGGCGTCGGGGTCGATCTCGTGGCACGCCTTTACGGCCTTGGCGCTGGCAAGCAGCTCGTTGACGGATGCTTGGTACATCAGCTCCTCGGGCTTGTCGCCAATGTTGAGCACCGCGCCTTCCTGCAGCATGTGGTGCGCGATCGGCGCCGCCGCCTGGTTGTTGATCTCGTTAAAGGTCATCCAATACTTGACCTTGCCCTTGTAGCGCTCAAAGCACACGCGGGCGAAGCGCTCGAAGAAGTCGATGCAGCGCTTGTCGGCGAAGCCGTTGTATTCGGTGGCCAGGTGATAGGGCATCTCGAAGTGCTGCAGCGTGATGACCGGCTCGATGCCGTGCTCGCGGCAGCAGTCGAACATGTCGTCGTAAAAGGCCAAGCCCTCCTCGTTGGGCTCGGCGTCGTCGCCGTTGGGGAAGATGCGCGTCCATGCGATGGAGGTACGAAACGCCTTGAAGCCCATCTCGGCAAACAGCGCGATGTCCTCGCGATAATGGCTGTAGAAGTCGATGCCCTCGTGGTTGGGGTAGTTCTCGCCCTCGATGACGCCGTTGGTGATGCGACGAGGAATGCCGTTGCCGCCGGCGGTCATGACGTCAGCGATGGAGATGCCCTTGCCACCCTTGTCCCAGCCGCCTTCGAGCTGGTGCGCTGCGACCGCGCCGCCCCACAAAAAGCCTTCCGGAAAGTGAGCCATGATGCTCCCCTCTCTTGTGTCCTGCAATCAATGTTGGTTACCGTATCTCAATACTATGTGAATGAGTTGCTACACAGCGCGCGCATCGGTGAAGGCGCATGAGGCTACGGCGAAGCTCAGCGATCGCGTACCGAGCGATGCTCGCCTGTAGACAAAAACGGCCCCGAAGCTCGGCGTTTGCTTACGTCGCGTTCGCGCGTACGCAACAAGCGAGCTTGGGGGCACGTCAAGCAGGCAAATGGAGTCAAAGACCTAGAGCTGGGCGGCCACGGCCTTCTCTACGTCGGACATCTTGGCCGTGGGCTCAAAGCGCTCGACGATGCTGCCGTCGCGCGCGACGAGGAACTTGGTGAAGTTCCACTTGATGTAGGCCTTGTCGCCAAACTCCTTGTCGACCTTTTTGGCAACGGGCGTCATGATGATCTTCTTAGCGCCGGTAAAGCCCTGGAACGGCTTTGCGGTCGCGAGCTCGACGAACAGCGGGTTGGCGTCGTCTCCGTTGACGTCACCCTTCTTGAACTGCGGGAACTCGGTGCCGAACTTGAGCGTGCAGAACTGGTGAATCTCCTCGTCGCTTTCGGGCGCCTGGTTGGCAAACTGGTTGCACGGGAAGTCAAGGATCTCGAAGCCCTGCTCGCGATACTTGGCATACATCGCCTCGAGCTCCTCGTACTGCGGGGTAAAGCCGCAGCCGGTGGCGGTGTTAACGATGAGCAGTACCTTGCCAGCGTAGTCGGACAGGGGCACCTCGGTTCCGTCGGGCTTGACGGCAACGTGATCATAAACGGCCATGATGGTTCCTTTCTCTTTTATTTGCTTACTATTTATTTGTACACGATTTTGTTTCCGAACGCAAGTGACAATCGCTCATTTGTGGACGAACGCAGCCGATCGGAAAGCGTCATCCCCCTTTAGTACCCACCGCGCAAAAGTAGCGCCGCGGAATGGCGTTTTTTGATAGCAGTCAACCGCTAATTAGCATAACACCAGCTATTGACCCATGTTTAGCAGATTCTTACCATGCCTACATACGGTTGGCTGCAACGGTGCGGAGCCGATCGCTGCACAAGACCCAAGGAGGACTGACATGGCAAGCCCAAAGTATTACGACGAGAACAAAAACCGTTTGGTCTCTTACTTTATGTCCGGCTCCAAGGAGCCCGATGCCTGCGGCAAGCTCGGCGTCGAGGTCGAGCACTTCGTGCTTGGCGATGACGGATCACCCGTGTCGTACGAGCCGACTCAAGACATCGTGGGGATTCGCAACGTGCTCGACCATCTGAGCACCTGGTATCCCGAGCAGACCTTCAACTCGTATCGCGACCTGCTGGGTCTTCTTGGCACGGAAGGGTCGGTCACGCTCGAGCCTGCAGCGCAGCTGGAGCTTTCTGCCGCACCATACGGCCGGGTTGCGGATGTTGCGACGGCATACCGCAACTTCCGTCAGCGCGTAGACACATTCCTGCAGGCGCATGGCGCACACATCGAGTCGTTTGGATACCACCCCACTCGTCGCGCGCAGGAGCTGTCGCTCATTCCCAAGCGCCGTTACGACTTCATGGACAACTACTTCATGCTGATCGGCAGTCACGGCGACCGCATGATGCGCGCATCCGCCTCGACCCAGGTTTCCGTCGACTTTACGGACGAAACCGACGCCGTGCGCAAGATTCGCGTGGCATCGGCCTTGTCGCCCATCCTTGCCGCCATAGCAGACAATACCCAGGTCTATGAAGCCGCGCCCAACCATGCGCCGTTGCGCCGACTGGAACTGTGGCGCGAGGTGGATTCCGCACGCTGTGGAACGATTCCGCACGTGTTTGAGGACGGGTTTGGCTTTGCCACCTATGCGGAATGGCTGCTGTCCACCTCGCCCATTTTTGTGACGCGACCCGCGACAAGCGATCCCCAGGGTCCAAAGCTGCGCCCGTTCTACACGCAACCTGCGGCGGACGCATATGCTGACGCCCCGCTCTCTGGCGGCGACGTGGAGCATCTCGTCTCCATGTTTTGGCCCGACGTACGCCTTAAGCGCTTTGTGGAGATCCGACCAGCGGATTGCTTGCCCTACGAGCAGCTGCTTGGCTATACCGCGCTCATCAAAGGCATCTTCTATTCCGACGCATCGATGCGCGCCATAGAGGAGGAGCTCGGCATAAACCCACAAGCGTCGGTCACGCGTGGCGCATGGGATTTGTCACAGTTAGACGTGACGCATGCGATCGCGAGCGTTCAGGAACACGGGCTTACGGGCATGGTGTACGGACGCGACCTGGCAACGTGGGAGTCCACCCTCTTTTCGCTCGCGCGCGCCGCACTGCCTGCAGACGAGCGGCTGTACCTTGATCCTCTTCAGGACTTCGCCCGCACCAAGCCCTGGTGGCACGTGCGGTAAGACGCGCGACCTGCGACATGCACTGCAAACGAATCCGGCCCGCTCATGAAACAAGAGCGGGCCGGTTTTTTTGCTGTGCGCTCGGTCTTAGCGCGAAGTTGCGCTATTCGGCGTCAGCCTCCAGATAGTTGTATAGCAGCGCGGCAAGCGCGGCACCCACCAGCGGACCAACGATGAACACCCACAGGCTGCCCAGAGGGGCGGCATTGCCCGTAAAGCTGGCAACGAGCGCGGGCCCGATGCTGCGGGCAGGGTTGACCGACGTGCCGGTAAGGCCAATGCCCAGGATGTGCACAAAGGTAAGCGTCAGGCCGATGACCAGGCCCGCCAACGAACCATGCTTGAACTTGTCGGACGTCACGCCCAGAATCGTAAGCACAAAGATGAAGGTGAGCAGCACCTCGACCACCAGGCCAACGATGGCGTTCTCGTTTACGCCGGCAAGGCCATTGGTGCCAAGGCCGCCGGTCAAGTCGGGCACCTCGCCCATGCCAAAGATCGTGTTCAGGATCAGACCACCCGCGAGAGCACCCAGCACCTGCGACACGACATAGCCAATGAAGTCGCCAACGGACATGCCACCGCGCATAAGAACGCCCAGCGAAACCGCGGGGTTGATATGGCAGCCAGAGATGTTGCCAATGCTGTACGCCATGGCAACGATGGACAGGCCAAACGCAAGGGCGGTGAGCAGGTAACCGCTTCCGCTGGCGGCGTCGCAACCAACCAGCATGGCCGTACCACAGCCCATCGTGACCAGCACACAGGTGCCGACAAACTCGGCAATGTATTTCTTCATACCGTTTCCTCTCTTCGTGTGCCGATAAAAACGAAAAGATACTAGCACCGTCAGCATCGATTTACAACGGCGATCATCAAGTGAAACCGCATTGTTGCTTTCTTTGGCTATGAGGTCAGGCCCATGCTTCCCAGCCAGCCCCAGCGCGGGTCTGCCATAAGCCCATAGGCGCTCAACCATAGGTCAAGCGGTACGGTTCGCACGCCCGACTCCACCGAGTCCATTACCAGGCAATCCCCCGCATAGATTCCCACGTGCCCGTGCCGCAGTCCCTGCGCGCTATAGGGGTGCGCAGGAGTCGCGACTATCATGCCCACCTTAAGGTCCACGCTGTCGTCATAGTGACAATAGCCGTTGTAGAGCTCCGCCGCGCTACCCAGCACCACGCCAAGCCCCAGGCGAGAAAACGACTGCTCGACCCAACTCGCACAAAGGTCTTGTCCGGTGCAGGGAGTACCATGCGCGCAGGCCAAGAAGCGACGCTGCAACGCGCTTGCGTCCATCAGCGCCTGCGGCTCATGCCCAGGCTCGATTGCGCGCCATGCCGGCTTGCCCCATACCGATCGGCTGCCTTCCACCAACCCGCGCTGGCGCAGGCGTCGTAGCAGCTGCTCCCCTTTGGTGTTGCACATCGACGACCTGCCTTCGCATGTGGGACCAGGGGCGAGACACGACGCCTCGCCCCCAACGGTCAATGGTCGGTCCTACGCGGCTTCCGCAAGCTCTTGCTCTTGGTCGGCATACGTGGCGACCAGATCGTCGTAGGCAGAAGCGGCACGGGCGATGTGCTCGCGCAGTTCGTCATAGGAATACAGTCCGTCCGCGTTCTTCTGCAAGCCGGCGAAGCTCAGCTCGACCGACTGCGGGGCCTCGTAACCAGCAAGCATGGAACCGGAACGCAGCTGATCGACGCTCTGATACATCAGGCGCACGCGACCGTAGGTCGCACCGTCCGCGCCCTCCCAACGCTCGAACAGCAGCTTGGAACCAATGGGGGTCGCGTATTCGATGGCACCGGGAAGCTCGTAGTCCTCCACGCCCAGCGCGGCAAGCACGCTGCCAATGTTGGAATCGTGACCGCACAAGAAGGTAAACACGCGTCCCTGGGCATCCAGCTCGTTGCCGATTTCGGCAAGCAACGGATGCGCCACGTTGGTCGCCACCAAAGGTGCCGTAAAGAGCACGTCGCCGTACATGTCCTTGGCCTTGGATATGAGCTTCCACTGATCCATCGTAAGGTCTTTGCCAAACGCGGCCGCCTTTGCGTCCGTGGACTCATAGTATTGCAGCACCAGTGCGTCCGCGATCTGGCAGGCGGTCTTGAGCGAACCAGTCATGGCAGGCTCCTTGTTGAGCTCGAGCACCACGCCCGTGTCCGTGGTATCAAGATCCGTAAGCTCTCCGTTCTTGTAGCCGTCTGATTCCTTGTAGTCCACCACGTCTTGGATAAGCTCGAAGGAGTCCGAGAGGCCCGCCGCGACCTCCGCCATGCCCGAGCTTCCCTTGAGGTGGCTAATCTGCTCCAATGCCGCCTCGTTGTAAGCGTCGGAAACAAACGTGAGCTGCGGCGTGAACACGGGATCCATGGTGTCATAGTCCACATGGGTCTCGATGTCTACGTTGGCCACGGGCAGCATGCCGCTCGAGAAGTACTGCGCGGTGGCGATGGTACGCTGCTTGGAGTTGGCGTAAAACCTCACGACACCGTCTTCCGGCTGATAGTTTTCTGGGATGAGCTCCTCGTGCTCAAGCCATTTGCGCACGTACTGACCGGCCATGGTTTCGAGCGCACCGCCGCGAGAGGTGAGCTCGCTGCCGTTTGCCGTCCAATCGATCCACGTGTGTGGCGTGGCGAGGTCGAGCGCAGACCCGTTGGTGGACAAGGGCGCGCGAATGTTATGACGGCTCAGCACCACCACCTGCTTGAGCTTATAGTCACCGTTTGGATCATAGTACTCGACCCCCGCCTGCTCGGCCGTACCATCAGCTTCCGCTGCGTCGGCGCTTTCTGCCGTATCGGCCTGAGCCTCGTCTTGCTGCGCCTGCTCCTGCCCTTGTTGTTGCTGCTGCGGTTGCTGCCCGCATCCCCACAGGGGCAGCGCCAAACAGCAGAGCAGCGCCAGCACGATCGTGATCGTTCGCGTACGTTTGTCTTCCATCCTGTCTCCTCCTCACGGACGTCTTCCGGTCGTTTGATTATAGTACTTCTGTTCGTTCTTTGCACTATCAAATCGAACATTTTTTTCGCTTCGCGATTGATTCTTTTGTAAGTAGAGTCGCGCGGTGTTTTTTTGCGTCCAAATTGGGTAATAAAGCCTTGGATTTCAAAAAAGGAAGGTGAGATGTCTAGATACGGCTATCGTCAGCGTCCTTCGCTGTTCGTACGTTTGTTTAGGTTCGTCCTGGCGCTTCTCGTGGTCTATGCGGCGGTTCTGGGCATTAGCGCGCACCGCATCGGCACATGGGTCGACCACACCATCGATGCGTACGAGACGTTCGAAAGCACCTTTGACTCGGGCGACTACGAACAGGCACGCGCGGCGGTCGACGACGTCGCTCAGACTGTATCCCAAATCTCGACGGAGGCACATGCTTGGTACTGGCACCTGGCACAAAACGTGCCCTATTTTGGCGAGGACGTCACCTGTGCCCAGCAACTGTCCAGAATAGCCAGTAACTTGGGCAACAACGCGCTGGTACCCGTGCTAGACAGCACGGAAGCAGCCTTGAGCGACCTTTCGAGGGTCGGCGAGGTCGTACGGGCGCTCACAAATGCCCGCAACGTGGTCTCGACATGTCGCCAGGACTTCGAGGCGCTGCCCGCCTCGCACTTCGATAGCCTCAACGAACTGGCGACCAAGCTGCAAAAGGCCGTGATCGACACGGACGACGTGTTCGACAAGCTCTCCGTCGTGCTCGACATCGCCAATGCCTTTGTATGACTAAAGTCGTAACTGTATATAGACAAAACCGTAACACGCAGCGAGGGTTTATCCATAGCACGGATTAGTCCATATATGTTATATTGTTTCTTTGGCGAGCAAGCAGAAAGGAGCGCAGCCATCATGGCCCAACGGATTGTGCTGCGCCCCTACGACGACAGCATGTTTTATGACTACCTGGCGGTCCAACGCGAAATCTCGCCCTTTAGGCAGCAGATGTTTGACCCGTCGTTTAGGGAGCTGCTTCACGAAACCATGCAGACGAGCACCAGCCCGACCTATCTTGCCTATCGCACGACCGACGACGTCTTCATTGGGCAATGCGGTACCAACTCGACCGCTGGCAAGAGCTGGGAGCTTGGCATAGGCGTACTCGCCGCCCACCAAGGTCAGGGATACGGCAGGGAGATGCTCGTTCGGCTCGTCCGCATCCTTCGCGCCACCTATGGCCAGACGCGCTTCCACACCTGCGTTGACGCCGGCAACGCCGCGAGCATCGCGCTCATGCGAAGCCTTGGCGCAACTCCGGGCGGCGTGGAGCGTTCTCCCCTACTGCCGCAGGAAGCCGATGCCGAGCTCTTCGAGATGATGCACCCCGAGCTCATCAAGCCGTCGTACGACAAGCTTGCCAGGGAGTTTGGCGTAAGCCCTCGAAAGCTGATCTCGCATGCCCTTGTGTTCAACATCGACGAACTAGCGTAGATTGTGCGTGATTTGCTTGACGCACGCCCCAATGCCGTGCGCGTGGAACAATCCTTTATATTAGAATGAGCATTCGCCGCTTATTCGTAGCAAACTAAGGCAATACTTCCCGCTATCAATACGCATGCACGGATCCTCAAGGGGTCATGATGATTTGCAGTCACTGTGGCGCAGAAAACGTTGACGGCGCAACCTTTTGCAAGGTATGTGGCCATGAGCTGATCGGTCGAGAAGCGGCTGCCGCGCAGCCCTCCAACGACCGTCGGCCGCTCATGCGTGCGGTGCGCGTGGCCTTGGCGCTGGCGGCAATCATTGCGGTGGCCATCCTTATGATGCGGGGCATGGGCAACACGCCCGACGGCATCGACACGGCAGAAGTGCAGGTGTCTTCCAAGCTGTACTACACCAAGCCAGAGGCTTCTCACGTGGTGACCGACGAACAGTCGGGCGTCACGTTTGTCGACAACGAGCTTGTGGTCTACTTGGACCCCAATGCGTCCGAACACGACGCGGAATACTTGTTCACCCGCTACGGCGGCACAATCGTAGGCAACTCCGCGTACACCAGCGCCTATTTGGTACGGTTCACCAACAGCTATGCATACGCGGACATCCTCGACCTGTCGCAGCGGTTGCAAGGCGAGACGCTGGTGGAGGCCGTGTCGCGCAACGTTGCCATGGAGCTTGTTCAGGACGCAAAGACCAAGGACCCGGCATGGTCCGACGACGAGCAGGCCACGTGGGGACTGCGCGCCATAAGGGCTCAGAAGGCGTGGGGGCTTGTCAAGGCGGATGCCTCCGTACGCGTGGGCGTGTTGGATGGCCCGGTCTTTGCCAACCACGAGGATCTTGTCGGCACGCTTGACGCAGTGGCCCCCACCAATTCCGACGCGGACCAAAGCGCTCTCCACGGCACGCAGGTCGCGGGCGCCATCGCCGCCCAGTCAAACGACAAGGGCTCGGTCGGCGTGGCGTATGGGGCCACGCTCTGCGCATACGACGCCCTGGCCAACACCATCGCCACGGGCAACGCCCGGTCGGTCGCCTTGTCGTACGACCTCGACTTGGGCCTGTCGTATTTGGTGGCAGAGCAACGCTGCCGCGTCATCAACATGAGCCTTGGCATCGCGGAGCTGGAAGCGACGCCACAGGTCGAGGAGGCCAGCACGTCGGCAGAAAACGCGATACGCGCCCTTGTCCGCGCCGGATACAAGAGCTTCGTGATTTGCAAGTCGGCGGGAAACCAAGGGGAACAGGGTGGTCTTGCCAGCAATGACGTGCTCGGCCACATACAGGCAGAAGATGTGCGGTCGCGCGTCATACTGGTCGCGAGCGCATCGCGCGACGAAGAGGGTCAGATCACGCTGTCCGACATGAGCAACCGCGGCGCGCGCGTAGACGTCGTCGCTCCTGGCGAGCGCATCTTTACCACGAGCTGCCTTACGGACAATCCGTCGCTCGGCGATGCCGTTGCCCAGAGCACCTACGACTACTGCTCGGGAACCTCCATGGCGACGTCGATGACGTCGGGTGTCGCCGCCTTGGCCGTCGCGGCAAATCCGGAGCTTTTGGGCGAGCAGATCAAACAAGTGGTGTGCGACAGCACCTCCAAGGCCACGTACGAAGTGGCAAAAAAGCGCAAGGTCGGACTGCTCAACGCCCAGGCCGCCGTCAAGCGGGCGCAGAGCATGGCTGCCGACAAGGGCGGAGCGTACGATCCCGGCGTGTCGCTTGGAGGCCTCAACCAGTCCGTGACATCGGACGGGACCTACGTGTACGCCGTGGTAGAAGACAACGAAGAAAGCTATGCGGCGCCGTCTCCTGCGCTGGTACGCATTTCTCAGGGCAACAAGGCCGGTGGCGAGGCCGCAAAGGTGATCTGGAAGGGCGCGCCGGTACTGATGGGAGGAATTCCCTTGACGCCCATCGTGGAGCCAGCCAAAAATGGCCTGTTTGTGCTGGTACCAGGGCTAGACTGGAGCACCACCCATGGGTTGCGACTCTTCTTTGTTCCGTCGGACAACAAGGCGACCAAGGAGCTCGATCTTGGGGACAACGTGGAATGGTCGCCGTATGGCAAGCCCTTCCTCGTGTGCGACGATCGGATCGTCTACGCGACCGTATCGCGCGTTGGTGGCACATACTGGGAAGTCCATTCCTGCGACTTTAACGGAAGCTCGGTCACCGTCCTTGGGAGCGGGTTTGTCACGGGCTCGGTCCCTGCCACGAGTCCCGTTGCGCTCCTAGGCGCGCGCGACAACCGAATCTACATCGCCGCGATTCACCAAGAGGGAGAAAACCGCTGGATAGAGGTGTTTTCGCTTGCGCTCGACGGCTCAGGAGACGTGCGTTCCGTGCTGCGTACCGCCTCGTTGCGCGGCAACTGCGCAAACGTATGCCTGGTAGGCAACGCGCTGTTTACGACGGAGCGCAACGAGCTCGTACGCCACGACCTAAAGGTTCTTGACCAAAGCACGGAGGCCTTTGGCTTGTCGGCCCAAGACCTGACGACCGAGTCACGCACCTCGATCGCCACGGTGGAAGGCACCGGTTCCATCGCCTTGTGGAACATGACGGATTCCGTGGCCTACGTGTACAGCCAAGACGTGTATCCGCCCAAAACATGGAAGATCGACCTTGCATCGGACGACGCGACGCCCACGGTGGAAGAGACGTCCATCACGTATCCCACCTTTGGCTATGCCAGCCTTGAGCTGGTTGGTGACGATGCCTACACCGTATACAGCTCCATTAGCAAGGTCGATGCCACGAAGCCCGACGGCATCGCGATTTGGCCGTAAGACAAAAGAGGGCCACGGCCAATTGGTGTGGGCTATACTGGCTTTTTGACAAGCGCTTCTCGATACAATAGACATCATGAAATCGGCTTGCCTGGAGGTCACATGAAGAACAACGCGAACGCCGCACACTCGCCCAAAGAGGGCGTTCTTAAGCGGTTCCTCATTCTAATTCCGCTCACTGTAGTACTGGCGATTGGCTCGTTTCTCTATATTCAGTCGAAGAAGGGCACGTACGTCGCAGAGGGGTACACCGCATACAGCGACGAGGAATTCCAGGCAAGGAGCGTCACGTTCTCCAATCCGGGCGTGCTTGAAGTCGTGTCGGTTGGTTGGGGCAGCAGAAACAACGTCCGCCTGGAGTTTCGCGCCTTGGCCGACGGGGAAACCAATGCGGTGTTTGGCACGGAGAACCAGGACGATGAGCAGTGGCGCGAGACGTGGGTCTTTGTGGTGCGCGACGGGTTTATCGTAGAGGGCGGTATCAATTTTGCTGGTTGGGAGGTACTGAATGTGTGTCTCCTAGTGTTATTGCTGGCATTGACGGTACTCTTTGCAAGCGTCTTCGTAAGACTATGGCGCGCCTCGTGGTATGGCTACACCATGATCGCGAGCGTCAGCGGTCTGCTCTTTTCTCTATATCAGCTGGGCATTTTCACCTTGTTGCTTGGGAGGCACGGCGTCATTGACTTCCGCATCTTCTTGCTGAATCTAGCAGAAGTGGTCGATTGGTTTGCGGCCATTTCGCTGTATCCCATGCTGCCCATGGCATTTTTGGTGTCCATAAGCAACATTTTGCTTATACGGCACGAGGGAAGGCGACCCGTCAATCTGCTGGGCATTGCGGCGAGTGTGCTGTGGGCCGCAGCGTATTTGTGGCTGGTCACCGCATCCTTCAATAATTCCCCAGCACTACATGTTGTCTACCAGCTGATTGTCGTAACCATGACGGTCGGAGAATGCCTGCTGTTTTCCACCATACTGTGCGCGTGGCTGGCTTCCAGGCATGTGCCCAAACGACGTTTGGATTACCTGGTGGTGCTGGGCTGCGGCATCCGCGCCGACGGAACGCCTTGTCCGCTTTTGGCAGGTCGCGTGGACCGGGCCGTCGCATTCGACCGCGCCATGCAAGACGCCGGCAATGCCCCTGCCATCTTTGTACCCAGTGGCGGGCAGGGTCCCGACGAGCCCATGAGCGAGGCGCAGAGCATGGGCGATTATTTGGAGGAACACTGGGATGTGACGCGCGATAGAATTGTACTGGAGGGTCGCTCGACCACAACGCACGAGAACATGGCCTTTTCGCGCGAGGTGATAGAGAAGCACGCCGGCTGTGACGTGGCCAACCTGCGCGTGGGATTCTCCACGACCAACTACCACGTCTTTCGCGGCTACGTGTGTGCCCATCAGGCGGGCATGAGCGTGGAGGGCATGGGAAGCAAGACCAAGTACTACTTTTGGCCCAACGCCTTTTTGCGCGAGTTCGTGGGGCTGCTTGCCAACCGCTGGAAGGGCATCCTTCTGTTGTATGCGGTCGTAGTCGCTATCTATCTGCTGGTTAGCTACGCCGCGGACATGGTCCCACGCCCGTACATGTAGCCAGACCAACGTCCACGCCAAACCAAGGAGCGATCGATGAAGACTTACCACGTAGTGGCAGCAATCATAAAGCAAGACGATACGGTCTTTGCCACCCAGCGTGGCTACGGCGATTACAAGGACGGGTGGGAGTTCCCCGGCGGAAAGATCGAGCCCGGAGAAACACCCGAGCAGGCGCTGATCCGCGAAATCCAAGAAGAGCTCGCGATGACGATAGAGGTCGACCGGCATGTCGTCGACGTTGCGTACGATTACCCTGCGTTCCATCTCGAAATGCAGTGCTTCTTGTGTTCCATCGCAGACGGCACCCCACACCTACTGGAACACGAGGCGGCCAAATGGCTCAAGCCAAAGGACATTGATTCCATCGACTGGCTGCCGGCGGACGTGCTGGTTGTCGACGCGCTTAAGCGGCAGGGCATCGTTTAGCCCGCGCTCGGCCACACACGCGCGTCCTGTTTTGCCATTAGCCCTCTCCAGAGGTCAAGTAGTCAAACAACTCGTCCTTGACTGGCGTCAGCAAATCGTACTCGATCTCTACGGCGGGTTTGTCTGTCCCGGCCATTACGATTGGGACAAAGATGCCCGTAGGACGCATCTCGCCCAAATAGTAGAACTCCTTTGACTCCGCATCGCTCTTGTTCTTGCGTACGAACAAAAAGACGCGCATACCTGTTTGTTCGGCGCGACGCAAACGCTCGATCTCTGGCGAATTGAGGTTACGCGGTTGCTTAGAAATAGCTATGATGCGCGACGGACTCACGAACCTATCTTGATACTTTATGGTATCCGATATGCCATCTTCCTTCTCATAGTTGATAAAGACGGGGAAGGTGTTGGTTTCTGCATCGTATTTGTAGCCGCCAATATTCTGTCCGTTGACGTTGGTCTTCCATTCCAGCAGGCGACACACGTCTTCGTAAGTATACTTTTGATACAACACCAAGCTCGTATGGTCATAGTTATTGGCAAAACGCTTGCCATGAATAAAGATGCCATATTCCACGACTTCCTCGAGTTGCCTGCGAAACTCCTCATCGTGCAATGCCTCTGCCAAGGCGGGCGACATCATAAAGTCGCCCTCCCCTTGCGCAAGGAACGTACTCAGCGAAAACGTGCTTGCTTGGCCGCCCGTAAGAAACGACCCGTTCAACATGCTTCTTACCGAGCAAGCCGCGACCGGAAGCGAAGGCGACGCGTCGCGAACCGCCTGTTCGTAGCTTTTCTCTGTGACCACGGGTTTTCTTAGCAGCATCTTGAGCAGCAACAAGTCCTGCACGCGCTTACCGGACGCCAGCTTTTGCGACACGAACCTCAGCATCTGCTCTTGAGTCTTGGTAAAGGTGACCGCATACTCCTTCTCGTATTTTGTGAGAAACGCATGGTAGGATCCCAAACTGTTATTGCTAAACAGCAGCTGCACGTCAATCGCGCCATTCTCGTAAAAGTCCATCAGCGTCGGCACGCGTCCGAGCATATTCTTTAGCGACTCATACTCGCCTTTGATCAGGCGCACAGACCCAAACTTTGCACCGTCGAGCAACCGATAGATCCGCTTTTTTGATACTTCGTCAAAGTTAATAGTGGAACACCCGGGAATGATGCGATTTCCCTCTTGGATAAACCTTCGGAGATTGTCTTTGTTATATGTACGGTCGCCCGACAATGCAATGGGAATAAGGTAGCTCTTCTCGTAGTTACCAATAAAATCGAGTACGAGCACGTAGTCTTTTTGGTCATGCAAGCGCAGGCCACGACCGAGCTGTTGCACAAAGATGATTGCCGACTCGGTCGGCCTAAGCATCACCACGACGTTGACCGAAGGTATGTCAACCCCCTCGTTGAAGATGTCGACCGAAAAGATGAACTCAATCCAATCCTTTCGCGCGCCGCGATCGCATTCCAGGCGCTCGATGGCATGCTCGCGCTCATCGTCGGACGAGGACCCATCAAGGGCAACCGATCGATACCCGCGTTCGTTGAACAGCCGAGCAAGCCGATGCGCCTCTTCGCGACGAGAGCAGAACACCAGGCCACGCCGTGTCTTGTCAACGGCATATTGCTCCAGTTGCGTAATAACATGGTCAACGCGTGCGCTGGAGGTCAGGCGCGCAAAATCCGTGTGGTCGTCGATCTCTTCTCCGTTAACCTCCAGGTCATGGATGCCAAAGTAATGGAACGGGGCCAGCATCTCTGCTTCTTGCGCACGCTGTAGCGTTATTTGATATGCGATGTTGTTATCAAAGAAGTCGTAGACGTTGAAGCCGTCGTTTCGGTTGGGGGTTGCCGTCATGCCCAACATGAACTGCGGCTCAAAATGCGTCGCAATCTTTTGATAGCTGCCGGCGCCAACATGATGCGCCTCGTCAAAAACAATGTAATCGAATGCCTTGGTATCAAACTCATCCAAGTGCCGTGCCAACGATTGAACCGTACTGAACAGGTAGCTGGCATCATGATCGCGCACATTTCCTATGTACGTTCCCATCTTTTTATTATGAATCACCCTTTGGAAGCTTTGCATGGCATCTTTTGCTATACGCTCGCGATGAACCACAAACAGCATGGTTTGCGGTCGTACGGCCGCCACGTCAAAGGCCGCAAGAAAGGTCTTTCCCGTACCCGTAGCCGAGATAAGCAGCGCGCGCGTCGCCTTGGACTGACGAAGCCGTTTGAGGTTCTTCAGCGCTTCTACCTGCATGTTATTGGGAACAATGCACACGTGTTTGGCCAACGGTGTGGCCTCATCAAGGCTGTTCGTGTACGACTGCGATTGATACGATGCACGGGTCGGCGGTCGATTCCAGTCCAGACGATACCGCGCAAGCCAGCCCGCCGTGAGTGGCTTGGCGTGCTCCGACATCCACAATCGTTCGAACTCATGCTTTGTGGCATCACAAATGGAGCCGTGCGCATAGCTCTTTACCATGAGGTTCCACTCCGAGTTGGCCAGCAAAGCTCCTTGAGTCAGATTTGAGCTGCCGACCACCAGTGTACATACTCCCAAAGAGTCAAACAGATATCCTTTTGAGTGAAGCGAGCCCTCATATACCCGCACCTCGATGTTGGAGAAGCCACAAAGGCGATCAAGCGCGTCGGGATCGTTGAAGCGAAGATAGGTGCTGACGAGCATCCTACCGGGGACGTTTCGTCGCTCCAGGTCAAGCAGCGTATTCATGAGCACCGTTATGCCACCCGAAGTTACGAACGCAACCGATATGTCAAACCGATCACAGTGTTGGAACTCGGCCTCTAGCGAGGAGAGCACGTTTTGCGATGCAGACTTATCGTTGTACAACAGCTTTGGGGCATAGGGCGCCGAGGGATGCGCGTCCTTGTCAAGAAAGCCTGTTTGCAAAGAACGCAGATAATCGCGTTCGTTTTCGTCCTCGACGGCCTCGACGTGCTGGTCGAATGCCGTGACGTCATACCCCAGCTCGCGAAGCTCTTCTCTGCGTTGATCGTTGCTCATGGCCACCCCTTTGGCACGATACCGACCTTGCCAGGGTACAGAAACCTGCAAGCAACAATCGCAAACGATCCATAGCCGGCCTCAACGCCTCCAGGAGCGGCCAGTGCGCACTCGTTAACGCGAGGTGCGCCGCCATCACCGCGAATATAATCTGAGAGTAATAACCATGCGACGAACGGGCCCGTCGCGCCCCATCCAGCTCGGGCGTGCCATTCCGGGTGCGCGAATGTGCACGTTTTTTCGAGGTTAGTGTAGTTTTTGGGTGCCAAATCCCCACGGGCGGAAAAGAAGCCCCGCGTTTGCGCAGGTAGGGGGTGCCGCAAATCAGACCCCGTAAAATCCGAGCCTCCAAAACTACACGAACCTCGACTTTTTGTGCGTTTTCGCGCTTCCGTTTTGGCACGCCCGGGCAGTGAGGGGCGCGGCGGCCCGTTGGCACCG
>JAGCBF010000287.1 GCA_017652285.1 Atopobiaceae bacterium
GGCGAGGAAGGGTTCCCGTCAAAATCAATCTCGCGAGGGTTTTTCACGTCAAAATCAATCTGGCGAGGGTTTTTCCCGCGAAACTCAATCTGGCGAGCCTCGCGAAACGCATTTTGCCGGGAATTCCCCTCGCGAAACGCATTTTGTTAGGAATCGCCCATCGCCAAACGCGATTTCGCGGGAGGCTGGCCGAAAGGGGCCTAGCCCCAATCGGCCAAAGTCCGACGATCAAATTGCGAAATTGGAAGGCAGCGGCGTGGCAGCAGAGCCACACCGCCAACACCGCCTACGGCATGCTAGACGTCAAGCACGACGGGCTCGTGCGAGTAGTGGTTGAGCACCTCGCAGCCGTCTTCGGTCACGAGCACGAGATCCTCTATGCGCACGCCGATGCCGTCGGGCAGGTAGATGCCCGGCTCGATGGAGAAGCACTGTCCCGGTCGAACCGCCTCGTGGTGAGAAGCGCTTACGTCGCCAGGCTCGTGCACGCTCAGGCCGATTTGGTGTCCCAGCCGGTGCGTAAAGAAGGGGCCGAACCCGGCGTCCTCGATGATCTGGCGCGCCGTACGGTCGATGGTGGAAAACGGCACGCCCGGACGGACCACGGCCTCGGCGGCCTCGTTCGCGCGGCGAACGGTGTCGTAGACGCGCAGTTGGAGCTCGGTTGGCGCGGCGGTAAAGAACGTGCGGGTCATGTCGGCGCAATACCTTTTGTAGGCGCAGCCCACGTCAAACAGCACCATGTCGCCGCGGCCGAGCGTCGTGTCGTCGGGCTCGTGGTGCGGGTCGGCGGCGTTGGCCGCAAAGCTCACGATGGGGTCAAACGAGTTACCGGAGGCTCCCAGCTGGCGATACGCCCCCGGCAGGCGCTCGGCGATGCTGCGTTCGGTGACACCCTCCGCGACCTGGGCCGCGAGCCACTCCATGCCCTTGTCGTTGAGCTGGCTTGCTCTTCTCATAAGGTCCTGCTCGGCGGCATCCTTGACCGACCGGGCGTCGTCCACTGCGGCGGAGGCCAGGCGCACGCCCGCACATGCCTGTCGCTCCATAAGCGGCACGAGCCAGCGGGCGGCAAGGGACTTGTCGACGCCCAGAATGGCCGACGGGTCGCAGGCGTCTGCCACCATGAGCAGCGGATCTTGGGCATCGGTGTGGGTCAGCACGATGTCAGCCGCGCCCTCTGCGCTGGGGAACAGCGCGTTGCACAGGAGCGTGCTCGTGACGCCTGCGCCTCGTTGCGCCAGAAGGAGGCCCAAAAAGCGCTCCATGGGCTCCGTGTGGTAGCCGGTAAGGTAAAAAATCGAAAGCGGGTCGGTAAAGAGCGCTTGGGACAAACCCATCTGCCGCAGGTTGCTCATGACGCGCTCTGCACGTTGTTTGTTCATGCGTCGCTCCTTCGTCGTTTTGTCCGTCTTGTGGTACGGACTCATGTTGATTCGATTTGTTTGCGGTTGCGAACCGGTATGTCGGCAGTCGAATAGGGTATTATACACGTGGTCATTTATGATTGTTGCGTATGAGAGTAGTGGTGTTCATGGAGAATGAGGTTTCGCCCGTAAATCGCGTCGACTTGATTCACACCGAGCTGTCCAACATGGTTGGCCAGCGCATCAGGGTACGGGCGAACATGGGACGCTCCAGAATCGTGGAGCGTTTGGGAACTCTGCTACAGACGTACCCCGCGCTCTTTGTGGTGGAGGTCGAGGAGCGTCGCGGGCGCAAGGCGCGTCAGTCATACCAATACGTGGACGTTCTTACCGGAACCGTCGAGCTGTACGATTCGCAGACGGGTGAGCGCCTGCTTGACTTTACGGAAGAGGAGTAGCCGTCATGCGGCGCGTCACGTTGTCTGCGCCCGCAAAGCTCAACCTGCATCTGGGCATTTATTCCCAGTTGGATTCTAGGCGCTACCATCGGGCGGATTCGCTCATGGTGGCGCTTGACCTTGCGGACACGGTCACGGTGGAGGAGCTGCCCGCCGGCCAGACCATCGATGCGGTGCCACAGCTGACGTGCAAGCCCGAGGTGGATGTTCCCGCAGACAAGAACACGGCGTATCGCGCGGCGATTGCGCTGGCAGAGCGGGTTGGCCATGAGCCTAACGTGCGGATTTTCTTGGACAAGCGCGTGCCTGCCCAAGCGGGCATGGGCGGGTCTTCGTCCGACGCGGCATCGGTCCTTTTGGCGCTGTGTGAGCTGTGGGGCGTGTCGCCTGCCGACAAGCGCGTGGAGGAGGCGGCGCGCAGCGTTGGCGCAGACGTGCCGTTTTTCCTGGATCGCGTGCCTACGCTGCTGGTGGGGGCAGGCGATGTGGTGGCAGAGAAGTTCCCCGCGCTTGGACGGCCGATTTCCGTGGTGCTTGTGAGGCCGGACGGTCCGGGCGTGAGCACGCCGGCGGCATATGCTGCCTTTGACGAGGACCCCACCGAGCCCGCGAGCCCCCGCGCGCTGTGCGACGTGTTGCGTACGGGCACGGCACGGGCGGCAGACGTCGCTGCCTGTCTTTTTAACAACCTTGACCCGGTGGCGTGTCGACTGTTGCCGTCCGTGGCGCAGGTTCGTTCGTGGCTGCTTGCCCAGGAGGGCGTGTTGGGAGGCCAGGTCACGGGCTCGGGGAGCTGCGTTTTTGGCATTTGTGCA
>JAGCBF010000288.1 GCA_017652285.1 Atopobiaceae bacterium
AGCCCCAGTCGGCCAACAGCCCCAGTCGGCCAACAGCCCCAGTCGGCCAACAGCCCCAGTCGGCCAACAGCCGCCCCAATCGGCCAATCGTATACTGACGGGCGACACATTGTAGTATGATTCTTCCAAAAGTAGCACTATTCGCCACGACGGTCGAATAGCTATGGTTCTGCGAACGGAGACACGACATTGGCAACCCTGAGCCTACGGCACGTCCAAAAGATTTACCCGCAGCAAAACAAGGAAGACGACAAGCGCAAGAGGCGAAAGCGTCGAGGCGGCGATGACGAGCCGGAAGTCAAGCCGTCGGTCGCCCTCAAGATCACCGACGAGGGCGTCGTCGCGGTGGACGACTTCAATCTGGAAATCCAGGACAAGGAGTTCATCGTCTTCGTCGGCCCTTCGGGATGCGGCAAGTCCACCACGCTTCGCATGATCGCGGGGCTCGAGGACATCACGCGAGGCGAGCTCTACATAAACGGGCGCCTCATGAACGACGTGGAGCCCAAGGACCGCGACATCGCCATGGTCTTCCAAAACTACGCCTTGTATCCGCATATGTCGGTGAGGCAAAACCTTGAGTTCCCTCTCGAAATCCGCAAGGTTCCCAAGGAAGAGATGGACCAAAAGGTCGAATGGGCTGCTGACGTCCTCGGCATAACGCCCTACCTCAATCGCAAGCCCAAGGCCTTGTCCGGCGGACAACGGCAGCGCGTGGCCATTGGGCGCGCCATCGTGCGCGACCCACAGGTGCTCTTGATGGACGAGCCCCTGTCCAACCTCGACGCGAAGCTCCGAAACCAAATGCGGACCGAGATCATCAAGCTGAGGAAGCGTCTTAACGCGACGTTCATCTACGTGACCCACGACCAGACCGAGGCCATGACGCTCGGCGACCGGATCGTCGTCATGAAGGACGGCGACATACAGCAGATCGGCACCCCGCAACAGCTCTTTGACCGTCCCGCAAACCTCTTCGTGGCCGGGTTCATCGGCATGCCGCAGATGAACCAGTTTGACGGAACGCTCGTCCGCAGCGGCACGCGCTATGCCCTGCGCGTGGGCGAGGCGGAGGTCGCGCTCAGCGATCAGACGCAGAAGGCGCTGGCAGAGAGCGACGCGCACACGCAGGAGGTCATCGTGGGCGTGCGACCCGAGCACGTGCTGCTCGACGACACGGCGAGCTCTTGCATCGAGGGCACGGTCGAGGTCGTGGAGATGATGGGCAGCGACGTGCACCTGCATGTCGACGTGGGCGGAACGGAATGCGTCATCGTGGCCCCGCGCCCACGACCTGGCATGCGGCAGGTGTTGGCGGGCTCTTTGGTGAGGTTCACCTTTGACCCGCACGCCGTGCACCTCTTCGATCCCCAAACGCAGAAAAACCTTGTGGGGCAAGCGTAGGCCCCGCACCTTGTCATTCGAAACGTGGAGGTAGGTATGAGAAAGCTCCGCAACGCGATGGTCGATCGCAGGACGCTTTTGTCGCGCGGCCTTGTCGGTGCGGCCGCCCTTGGCCTTGCCGCATGTGACGCCAACGGGGCCGACGACGTAAACGTCACGGTCACCGTGTGGGGGCCGCAGGAAGACCAGTCGCCGACGTACGGCTCGTGGCTGCAGACCCAATGCGAGGCATTTGCCGCGGCACATCCCGAATGGACCCTCGCGTTCAAATACGGCGTCTGCCCCGAGGGCGAGTTGGAAAAGAACCTGTCGACCGACCCCAGCGCCGGTGCGGACGTGTACCTGTTCGCGAACGACCAGATTCCCAGCCTGGTCAAATGCGTCGGCATCGCCGAGCTCGGCGGCATCTGGGTGGATGAGATCAGGCAGAGAAACTCGCAGACCACGGTCAACACCGTCACCTACCAAGGTGGCGTGTACGGCGTCCCCTATACCGCCAACACCTGGTTCATGTATTACGACACGTCGGTGTTCGCGCCAGAGGACGTCATGTCGCTCGACGCCATGCTCCAAAAGGGCAAGGTGGCCTTTCCGCTGGACGTCTCCTGGTATTTCGCGTCGTTCTACGTCGCCAACGGCTGCACGCTCTTTGGCGAAGACGGCGACGACGCCGAGGCCGGCATCGACTTTGGTGGCGAGAAGGCCATCGCCGTCACGAACTACCTGGTCGACCTCGTCGCAAACCCCAACTTCACGAACGGCGACGTGAGCACGGCCGCCGGGGCCAACGCGTTCTTCTCGGGCACATGGGACTACGAGAAGGCCATCGATGCGTTTGGGGACAACCTCGGCATTGCGCCCGCGCCCACCATCACCATTGGGGGCGAGGCCAAGCAGATGAAGGCGTTCGCGGGATCGAAGGCCGCCGGCGCCAACCCCTCCACCGCCCTGTATCGCGAGCATCCCGAGGTCGCGGTTGCGCTGGCGGCGTATCTGGGCGGCGACGAGGCGCAGCGGGCGCACTACGAGCTGCGTACCGTCATCCCGACCGACGAGAACATAGTTCTTACCGACAAGCTCGCGATGGCACAGATGGACACCATGTCCTACGCGTCCATCGTACAGCCGCTGCAAGACGGCATGAGCAACTATTGGACGCCTGCGGAGTCCATGGGAAAGGAGCTCGTGGGACGCAAGGTCACCCACGAAAACGCCGCCCAAAAGACGGAGGCCATGAACGTGGCCATGAACTCCTCCGTGGTCCAGTAGGGCGCGCGAAGGACGCAGGCACAAGGAGTCGAGGTTTGATGTGATGAACGAAGAGAGAATCACCGTACGCGAGGCGCTGACCGAGGGCGACTGGTGCACCAGGCTCTCTGCCGTCGTGATGGGCGCGGGAATGCTCGGGCACCGGCAAAGGGCAAAGGGGCTGCTCGTCCTTGCCTGCGAAGTGAGCTTTTGGCTGTACCTGTTTGGGAAGGGCTTCCATGACCTTGCGATGCTGCCGAGCCTTGGCACCGAGGGACAGGGAAAGTCGTGGAACGAGGCCAAGCAGGTCTTCGAGTACTTCTCTGGCGACAACTCGCAGCAAATACTGCTCGCGGGCGTCATCGCCTGCTTTGCCATCGCGGCGATCGTCGTGCTGTGGGTCGTGCAGATGAGGCACTCCCTCAGTCTGCAGCGACGCATCGAGGAGGGGAGGGACGTCCCCACCCTGGCGCAGGACCTCAAGGGCCTCTTGGACGCAAATCTCCACGTCACGCTGATGGCGCTTCCCTGCGCGGGCATACTGGTCTTCAACGTCGTCCCGCTGGTCTACATGATCTCGATGGCCTTCACGACCTACTCAAAGGAGGGCGAGCACCTGCTGCTGTTTGACTGGGACGGCATCAACCAGTTCCTGCGCGTGCTCAACATGGGAGGAAACATCGGCCGGCAGTTCTGGCATGTCCTGGCATGGACCGTGGTCTGGGCGATCTTCGCGACCTTTCTCAACTACCTCCTGGGCATGGCGCTGGCCCTTGTCATCAACCGAAAGGACACCAAGGGCAAGGCATTCTGGCGGTTCTGCTTCGTGCTTTCCATCGCGGTGCCACAGTTCGTGACCCTCATGATCATGAACATCATGCTGCAGCCGTCCGGCGCGCTCAACGTGCTGCTGCAGAACCTGGGGCTCATTAGCGAGCCCATCCCGTTTTGGACCAACACGATGCTCGCTCGGGTAACGATCATCGTCATCAACCTGTGGGTGGGCATCCCCTACACGATGCTTCAGGTGACGGGCATCCTGCAGAACATTCCCGCGGAGCTCTACGAGGCGGCAAAGATGGACGGCGCGGGCCCGGTGCGGATATTCTTCAAGATCACCTTGCCCTACATGCTGTTCGTCACCATGCCGTACCTCATAACGAGCTTTGTGAGCAATATCAACAACTTCAACGTAATATACCTGCTCTCTGGCGGCGGCCCCACCATGGTGGGCGACACGGCCGGCCAGACGGACCTGCTCGTGACGTGGCTGTACAAGCTGACCATAGACCAGCAGTACTACAACTTGGGCGCCGTCATCGGCATCATCACGTTCGTGATACTCACGGCCATAACGTTGGTTACCTATAGGCGTTCCAGCTCCTACCAGGACGAGGAGGCGTTCATGTGATGAATACCACAGCGAAGAACAAGCCGAGCTCGCGCAAGCGTGTCACCAACCTGCTCGTGCACGTCCTTTTGGCCGTGCTCGCCATCATTTGGCTGGCACCCATCGCCTGGATCGTCCTCACCAGCTTCCGTGCGGAGCCAGGCGCCTACACGAGCACCTTCTTGCCGCAAGGCTACACGCTGGACAACTACGTCAAGCTGTTGACGGACCGCACCGTCCTCGACTTCCCCAAGATGTTTGGCAACACGCTCATCATCTCCATCGTAAGCTGCGTCGTCAGCACGCTGTTCGTGCTCGCCGTCGCCTTCTCGCTCAGCCGCCTGCGGTTCAGGCTGCGCAAGCCCTACATGAACGCGGCGATGATCCTGGGCCTGTTCCCGGGGTTCATGACGATGGTGGCGCAGTACTTCATCCTTAAGGACATGGGGCTTACGGAAGGGTCGAACATACGGATCGGCCTCATCGTGGTGTACTGTGCCTGCGCAGGCCTGGGCTTCCAGATCTCCAAGGGCTACTTCGACACCATACCGCGCTCCATCGACGAGGCCGCCATCATCGACGGCGCGACGAAGTGGCAGGTGTTCACGCGCATAACCCTGCCGCTTTCCAAGCCCATTGTCATCTACACCGTCATGACGTCGTTCATGGCGCCGTGGGTGGACTTCATCTTTGCCAAGGTTTTGTGCCGTGCGAACGCCGACCAGTTCACCGTTGCCATCGGCTTGTGGAACATGTTGCAAAAGGAATACATCTACCAGTGGTACACCTGCTTTGCCGCCGGCGCGGTGCTTATATCGATTCCCATCGCCGCGCTGTTCCTGTACATGCAGCGCTACTACGTGGAGGGCATGTCCGGTGCCGTCAAGGGATAGCACCCGCCCGACGTTTTGGCTGAGCGCGCCAGGCCCCTTTTGGCCAAAATCGGCCACGTAGCTGGCCGATTGGGCCCTGGCGCGGGCAAGCACGGCGTGCGCCACTGATTACCTCAAGCATTTTATATGATATACTCATCCAACCGCAGAGGCCTCGCATAGTAGAGGCCTCAAGTTGGACGGCGCGTGCACATAAAGGTTGCATTTGGAGGTAATACGCCCATGGCAGGATTCATATCCGCTCTGATCAAGCAGCGCAGGGATGCTAGGAAGGCCGGCCCCGACACGAGCGGGCGCCTAAAGGAGATCATCGACATACTAAGAAAGTATGACTATGATGACGGCTTTACGCCCGATATCGTGGTGGGAATCATCCAGGATCTGGGCCCCACCTTTGTAAAGATAGGCCAGATCGCATCGCAACAGTCAGAACACATACCTCCTGAATACTGCGATGCGCTCGCCAAGCTGCGTTCGAGCGTGGCGCCCATGGACACGCAGACCGTCCACGCCCAGATCCAAAAGCACCTGGGCAAGCCCGTGGACGAGCTCTTTGCCTCCTTTGACGACAAGCCCCTTGGGTCTGCCTCCATCGGACAGGTGCATAAGGCCGAGCTCGCGGACGGAACCGTCGTGGCCGTAAAGGTCCGCCGACCGGGCGTGGTCGACACGGTCGCGCGCGACTTTGCGCTCATCGAGAAGATCCTCGACACCTTTGCCAAGGATGGCATCAGTGGCATAGACATAAAGGCGCTTATCGTGGAGCTCGAAAAGACCTCCAAGACGGAGCTCGACTTTACCAACGAGGCCGCCAACCTCGAGCGCTTCCTCGAGCTCAACGCGGGCCGCGCCCGCGTGAGAAGCCCCAGGTGCTATCGCGAGCTGACCAACGAGGCCATCCTTACCGAAGACTTCGTCACGGGAACCGAGGCCAGCAAGACCGACTACCTCGCCACGTTGGGCGACGGCGAGCGCGACCGCCTGGCGGCTCTGGTGGCGGACAACTTCGCCACGCAGATCCTGGTCGACGGCTTCTATCACGCAGACCCGCACTCCGGCAACGTCCTTATCAACGACCCGGAGATAGAAGCGCCAAAAGACGTGCCGGAAGAGCTTGGGGAGGGCGTCGGGGCGGAGCCCGAGGCCACCGGGCAGCAAGCCGACGGCGAAGCGCCGGTCCTGCCCGATCACGAGATCGAGTGGATCGACTTTGGCATGATGGGCGTGCTCACCTCGCAACAGCGCCAGGTCCTCATCGACCTAGTCTCGGCCATCGTCATGCAGGATGCCTACTCCCTCAAGCGCACCGTGCTCAAGACCGCCCAGCCCAAGGGCGAAATCGACCACGGTGCCCTGCTCGAGCTTTGCGAAGGCATGTGCGACCAGTACACGGGCGGCGACTTTGGCGACTTCGAGCTAGGCGACTTGCTGGCCACCGTCTTGGGCAGCCTCCAGGACGAGAACTACGACATCGACCCCTTCCTCACCAACCTGTCGCGTGGCATCATCGCCGCGGAAGGCACCGTAAAGACGCTCAGCCCTCGCATCAACATCCTAAACTACTTTATCGACAAGGTCGACGTGGGGCCAGGACTCGACCTCGACTTCGGCAACATGGACGACGAGGCATTGGCGGCCATGAACGGCCCCATCGCCATGGAGCTGCTCAAGTTCTTCGAAAGCACCTCGCGCTCGTCCGCAAAGACCGCCGAGACGCTCGACATGCTGGAGAAGGGTCAGATTAGGGTGCGCACCGACTTCAGCTTTGAGGAAAAGGCACTTGGCTCGGTCGAGCGCATGGCAGGCCACGCCATCCGCGCGGTGCTGATCGTCGCCATACTTATTGGTTCGTCGGTCCTTTGCACGGTACCGGTCAACGCCATGGCCACGACGCCTTTGCTTATCACCTTTCCGGTGCTGGGCTCGGTCGGCTACGTCGTGAGCGTATACTTTGCCTGGACCTTGCACAACGACATGAAGAAAGGCAAGTGAGCGGACCGCAGGCAAAAAGTGGCCGATTGGGGCTAGGCCCCTTTCGGCCAAATTGCCGCCCTCCTTCGGTCGTCTTGGCTGCGGTGGTCTCTCGGCAACCCCCAAAAACAAGTCAAAAAATATTTTGAAATTGAGGCTTGCAATAGGGAAGAGGAACGTCTATAGTATCTTCTCGTGCGAGGGAGCACACATTATTCCCCGGTGGCGCAGTGGTAGCGCAGTGGACTGTTAATCCATGTGTCGCTGGTTCGAATCCAGCCCGGGGAGCCAGATTTATCAAGGGCCTTACCGAGGCCCTTTTTCATACGGGTAGACCATTCATCGAGGTGGACGTGCAGACGGAGACCAAAGAAATCCAACCAGACGGCCAGAGCGCTTGGTATCCCGAGCGCCAGAAGTCCCTCTACATCCTTCGCCAGCTCGTAACGCGCGACTTCAAGCTCAAGTACCGACGGAGTTTCCTCGGCGTGCTGTGGAGCGTGCTCAACCCGTTGCTCATGATGGTCGTCATGGCGGCGGTCTTCTCCACCATGATGCGCTTTTCGTCTGACTCCATACCCAGCTACCCGCTCTACATCATCTTGGGCAACGTCACGTTCTCGCTTATGAGCGACTCCACCAGCCAAGGCATGCGATCGATAATCGACGCGGCTTCGCTGCTCAAGAAGGTGCGCATAAAGCGATGGGTGTTCCCGCTCGAAAAGGTGCTCTTTGCCATCGTCAACTTCGCGTTCTCGCTCATCGCGGTTCTCATCGTAATGCTGGCGGTGGGCGTGCATCCCACGTGGACGGCACTGCTGTTGCCGGTGTTTCTCGCGTATGTGGGGATGTTCTGTATCGGCCTGTCGTTGCTCTTGGCGTCGCTGGCCGTGTTCTTTAGGGACGTGATCCACCTATGGTCCGTCGTGCTGACGGCATGGACCTACGCCACGCCCCTGTTCTATCCGGCCGAGATCCTGCCCGCATGGATGCTTTCGCTGGAACGCTTCAACCCCATGTACCATTTTGTGAACTACGCCCGAACCTTGCTGCTGTATCAGCAGGTGCCTTCGGCCATGCTCAACGCCGCGTGCGCGTTTTGCGGCGTCGCCATGCTGGCAATCGGCATACTCGTGTTCCGCAAGACCGAGCATCGCTTTATCCTGTACATCTAGGAGGTGCGATCCATGAGCAGTCAGACGCCCACCAACTGGATGCCCGTTGCCTCTGCGGACTACACCAACCTGGAGGAGCTGGGTTACGTAACCCTCAACATACGCATAGAGGGAGACGTGCCGGCAAAGAGGCGCTTCGTATACACGTGGAAGAGCAGCAACGGTACCGAACACGGGCAGACGGACCCGCAGCGGCTTGCGAGCTTTAACTTCCTGCCGCCGCACGACGGGCGCTTCTTCCTTAACGCAGACGTCACGGACGGCGTGGGAATCACGCGCAGCGCCGGCATGTGGGTAAAGATCGGCGACGTGGCGGAGGACGATTTCAAGCGTCCGCCGATTCCCGACGACTCCGCACAGACCGTGATCGATGTCGACGACGTGTCCATGATCTTTAACATGGCCTCCGAGCAGTACAACTCGCTCAAGGAGTACTTCATCGCGCTGGCCCATCACGAGCTCAGCTTTAAGGAGTTCCGCGCGCTCGATCACGTCTCGTTTGAGGTAAAGCGCGGCGAGGCCTTTGGCTTGGTCGGCACCAACGGCTCCGGCAAGTCCACCATGCTCAAGATCATCGCCGGCGTGCTCGAGGCAAGCGAGGGCACGTGCACGGTTACGGGCTCCATCGCGCCGCTCATCGAGCTTGGCGCGGGCTTCGACATGGACCTCACCGCACGCGAGAACATCTACCTCAACGGGTCGCTCTTGGGTTACCGCAAGGAGTTCATAGACGAGCATCTTGCCGACATCGTCGAATTCGCCGAGCTCAAGGACTTTATGGACATGCCGCTCAAGAATTACTCCAGCGGCATGGTCGCGCGCATCGCATTTGCCATCGCGACGGTGGCCGAGCCCGACATCCTCATCGTGGACGAGACCTTGTCCGTGGGGGACTTCCTCTTTCAGCAAAAGTGCATGCGCAGAATACAGGAGCTCATCGGTTCTGGCAACGTGACCGTGCTGCTGGTCAGCCATAGCATCGAGATGGTGGAGGCGATGTGCGACCGCGTCTGCTGGATCGAGAAGGGCCACCAGCGCATGATCGGACCCACCGACGACGTATGCGCCGCATACCGCAACCTGGGGCTGTAGCATGGGAAGCAACGTCGACCTGTCCGTCATCGTTCCCTGCTACAACACGGAGCGCTTCGTCGACCAGGCGCTGGGCTCTGTCGAGCAGAGCGGTCGCTGCCGCATGGAGGTCATCGTCCTCGACGACGGCTCCACGGATGGCTCCCTTGGCATCATGCGCGCGCATGCGGCACGCGACGCGCGCATACACGTCGTGCAGAAGTCCAACGAAGGCTACGGAGCCACCGTCAACCGCGGCCTCGACATGGCGCGCGGCACCTACGTTGCCGTGCTCGAACCGGACGACTGGATCGTTTGTGGGGGATACGACGACCTGCTCGACCTCGCGCAGGCGACGGGCATGCCCGACGTGGTGAAGTCGTCCTATTGGCGCATACTGTCAAACGGCACCTCCGACGTCACGCGCGCCCATGGGTACCTGTACCATCGCGTAAAGACCGCGGGCGTGCCCATGCGTCTTGAGGACGAGCCACAGCTCATACAGTACCATCCCTCGATCTGGTCGGGCATATACCGGGCGGATTTTTTGCGCGAGCACGGCATCCGCATGCTCGAGGTGCCGGGTGCGGGTTGGGTGGACAACCCCTTTTGCGTTCACACGTTGGCCGCTGCGCGCTCGATCGTGTACACCGACGACCCCTTCTATTGCTACCGAGAAGACCTCGCGTCCGCATCGAGCGCACGGGCGTCGGCACAGCTCATGGTCGACCGCTGGAACGACCGAGAGGACGTGCTCGATGGACTCGGCGTCACAGACGACGGCATCCGTACGGCCAACTGCATCGTCGGCCTGCGGTTTTTGTCGCAGCACGTGGATGGCGAAGACGAGTCGCTCTTTGCGCCCATGGCACGGCGCATGAATCCCGATCTTGTGGCGGGCGTAACGTGCATCGCTCCGCACGTGGTAAACCGCTGCCTCGAGCTTGCAGGCTCGGACCTGCGGGCTCCCGCATCGCATCACTACAAGGCCCACCTGGCCTATGAGGCATGGTGGGCGCTTGTCAACAACGGACCTGCCTTCTTGGCACACAACCTCATGCTCGCTCGCGGGCGGTAAGGATACGGCATGACTGACTACACGCTCTGCAACCTGGTCTTTGACGACGAGGGGTTCTTCGAAGACCACCGCGCCATCGCTCTTCGCGTCGTCGACGGCACCGCCCAAACGACCGCAGACGGCACGTTGGCGATGACCGGCGACGTGGACTTTACCACCTACCTCAACGCGCTTTCGCTGGGAAAGTGGCGCCAATACGCCGGCATCGGCTTCGCGCACCTTGTCCTTACGAGCAAGGGCGGTGCGTTTGAGGTGTTCGCCACCTGGCTCACGCCACAATCCACCGAGGTCACGCGAGCCGCGCAGCCGCTGGCACGCGTTGCGGCAAGCGACGAGTGGCACGACACCACAGTGGTGATCCCCTGCCCGCAGGATGCTCACATCGTGTCGTTTGCGATCGTCAGCGAGGACGAGGTGCTCATCCGCAAGGGTTCGTGGCGCACGCACGTCAACGAGTCCGCCATACGCGACGTGCGGCTGGCAATCGCCACGACCACGTTCAAAAAAGAGTCCTACGTCATGCGCAACATCGAGTCGATTCGCTCCAATCTCTTTCGCGGCGGCAGAACGTCCGAGAACTACCACTTGTTTGTAATCGACAATGGCCGCACGCTAGACCCGCGGGCCTTGAGCGACAACAACGTAACGGTCATTCCCAACCCCAACGTGGGCGGTTCCGGCGGTTTTGCGCGAGGAATGATGGCGGCGCTCGACGCCGACGCCACCCATGTTCTGCTCATGGACGATGACGTGCGCGTCTTTCCCGAGAGCTTCCGCCGCACGCACGCGTTGCTGAGCTTGGTCTTGCCCGCGTACGAGGACGCGGTGGTGGAAGGCGCCATGCTCAACCTGGAAGACCCCAACCTCCTGTTCGAGGACGTCGCCACGATAAGGCGCGACGGCATGTATGGTGCCATCAAGCCTGACCTTCTCATAGACACCGTGGAGGGCTGCTCGACGTCGGAGGCCATAGACGTCGAGCAGCCGCGGGCGTATGGCGCCTGGTGGTACTGCTGCATTCCCATGAGCCTCGTGCGAGAATGCGGGCTACCGCTGCCGCTCTTCGTCCGCTGCGACGACGTCGAGTACGGCATGCGCACGAAGCCGACCATCATGACCATGAACGGCATCTGCGTATGGCACGAGCGCTTCGAGGGCAGGTTCAAGGCGTCCGTGGACTCCTACCAGCTTACGCGCAACTTCCTCATCATGGCGGCATGCGACGAACTCGACGCGTCCATAATCCGCGCGTTTATGATGCGGTTCTCTCGCACGTTCCACATCTACCTGCGTTCCATGAACTACGACACGTGCGAGCTCATGCTCGACGGACTGGCGGACTACCTCAAGGGTCCGTCGTTCATCATGAGCGCGGACGGCGAGCAGATCCTGATGCAAAACGGCAAGCTCAACGAGGTGCTGGTAGACGTGGGCGAGCTGGACCAGGACGTGGTGGGAAAGGCGCAGCCCGACCCTCGCTACCTGGGACAAAAGCGCGACCGAGGCATGTTCCTCAAGGCGCTGGAGGCGCTACCGCACGACCGCCACGTATTGCCGGACTTCCTGCTTAGGTCCAAGCCGGCCCCCATGTACTACAGTCGCGGGGCGTATCCCGCAAGGCGCACCATGCGACGCAAGGTATTGGTAGCCTACGACCAAAGCGGCGAGAAGGCCAACGTGCGCACGATGGACCGCACGCGATGGAAGCGTCTGCGCGTGCGCTTTGCCGTGCTCACCAAGGCGTACCGCAAGCAGGGCAAGGACGTGGCCGAGCAATACCGCCAAGCCATGCCGACGCTCACCTCTCGCGGCTTTTGGGAGGACTACCTCGAAGCCCGCGCGTAAACTGGCCGCCTGCGCAAATGGCCGATTGGGGCTAGGCCCCTTTCGGCCACTTGCGTTGTTGGCCGAAAGGGGCCTAGCGCAGGCGGCCATTTCCCCAAAGCGCGCATGACTGTCCGCACGGTCGCGCCGTTTCTGCTATAGTGTAAGCGACCTTTAAGCGTGGCACGAGATGCTCGCAAGGTGCAGACCACACATCCTTGGGACGCCTTGCGCCATGCGCCGGGCGTCCCTTTTTGCGTAGGAAGGAGTACCGTGGACAAGCTTCAACCAAAAGCGACCATCATGGACGGCGAGGCCATGCGGCGGGCCATCACTCGCATCGCGCATGAGATTCTCGAGCACAACGAGGGTGCGCAGAACCTGGGCATCGTCGGCATCGTCAGCAGGGGAGTGCCCCTGGCCGAGATCCTGAGCGACGAGATACGTACGATCGAGGGAATCAAGCCGCCGGTGGGCCAGCTCGACATCAGCTTCTATCGCGACGACATCGGCCGTCACATCGCGCCGGTGTTGCACGCCACCAACATTCCCTTCAACATCAACAACTCCAACGTGGTCCTTGTGGACGACGTGCTCTATACCGGGCGCACGGTCCGCTCCGCGCTTGACGCGCTCATGGACCTTGGGCGCCCCAGGACGGTCCAGCTTGCGGTCATGGTCGATCGTGGCCACCGCGAGCTTCCCATTCGCGCTGACTACGTGGGAAAGAACGTGCCCTCCTCCCATACGGAGGCCATTCGCGTGCACCTCAAGGACATCGACGGCGAGGACTCGGTCACCATTTGGGACCTGGCCGCGCAAGGGGGCGAGGCGTAAATGCTTTCGGTAAAGCACCTGTTGGACACCACGAGCCTTACGGCGGACGACATAACCCAGATCTTGGACACCGCGCGCTCGTTTGCCGAAATCAACGCGCGCAAGGGCATCAAGAAGGTACCTGCGCTCCGTGGCCGCACCATCGTCAACCTGTTCCTTGAGCCCTCGACGCGTACCCGCAGCTCCTTCGAGCTGGCAGAGAAGCGCTTGTCTGCCGACACGCTCAACATGGGCGGCTCCACGAGCTCGGTGGTCAAGGGCGAGAGCCTCTCCGACACCATCCGCACCATCGACGCCATGAACGTGGACATGTTCGTGGTGCGCGCGCGGCTTGCCGGCACTCCCCAAAAGGTCACGGAGAACACCGACGCCATCGTGATAAACGCGGGCGACGGAAAGCACCAGCACCCCACGCAGGCGATGCTCGACCTCTTTACCATTCGCGAGCACTTTGGGCACCTGGACGGCCTCAAGGTCGCCATCGTGGGCGACCTCGCGCACAGCCGCGTGTGCGGCTCGCTCGCGCCTGCGTTGCGCACGATGGGTGCGGAGGTGACGCTGGTCGGCCCGCCCACGTTCCTCGTGGACGACCCCTCCTACTACCAGTGCCCGCAGACGTCCGACTTCGACTCCGTCATCGGCGACATGGACGTCGTGTACATGCTGCGCGTTCAGCTCGAGCGCATGGAAGGCGCCGCAATTCCCAGCAAACGCGAATACAACCACCTGTATGGCCTGGACGTGCGGCGCGAGGCCATGATGAAGAAGGGCGCCATCATATGCCATCCCGGCCCCATGAACCGCGGCATGGAGATCAATACCGAGGTCGCCGACTGTGCGCGATCCAAGATTCTGGACCAGGTCACGGCCGGCGTCGCCACGCGCATGGCCGAGATGTACCTGCTGTTGGGAGGAGAGAACGATGGCATATCTCGTTAAGGGCGCCCATGTGGTCGATCCACAGGTGGACGTCGACGACGTCCTCGACGTTCTGATCGAGGGCACCAAGATCGCGCAGGTGGGCAAGGACCTCGACGCGAGGGAGGCGACGGTCATCGACGGTACGGGCAAGTACCTGGTGCCTGGCCTGGTGGACATGCACGTGCACTTTAGGGACCCCGGCTTCGAATACAAGGAGACGATCACCACCGGTGCTCGCGCGGCGACGCACGGAGGCTTCACGGACGTCGCGACCATGCCCAACACCTCGCCGGTAACGGATTCCGGGTCGGAAATCCGCTACCAGATCGACCAGGCCCACGCCGCCAACCTCTGCCACGTGCGCCCCATGGGCGCGCTGACGGCGGAGCAAAAGGGCGAGGCCTTGGCCGAGATAGGCGACATGGTCATCGAGGGCGCGAGCGCCTTTTCCGACGACGGACACGGCGTGCAGAGCGCGGGGATGATGCGCACGTGCATGGAATACGTGAGCCAGTTCGACCGCGTGGTCTGCGCGCACTGCGAGGTGGAGAGCCTTACCACCAACGGCGTCGTCAACGAAGGCCGTGCCAGCACGCGCCTGGGCATGTTTGGCTGGCCTGCGTTGGGCGAGGAGCTGGAGATCCTGCGCGACATAGAGCTCGCGCGCATCACCGGCTGCGACTTCCACGTGTGCCACATCTCCACCCAGCGCGGTCTGGACTACGTGCGGCGCGCCAAGAGCGAGGGGCTCAACGTCACCTGCGAGGTGACGCCGCATCACCTGTTCCTGTGCGAGGACGACATCACCGACTCCTACGACACCAACCTCAAGATGAACCCGCCGCTGCGCACCGCCGAGGACGCCGCCGCGATGCGGGAGGGCATCTTGGACGGCTCGATCGACTGCGTGGTGACCGACCACGCGCCGCATGCCGCGCACGAGAAGGACTGCGAGTGGGAGATCGCCTACTTTGGCTGCGTGGGTCTGGAGACCTCGCTTCCGCTCATGCTCACCAACCTGGTGCTGCCGGGCAAGATGAGCTGGCAGCGCCTCGTGGAGGTCATGGCCGTCAACCCGCGGCGCATCCTGCGCCTGGCGCCGGTGCGCGTGGAGGCGGGGTCCGCGGCGGACCTCACGCTCATCGACCCGGTCCAACGCATCGTCGTCACGCCGGAGTACCTGCAGAGCAAGTCAAAGAACTCGGCCTTCCTCAACCAGACGCTTACGGGCTGTGCGACCGACGTGTTCGTCGACGGCCGTCGTACGCTGGCAGACTGCGAGGTCGTGTGCGCATGAGTACGACGTCCCAGTACGACTTCGAGGTCATGACAAACGAGCAGGTCGCGCAGGACGTGTGGTGCATGAGGTGCCACACGGACCTCGCGGCGCTCTTGTCGCCCGGGCAGTTCGTCAACATACAGGTGCCGGGCAACGCCGCGCACGTCCTGCGCATTCCGCTGTCCTTCTCGCGCACGGACGCCAAGGCACGTACGCTTGAGCTCGTCTTTGCCGTGGTGGGCGAGGGCACGCGTCGCCTGAGCGCCATGCAGGCGGGCCAGACCTCCACCATGGTCGGTCCCTGCGGCAAGGGCTGGCAGCTTCCCACGCGTAAAGGTCGCGCGCTGCTCGTCGCCGGCGGAGTCGGGCTGCCGCCCATCGTGGCGTGCGCACGCATGCTGACGCAGGCAGGCGTCGGCTTCGACGCCATCGTCGGGGCACAGACGTCAGACAAGCACGTGGACTACCTGCTCGATGAGCTCCGCGCGCTCGCCCCTTGCGAGGGCTGCGACTGCGCCCGAAAGGTGTTGGTCACCACCGACGACGGATCGCGTGGCATACGTGGCTTCACCACCGCGGCCATGCGAAACATGCTGGCCGAGCACGCCTACGGCACCGTCTACACCTGCGGGCCCCAACCCATGATGGCGGGCGTGGCGAAGCTTGCCGCGTCGGCTGGGTCGGACTGCCAGGCTTCGTTGGAGCGCATGATGGGCTGTGGCTTTGGAGCCTGCAGCTGCTGCAACGTCGCGCTCGCGTCCGGCGGATACGCGCTCTGCTGCACGGACGGACCGGTGTTCGACGCCAAGGAGGTGGCATGGTGACAACCGCGATTGGCCCCAGCATGGCCGTCGACCTCGGCGGCATACGCATGCGCAATCCCATAAACACGGCTTCCGGCACCTTTGGCAACGGCATTCAGTTCGAGGGCTTCTACGACGTGGGTGCCACGTTGGGCGCCATCACCTGCAAGGGCGTCTCGGCCGTTCCCTGGGACGGCAACCCCGCGCCGCGCCTGGCGGAGCTCGAGGGTTCTGCCATCATGAACTCCGTGGGGCTCCAGAACCCCGGCGTACGCGGCTTCGTCGACCGATACGGTACGTACCTGCAAGGCCTTCGCGACAAGGGCTGCCAGGTCATATGCCAGGTGGCGGGGCACTCGGTGCGGGAGTACGTGGAGGCGCTCGAGCTCTTCGAGGAGCTTGCGCCCTTTGCGTCTGGCTTCGAGATCAACGTCAGCTGCCCCAACATCGCCAAGGGCGGTGCCGCGATGGGCGCGACGCCAGAGGCCGCGGCCGAGGTCATGTCTGCCCTGCGCCCGCTCACGAAGCGCCCGATCGTCGTCAAGATGGCACCGCATGACGTGGCACAGATCGGACGTGCGCTCGAGGCCGCCGGCGCGGACGCCTTGTCGCTCATAAACACCATTCCCGGCATGGCCATAGACGTGCGTACCCGCAAGAGCCGCCTGGCTCGCGCGACGGCAGGGGTCTCCGGCCCGGCCATCCACGCCATTGCCGTGCGCATGGTCTGGGAGTGCGCCCAGGCGGTGAGCATTCCCATCTGCGGCATCGGCGGCGTGTCGAGCGGTGCCGACGCGGCCGAGATGATCCTTGCCGGGGCGACCGCCGTGAGCGTCGGCACGGCCAACCTGTACGACCCCACCTGCGCGAGGCGTGTGGTGGACGAGCTGACGCAGTGGGTTCGCGAGCAGGGCGCAGACGACGTCAACGACCTTGTCGGCGCCTTCGACGCGTAAAGACGCAGGGGCGTGGCCCCGATGCCGCGCCCAACGTATACGAACAACCGCAACGGGCAAGGGGAGCATCCTCTGCCCACGACGTAAGGAGACAGCATGACAGACAACGAGGCGCGCGAGGCCGTCATCATCGCCTTGGACATGAGCCGCGACGAGGCGCTCGAGCTCACAGACAAGCTCAGCGGCAAGGCGCGCTGGGTAAAGGTGGGCATGACGCTCTTCTATCGCCATGGTCCCGCCATCGTCGACGAGATGCGCGACAGGGGCTTCAAGGTGTTCTTGGACCTCAAGCTGCATGACATCCCGTTTCAGATTCGCGGAGCGGCCTACTCCGCGGCGCTCTGCGGCGCCGACATCCTGTCCATCCATGGGCTCGGCGGTGCCGACATGATCGCCCAGGGTCGCGAGGGAGCCCAGGAGGCTGCCGACGAACGCGGCACGGAGCGTGCCAAGCTCATCGCCATATCGGTCCTCACCAGCATGGACCAAGACGCCCTCGCCTCCATCGGCGTCACCGACGACGTCGCGACCGAGGTGTCTCGTCTGGCCTCGCTGGCCGTGCGTGCCGGCGCCGACGGCATCGTCTGCTCGCCGCAGGAGGCGGCCACCATGCGCGAGCTCCTCGGGCCGGACGCCCTCATCGTCACGCCCGGCATCCGCCCCGCAGGCTCCGACGTCGGTGACCAAAAGCGCATCTCCACGCCCGCATCGGCCATAGCGGCCGGTGCGTCAAAGCTCGTAGTCGGTCGTCCCATCACCAAGGCGGACGATCCCGTGGCCGCCTTCGAGGACATCGTCGCCGAGCTCATAGCCTAGCCCGCCGCGAGGCGACCGGGAATCCGACGATCGCCTCGCGGCTTCGCCAAATGGCATCGCAGCTCCACCTTACGGCTGTCCACCTGTGGATATGTAGAGCTTTGTGGTGTGTTTTTACGTTAGTTTACTTAAATCGCTTGTAAAACCCCACGCAATGCACCAAGATTGCTATGCAAACTCGCGCTCACGCTGTGACGAGGTTATAGAGTTAAAAGAACAGATTCATGTGGAGGACCAAAGCCCTTAACTCAGCTCACCGACGAACAGCGCAAGGCTGCTCTTGAAAAGGCCGCCGCTGCACGTCACGCTCGCGCCTAACTTCGCGAGAACATCAAGGCTGGAAAGGTCACGCTAGATGAAGTTCTCGATTCGGACGACTCCCTCGCCAGCCGCATGAAGGTCTCCGCGCTCATCGAGTCCCTTCCCGGCTACGGCAAGGCCAAGGCCGCCAAGATCATGGAGGAGCTCGGCATCTCACCGTCCCGTCGTGTCAAGGGCCTGGGCGCGCGTCAGCGCGAGCAGCTGCTCGAGGCCCTCTCCAAGTAGGTGGGGCGCACAGCTAGGCTCTTTGTCGTTTCCGGGCCGGCAGGCGTAGGGAAGGGCACGCTCGTGTCAAAAGTTCGCGAGCGTCGTCCCTCTATCGGCCTGCCGGTTTCCGCTACCACAAGGAAGCCTCGACCAGGAGAAATCGACGGCGTTTCGTACCACTTCCTCTCGAACGACGAGTTTGACGCGCGGGTAGAAGCGGGAGAGTTCTTGGAGTGGGCACAAGTCCACACCAACAGGTATGGAACGCTCAAATGCGAGGTGGACGCATGTCTTTCTCGCGGCGATTCTGTTATATTGGAAATCGACATGCAGGGCGGGCAGAACGTCCGCAAAATCTATCCGGACGCCGTGCTCATCTTCATCGATCCGCCCTCATGGGACGTGCTGGTGCAGCGTCTGCGGGGACGAGGGACCGAGACCGAGGAGTCATTGTCGGTCAGGCTCAAGACCGCGGAGCGCGAGCTGGCGCTGGCGCATACCTACGACGTGCGCATCGTAAACGACGACTTGGAAGAAGCCGTCTGCGAGCTCGAACGCACGATAGAAACCTTCGAGACGGAATAGGAGGCCGTATCTCATGTCCATTACGAGCCCCGAAATCGACACGCTGCTTTCCAAGACCGAGCAGAACCCCTTCTTGCTCTGCTCCATCGCATCGAAGCGCGCGTGCGACATCAACAACATGTTGCGTGGCCAGCATCTTCGCGTGATGGAGGCGCAGGACTTCGACGACATCACCACCATGGCGTCGGGCGAGGACACGGTCTCCATCGCCATGCAAGAGATCAACGACGACATCCTCGGCTTTGTCCAGGAGGACTTCGACGAGGCCATACGCGGCGCCAACACCCGCGTCCAGCAAAACCTATGACGGAGCGCGTCTGTCTGGTCCATTACCACGAGATCGGCCTAAAAGGCAAGAATCGCTCGACGTTCGAGAACCGCCTGCTCGCCAACATCGCCCATGCGTTGCGCGGACAGACGGCTTCTCGCGTCAAGCGCATATCGGGGCATCTTTTGGTGGAGGACGAAAGCGGCTTTGCGCAGGACAGCATGGCACGCGCCATCGCACGGGTGCCGGGCGTTGCGCGCGTGTCGCTCGCGTATCGCTGCCCGCTTGACGAGCAGTCGTACTGCGAGGCGGCCGTCCGCGCCCTCGGCGAGGTCCAGACGCCGTGGCAAAGTTTCAAGGTACATGCCCGTCGCTCATCGACCAACTACGAAAAGCACACGCTGGAGATGAACCAGATCGTCGGCGCGGCTCTCTGCGCGGCCTTTCCCACAAAGAAGGTCCTCATGCACGGCCCCGACATCCAGGTCATCGTGCATGCGGTGCAAGGCGACGTCTACGTGTACGCCGACACCGGCCCGGGCGTCGGCGGGCTTCCCGTCGGCACGGCCGGCAAGGTCGTATCGCTCTTCTCCAGCGGGTTCGACTCGCCCGTCGCCACCTGGATGGTCGGTCGGCGCGGCGCCATCTGCGTGCCCGTGCACTTCTCGGGCCGACCGATGACGTCGGACTCCAGCGAATGGCTCTGCCAGGATCTGGTGGAGGCGCTGGCGCCTTCGGGCATCGTGGGCCGTATGTACGTGGTGCCCTTTGGAGAAAAGCAACGCGAGATATCGCTTGCGGTGCCCCAAAGCCTGCGTGTCATCATGTACCGGCGCGTCATGTTTGCCGTGGCCGAGCGCATCGCCCATATGGAGGGTGCGAAAGCTCTGGTCACGGGCGAGTCGCTCGGTCAGGTTGCGTCGCAGACGCTCGAGAACATCGCCGTCGTCAACGAGATGGTGTCGCTTCCCGTGCTGCGCCCGCTCATTGGATCGGACAAGCAGGAGATCATGCGCCGTGCCGAGGAGCTCGGCACCTTCGAGATTAGCAGCCAGGACGCCCCGGATTGCTGCACGCTCTTCATGCCTCGCCGGCCCGAGACACACGCGCGTCCGGACCAAGTCCGGGAGGCGTGGGGGCTCTTCGACCACGACGCGATGATAGACGAGCTCGTTGGCGCCCTGGAGTACGTGGACTTCGACCAATGCCCGTCTTACAAGCCGCCGCGCATGCTACGGGCGCGGCATAGGGAGCTGCTTCCCGCATACGAATGATCCGGGTGGGGGGCGTTTCCGACGCCCCCCTGTACGAAGAAAGGAACGTCATGTTTTTTCTCGAAGGCATACCGATTGTTCTTGGCGCCGTTCTACTCATAATCGTGCTCCTCACGATCTTCTCTACGGGCTACATCGTGCGCCAGCAGCACGTGGCACTCATCGAGCGGCTCGGACGCTTCTCTGGCTTTGCCGGGCCGGGGTTCCACCTTAAGATTCCCTTTATCGACAGCGCCTACGACATCGACCTCAAGACCGAGGACGAGCACGTCAAGCTCGACGCAAAGAC
>JAGCBF010000289.1 GCA_017652285.1 Atopobiaceae bacterium
GAGCTTCGGCGATGCGGGTGGCGACCATGACGGCTCCGGATCGGGTTATCCCGTGTTCGATCCTGCCGACCCCGAGACTTTTGCGGCCAACGCGGCCGAGGCCTGGAACGGCAGGAGCTTCGTCTACTACCAGACTGTCACTACCGGCCTCAGGATCGTCACCAAGGTCATTGATCCGTACACTGGCGCGACCTCGACTAACCGCATTTACTACACTGCCCAGAAGAAGGTGGCAAATGTGTCGAATACGGCCCTTGTCGCGAATCACGCGACCAGTGGCGGCACTTCGTTGCAGTACGCCTGGACGAGCGACGGCTGGCGCGACGCCGGCTACTTCGCGCCGCCTCGCCGCGACTGGGATCGTGCCGTCGCGAGTGGAAAGTTCGCCTTTCCGCGCTATATGTGGCCGATTGCCGGCACAATGGTCGGCTTCAATTCGTCCGTCGCCGGCTATGCGACCACCGACCCCCGCATTCCCGATACCGATGGCGACGGACTGGACGACTTCTACGAAATGTACCACGGCCTCAACCCGCTGCTTGGCACGACGCCTGCGACCTACGGCGAGACCGACTGGGGTCTGGAAACCATTGAAGGCATCGTGAAGTACGGTGACATCATTTCCGCCCAGTTCTGGGTGATGGGATACCCGCTTGCCAACTCGAGGCCGACGTTCAACGCCTGGTACAACGAGTGGATATACCCGACCTATTCGGGTGTCCGTGGCCGTGCGGGCGATGGTCCTGGCGACGAGGTCGGGCTCCCGATCCGGGCGCCGCAGGCATACGATCCCGTGCTCTATCCGTGGAGCATGGGCACGCCCATGGTCGATGCCGACGGCGACGGCATGAGGAACGACGAAGAGCGTCTCCTGGCCAACGTCGCCGATCCCGTCGGCCGCCACACCGATCCGTCGCCGCTGTGGTTCACGGAGCGCACGACGCCCGCCAGCTTCGTTGCGCAGTACTACGTCCAGCCGCCCCTGCTCTCCACCATGCCGTGGACTCCGTCGCCGCTGGATACCTTCGAAGATGCCGCGCAGAAAGTCATGACCGACGCGACGAGCGAGCGCTACTTCGACCACGAGATAAGCTACCAGTACAGCTTCGAGGAGAACGAGGGCTATGACACCGACGGCGACATGACCCCTGACGAGATCGAGGTCGTCTCGACGGTGCGCAAGTCGTCCGACCCGCTCAGGTTCGACGATCCCGCGCGCAGCCAGGCGTTCTACCTGCCGGGCAACAATTCGTACGCGATTTCGCGCGACCTGCAGATAAGGCCGATCGACTCCGTCGACTTCCTCAAGCAGTTCACGGTCGAATGCTGGGTGATGCCCGAGAAGATTGGCGCGGCGCAGACGATCATCGACAGGTCCGTTGCCTACGAGGGCAACTCCATCAACACCGACAAGTTCGCCATCCGCTCGAACTTCCGCATCGGCCTCGATGCGCAGGGCAAGGTGTACGGCATGTTCGACAACAACGACTCGATCGAGTCGGGTCTCGACGCGCCCAAGAGCTGCCAGTTCGTCGACGGCGGTCCGCTGCCGCTCAACGAGTGGGCGCATATCGCGCTCACGTTCGACGGCTCGACGTTGATAATATACGTAAACGGCGTCCTCCAGGACAGCGCGCCGACTCAGCTCATCCCTGCGAACGGCGTAACGCTGATCAACCAGAACACCGCCTCTACAAACGGCCTGCGCCGCAGCGAGTACCGTTGCGATCCGAGCGCGCTCCTGATCGGCGCGAGGCCGAAGAAGCAGAACCTCTACGCGCTCTACCCGTACTACAACGCCAACGGCCAGCACAAGGAGTCGTTCGACAACCTGCAGGAATACTTCCAGGGCTACGTCGACGAGGTGCGCGTCTGGGACGGCGCGAGGACCGGCGCCCAGATCTCCGAGAACTTCCGCAAGATGATCGGCTTTGACGAGGCGTCCGACAACCGCGACGAGGTCTTCGAGTCGTGGTACTACAGCAAGGGCAGCAGGAACAACAACGACGGCAATCCGACCCTCCCGCCCGAGCTCGTCCTCAACTACGGCTTCTCGACGCTTCCAGGCGCAGTCAACGAGGGCGATGTCGCGAAGACACCGGCGGGCTTCACGAAGAACGTCCTGTACGCCGCGATGAGCGACTACTCCTCCAACGGTGACATCGACACGACCGGGCTCTACCCGAACCTCCTCGACCTCAAGGGCGTCCCGGACGGCGGTGTCGAAGGCGACTTGCTCGTCGGCTGGTGGAACGACAGCCTTGTCCGCTCCACGGTCTACAACGACTACCACGTCGTCCCGTGGATCAAGAACACCGTCAGCCACCTGCCGCTCATCGACGGCAGCGCGGTGGACAGCTTCATGTACGGCGATCACTTCGGCTCGGTCTACATGTCCGCGGTCGACGACCTCGGCGTCGCGAAGCTCGTGTTCCCGAACACGGCGATGCCGTATCCGGCGGGTGTCTTCAACAACGACAGGTACTACCGCCTTGCGCATGCAATGATTCTCGCGGAGCGTCGCGGCGAGAGCTTCGACGCCACGCTCGGGAAGTGCAGGTTCCAGGTCAGGAACAGCTTCATCGGCACGGCCGACCTCGTCCCGATGGGCGGCGCCTTCGCGAAGACGTGCAAGAAGATGTGGAACGACGGCGCGTCTGATCCCTGGGAGCAGACCCGCGACGACACCAACGGCGACGGCATCCCCGACTGGTGGGAAGAATATGCCCGCCACAACTACGCGGCAGACCTCGATCCCGCCGAGGCCATCGGCTGGGA
>JAGCBF010000036.1 GCA_017652285.1 Atopobiaceae bacterium
CACGCGCACGCAGTCGGCACCGCCACGTCGGCGGTGCTCAAGGACTTCGCCCAGTCCGTCGGCAAGGGCTCCGCGACCCGCATCGACGCGAACCGCCACCCCTCCGGGCTGTTCCGCGGCATCGGCGGCACCCCGCGCTACAAGGTGCGCAAGAAGTCGCCCTGGTACTACAAGGTGGAGACCCCCGCTAGGCCATGGGGCTACGCCACGGCCATCGCCGAGTACGCCGTCCAGCACGAGACGACGCAGGGCGAGGTGCTCGTGCGCGAGCTCGACGCCACCTTCGGCAAAGCCAATCGCGTCATGTACTCCGTCTATGACCAACTTGAGCCGGACTACATGGCACGATTCGCAGCCGCGACGCAGGCGGTGGAGACGAAGACTAACGAGGTGACGGCTTAGATGGCAGTCAAGCTATCCATCGTCAGCTCCTTCGACAAGAAGGGCATAAACGCAGCCGAGAAGGCGCTGACGAAGTTCCAGAAGACCTACAAGCTGACCGACGCGCAGATGCAGGGCACGGTCGGCAAGCTGGCCAGCGCGTCCATCGCGCTGCAGCAGTACGGATCGCGCATCCAGGGCTACGGCAAGAAGATGCAGTCCTTCGGAAACGCGATGACCAAGTACATCACCGCGCCAGCCCTGGGAGCCGCGGCCGCGCTGGGATCCATCGCGCTGCGCAAGGGCTGGTCGAGCCTGAAGAACATCGACGAGGCGCGAACCAAGCTCGAGGCTCTGGGCTACACCGCCGCCGAGGTCGAGGGCGCGATGGACAGCGCCAGGGAGGCCACCAAGGGCACCGCCTACTCCGCAGCCGACGCGGCATCCGTAGCATCCTCGATGATGAAGGCGGGCGTGGAGCAGGGCGAGCAGCTGACCAAGGTGCTCGGGCTCGTCGCCGACTCCGCCTCGATAGCGGGCGTGGAGTACTCGGCGATGGGCGCGACGTGGTCCAAGGTCGCCGCCCGCGGCGCGCTGAGCTCCCGCGAGCTAAACAAGTTCATGGGGCAGGGCATCCCGATCCTGCAAGTGCTCGGCGACTACTACGGCGTGACCGCCGACAAGGCGCAGGACATGGTCAAGCAGGGCAAGGTCGACTTCGCCGACTTCGCCAACGCCATGGAGGACTACCTCGGCGGCGCAGCATCCAAGGCCGCCACGACCTTCACGGGGCTCGGGACGCAGATCTCCAAGACGCTCGGCCGCATCGGAGCGAACCTGCTCGGAAGCGGCTCCAGCGGCATATTCGGGCAGATAAAGCCGCTGCTGTCGGAGTTCAGGGACTGGCTCGTCGGCTTCGAGGACGTGGCCTCCGAGTGGGGCGCGGTCATCGGCCAGGCGTTCCGCACCATCGTCGAGCGCGGCAAGGAGCTCGTCAAGGTGTTCTTCCCGGGCAACTTCGACCTCAGCCCCGCCAAGGACGCGGCGGACAAGGCCAGGCGATTCATCAACGACGCGTTCGACGTCATCATCAAGATAGCCAAGGGCGTCAAGGGCGCCCTGGACATGATACCGAGCTCCATGAAGAAGTGGCTCGTGTTCGGCGGCCCCATCATCTCGCTCATGGGCAAGATGACCAGCGGCATCGGCACGCTGGCCGTGTCCGCGGGCAAGGCCACCGCCAAGCTCGCGAACTTCGCCGCCAAGATGGCCACCACCGAGGGCGGGCTTCTCAAGCTCGGCAAGGGCGGGCTCGTCGGAGCGGCGGTCGCGGCGTTCGCCGTCCTCGCGGTGCAGATCGGCAAGGTCGTCGCACAGTACCGCAAGATGGACAAGGCCATCAACGGGTTCAACGACGGCGCGACCCTGATGCGCAGCTCCGCCGGGGAGATCTCCGAGGGGATGGGAATCGCCAAGGGAGCCGTCGACGGATACATGCAGGCGTGCCGCGAGGCCATAGACGCGCAGGCGGAGCTCGTGGACAGCGCCAACGAGAAGTACGCCGCCGCGGGAGCCGAGATAGGCAAGCTCGACTACTACGCGGGCATAATCGCCAAGTACGGCGAGACCAGCGGGCTCACCGCCGACGAGCAGGCCGAGCTCGCGGCCGCCATCGACTACGTCAACCAGGAGACGGGCAAGAGCATCCAGCTCACCGACGCCGCCAACGGCGTGATGAGCGAGAGCCTCGACTCCATCCAGTCCTACATCGACGCGAAGAAGCGCCAGATCGAGCAGGAGGCGGCCCTGGCCGTCTACCAGGAGATGGTCGAGCAGCACGTCAAGAACGAGATCGCCCTGAAGAAGGCGCAGGCCAAGCAGCAGGAGATCTACAACCAGATGCTGACCGCGAGCGGCAGCGAGCTGCAGGGTCTGCAGGCCGAGTACGACACGCTCGGCCAGACCATCGACCAGCTCACCCAGCAGGACGCCGCGCTCAACGACGAGATGCAGAGCGCCCTGGACATCTACGGCGAGTACGCCAAGGGCACCGACTCCGCGGCGCAGTCCACGGCCAAGCTCGGCGACGAGACCGCCAAGACCGCGCAGAAGGTCGGCATGCAGGGCAAGAAGGCCGCCAAGGACTTCATGGTGCAGCTCCGCAGCGGCATGAACGCCAACGCAGGCGCGGCCAAGGGGCTGGGCACCAACGTCGCCTCCGCCATCGGCAGGGGAGCGGCATCGTTCAGCTTCGTCTCGACCGCGGGCTCCATCGCCTCCAACCTCATCAAGGGAATCAAGAGCGCGCTGGGCATCCACAGCCCGTCGACCGAGGGACTCGCAATCGGCGAGAACGTGGCGCTGGCCATCGGCAGCGGATTCGTCGGCGGCATGGCCACGGCATCGCGCGAGGCCACCGGCGCACTCAACGGCTTCGTGGGCGGGGTCTCCGCCACGGGCACCTACGCGGCCACCGCGACCGCTCCGAGCGCGACGCGCGGCGGCAACGTCTACAACATCTACATCGACGGCAACCGCGCCGAGGCGGCGGGAATCGACGACGCG
>JAGCBF010000290.1 GCA_017652285.1 Atopobiaceae bacterium
GCCGCGCGGTGTCGGCGAAGACAACAACGAAGGTCGGCGCGCAGCCGGTTCCCAAGAGCATTATCCACCGTTGGAAGCAGGTGTTCCCGCACCACGACTACGACACCAACTACGGCCTTTCGGAGTCCACCGGCCCTGGTTGCGTGCATCTGGGCGTGGAGAACATCGACCACGTGGGCGCCATCGGCGTGCCCGGCTATCGCTGGGAGTGCAAGATCGTGGACGAGGCGGGCAACGAGGTCGCGCAGGGCGAGGTCGGCGAGCTGTGCGTTAAGGGTCCGGGCCTCATGACCTGCTATTACAACGATCCCGAGGCCACGGCCGAGACGCTCATTGACGGTTGGCTGCACACGGGCGACATGGCGCGCCAGGACGACGAGGGATTCTACTGGTTGGTCGACCGCAAGAAGGACGTCATCATCACTGGCGGAGAGAACCTCTATCCCGTGCAGATCGAGGACTTCCTGCAAGGTTACTTTGCCGTCAAGGACGTGGCCGTCATCGGCCTGCCGGACGAGCGCCTGGGCGAGATCGCCGCGGCCATCATCGAGCTCAAGCCGGGACGCGGCGCGACCGAGGAAGACATCATGCAGTACTGCAGCAAGCTGCCGCGCTACAAGCGTCCGCGCAAGATCATCTTTGCCGACGTGCCGCGCAACGCCACGGGCAAGATCGAGAAGCCCCTGCTGCGCGAGCGCTATGGCGCCACCGGCCTGGTCGACAAGGAAAGCAACCGCTAGCCTCGTCTGACTGCGGGCGACAAAACGACTCTCGGCGACCCCCGCCTTGCGTGCGCGTGCATGCGGCGGGGGTCCGTCTTGTCGCCGCACCTATCTGCCGACAAGGATGGTGAGCACTTCTCGGCACCATTGCTGCAGGCGGCCGCCTACAGGCGTCGGGGCGGGGAGCGGCACGAGCTCGATGCCCAAGGCGCGGCCCTCCCGCAAGGCCCGATACAGGTGATAGTCGCTGGTGAGCACGCAGAGCTGGCCGTCGCGACCCGTGCCTGCGACGAGCGCACACGAGTTCTTGATGTTCTCGCGCGTGTTGCGGGCTGCCTCTTCGAGGAGCAGCTGGCGTGTTGGGATGCCCTTGTCCCGTAGGTAGCGTGCCATGGCTTGCGCCTCTGTGCCCGGGCCGTTATGGAGCGGTCCGCCGGTAAGGACCAGGGTTCGGTGCGGATGGCCCAAGGCCAGCACGCCGGCGGTGTCGAGTCGCAAGGCAAGCGTGGGGCGCGGGCGTCCGCCAACCACGGCGCCACCCAAGACGATGATGACGGCGTCTTCTGCTACGGTGGCACCTCGGTGCGACGCCGTCCAGAGCCGTGCGAACCAGTATCCGAACAACCCGACGACGGCGCCCGACAGGACAAGTGCGACGACGCATGCCGTGTGCACGACGTTCGTGGGAGCCCCGAGCAGCGCCGATGTCGCCGCGGGCGCTAGAGAGGCGACAGCGGGGGGAGTCATGCCGACGCTTACGCGCCTGTGCTGGGCAAAGAAGATGACGTTGGAGACGACGGGTGCCATCCACGCCAAGAGCGCCCAGGGCTCGGTGTGCAGCCACAGCAGCGCAACGCCCGCAACGATGCACGCAATCCACACCGCCCATACGAGCGGCGCCAGTGTCTTTTCCGTATGCGCAAGCGTGCTGGTGTGGTCGCTCAACGGTTGGCCCCTCCCTTTTGCGATCTGGTCGTACCAAGATTCTAGTACCAAGACGCTGGCATCGTGGGCCTTATGAATAACGTTGGCACGGACAAGCGCAATGGCATCGACTGCGTCGTGTTTGCGGCCGAGTCCGGCTCGTTTGAGCTCAAGTTCTAAGGGCGTGGCCCCTAGCCCGTTTTGACCCATAACGATGCCGGGGCTTCTCCCTTGCTGTGCCATGCAACAAGGGAGAGGCCCCCGGCGATGCGTCGCTTGGCCTTATGCCAGCTTGTTTATGCGTCGATCGTACGTCATGATGCCGTTGGTCTCTTCCTCGACGTCTGCTATCTGCGTGTACACAAAGCCAGATAGCCCCTGGTCGCGCAGTGCGTCTACTTGTGCCAGCAGTGTGTCGAGCGCGGCCCGCCATGTGGGAATGTCCTGGTAGGTGTCGTAGCCATAGACCGTCGGAACGCTCGTGTGTCCCTCCACGGGACACGTGAGCCCACCAAACTCGCCGAGCATAAACGCGCGGCGGGAGTCCTTGAACAGCCCCTTGCGCGGGTCCTTGTATACGCGCATGCTCCTAAAGTAATTGTGTACGGCCACGTAGTCGCCACCGCCACGGTCGTACCAGCCACTCGTGGCCACATACGGTCTCGTGGGATCGATCGCACGCAGCATCTGCGTGTTCTGCTTGGACAGGAACTGCCCCCACGATTCGTTGAACACGACCCACGTGGCTATGCAGGGATGCCCGTCCAGGTATCGAACGGTCTGCTGAGCGGTGGCCTGCCACTCTTCGCGATACGCCGCGTCGCCAGCGCCAAGACCGTTCCACGAGCGGGGTGTTTCGTCTGCATGCATGGTCCAGCTGCGGCGGAACAGCGTGGGGATGTTGGCGCTTGTCCATTCTCCCGGAATGCCGCCGCCGCTAACCATGTCCTGCCAAACCAGCATGCCGAGTCGATCGCAATGCCAGTACCACCGCTCTTGCTCCACTTTAATGTGCTTGCGAAGCATGTTGAAGCCAGCGTCGCGCGCCGTCGTGATGTCGTGGACGAGCGCCTCGTCCGACGGCGCCGTCATCAGACCGTCTGGCCAGTACCCTTGGTCGAGCAGGCCGCGTACGAACAGTGGCTCGTGGTTCAGACAAAAGCGCGGTATGCCGTCCGCGTCCTTCTCGACGCCCACGGTGCGAAACGCGCAGTAACTGCGAACCTCGTCCGTGCCGTAGGTTAGGCGAAGGCCATACAAGTACGGGTCGTTTACGTTCCAGGCATGCGGTTCGCTCACCTGCAGGTTTACGAACATGCGCGACTCGTTGGCGACGCACGACCTTGACGCCACCACGTCGCCGCCCGCATCGAGCAGCTCGACCACAAGCTCTTCTCCTGCGCGGCTTGTCGTAACCACGAGCCCAAGCGACTCGTCGTCCAAACTGGGGTGCACGTCGATCGAGGTCACATGGCTCGTGGGCACGACCTCTGTCCACACCGTTTGCCATATGCCGCTTTGGGGCGTGTACCACATGTTGCCCCTGCGCAGGCGTTGCTTGCCGCGCAACTGCGTGCCGTGCTCGCTCGGGTCGTACACGCACAGCTCCAAGGTGTTGTCGCCCAAACGCACGGCATCGGTTATGTCAAAGCAAAAGGGCAGGTAGCCGCCTACATGGGTTCCCACCTGCGTACCGTTGACGTAGCAGGCGCATGCGTAATCCACGGCACCAAAGTTAAGCAGCAGGCGCGCGTCCGCATTGAGCTCCTCAAGCTCGATCGAACGCCGGTACCACAGCAGCTGCAGCGGCTGGAGCACGCGCCCTACGCCGGATAGCGCAGCCTCCGGCGAAAAGGGCACAAGAATCCTGCCGTCCCACACATGCGGCGGACGTACGTGACGCCACTGCTGATCTGCGGCATCGCTTTCCACAATGGCATAGTCCCACCAACCGTTAAGACACGTCCACTGCGTGCGCTCCATGCGGGGCCGCGGATACTCATGGGGAACTTTGCTTGCGTCCTGTGCAAGGGCTTCTCCCCAGGCCGTGGTCAGCGGCGTGAGCTTGACGTCTTCCGGCTCGCCTGGCCTTGCCGACAACACCCGCTTAAGATCGAGGTCCATGGTTTTTCTCCCTAGCTCGCGCTAACCAAGTCGCTGTTCCCATTCCGCTTGTTTAAAGCCCACGAGCACGAAGTCGTCGCCAACGACCAGCGGCCGCTTTACCAGCATGCCGTCGTGCGAAAGGAGCTCTAGGCATTCGTCTTCCGTTATGCCGGCGGCAAAGCGGTCCTTCATGCCGAGCTCACGGTACTTCATGCCGCTGGTGTTGAAGAACCGACGGATGGGCAGGCCGCTGGTGGCGATCCAAGCGCGTAGCTCGTCGGCGGAGGGATTGTTCTCTACGATGTGACGATCCGTATACGCTATGCCCTGCTCGTCCAGCCACTTCTTTGCCTTGCGACAGGTGGAGCACTTGGGATACTCAATAAACAGCACGTCTTGTGCCATGGCCGCCTCCTCTGTTCGTACGATCGCACATACGATTCTACGCTCATTGCGAACGCCTGGCAGCAGGGTTTGGGAAAAGTGGCCGAAAGGGGCCTAGCCCCAATCGGCCAACTCCGTTAACTTACGCGCCACCAGTGCTTGTCGGCGGCAAAGGCCTCCAAGGGTGCCAGGTACCGTCGGTCGCCCTCGTCGAGCGCCAAATACGCCAGCGAGAAGAGCAGCTCCTCCCATTCGTGAAGCGGCATGCCATACACCATGCCCAGGCCGCCCCGCTCTTGGATCTGCTCGATGGCGTCATCGACGTCTTGGTCGGTCAGCGGCCAAACGTCCTCATGCACTCCCAACGCGCGCTCGATGGCGGCGAGTGAGCGCTCGGGGTAGAGCAGCCCCTTTATGAGGGCCGCGTAGCCCATGACGCAGTCGGCGGGCATGCAGTCCGCGGGACGAATCTCCACGATGCGCTTGAGCCGCGCGTCGGGCCATACCACGGATGCGACGTGCTCCGCGTCCTGCTGGCTTGGCCTGGTGTGCGCGTAGGCCTCCTGCGCGGACTGGGCGCACGCCTTGCTCGTGGACTCGGCGCGTGCCGGCGTGTAGATGGGCGAGGTCTGGACGAGCCAGTCGGCGTAGGTTCCGTAACAAAAGCCGTGCGAGAACAACCGAGGCGCGATGCCGCCACGCCGATTGCCCACGTTGCGCCAGACCATCAGGCGCCGGATGGGCGTGTGGTTGGGTCTTCCGTCAAACACGGGGGAGTTGTCGGCGATGGCGGCCAGGACGGGGGCCAGGGCGCTGGCGACCCGCAGCTTGCGCACGGCGTCACGTTCGCTCGTGTAGTCCACGGACACCTGCGTGGCGGCCATGGCGCGCATGGTGTGCCGTCCGCTGCTCTGCCCGTCCGAGAAGTGCGCGTCCAAGAACGCGTAGCGCTCCTCTGGCGTAAGTCCCAGCTCGTCCGCCCGGCGGGTCGGGTGATACCCCCACGTCTCTAGCCGGTATCCGTGGCCGAGCACGTACGGGTCCACAAGCGAGCGGAACTTGGCATAGGCCTTCTCGATGTGCTCGACGCGCGCATACGGCGCGACGCTGTACTCCAGCTGAGACCCCGCCTCGAGCGTGACCGATCCCGTGGGTCCCGCGACGCCCAGCAGGTTGCCGTTGCCGTCGCTCATGCGTCGCGGAAAGGCGCTCGTAAGGTGCTCGAGGATGTCGCGGGCGCCAATGTCGCCGGACGGCGCCTCATACGACAAGGGCCGGCCGTTGAGCGCGACGATGAAGTGCTCGACCTCGAGCCCCAAAAGTTGCGTGTGCGCGTCGGTGCGCTCGCCCGACCTAAAGAGCCCGGTGAGCAGGTCGTGCAGGGCGCTGGGCGCGGTGACTGAAGCCATGGTTCCTCCGTTCGTGGTAGGCAATGGTTCAGTCGTTATGCCCAAACGTCGCTGGTTCTAACGCCTTGCGGCGTGCGGTCGCGTAAGGAGTCGCATCAGGACTCGGGCGAGGACTCGGGCATGGGCACGTAGTCCAGCTTGTGCTGGCGCTTGGTGCCCACGAAGAGCGGCACGTATTCGTACACGACGCTTGAGTTCTCTAGGCCGTACCAGTGGGCAGGCGACCCGCACACCCCGCGGATGAAGTACTTTGCCTTGAGGACGGCCAGGTCGCGGTTCGAGATGTCGCTGGACGTCGAGGGCATCTTGCGAATGAGGCAAAAGCGGAAGTCGCCCACATGGCCGGAGCGCTCGTAAATGGAGAACCGATGGTCCTGCGCGGGCAGGCGTCCCTGCTTGACCATGGCCTGCACGATTTGATACAGGTACTCGTTCACGCGTTGGTTTACCTGGAAGCCCAGCCGCAGCTGCACCTTAAACAAAAAGTCCGTGCCAAAGTCGTTGACCCAAAACTCGTGCGTGTTGGGCTCGTCGGTAACGGATACGTTGAGGAACCAGTACGCCTTGGCGCGCTTGGGCTGCTTGTCCAAGATGGAGTACAGGATGTCGCGGTCGAGCATGTCCGTGCTCTGGTCGTTGGTAAGGAACACGAGGTTGTCGGCCATATACGGGATCGCATCGTAGTGCGAGAGCTCGCGCAGCTGGCCCACGTAGTCGGCCGTCGGCAGGTTGACGCGCTGCATGAGCTCGATGCTCGTGCCGCGATGCCATACGTACATGACCAAAAAGATCGCAAACGCCAGCAGCACCGTCACGTAGCCGCCGTGCGTAAACTTGGTAAGGCTGGAAAAGAAGAAGAACGACTCGAGCACGCCAAAGAACAGGGCAAACGGTATGGCGATCGCCGTGCGGTTGCGCACGCGTGCAAGGTAGACCGTCAACAGGATGCTGGTCATGAGCATGGTGACGGTAATGGCCAGACCATACGCGGACTCCATGCGTTCCGAGCTGCGGAAGAACAGCACCACGCCCACGCATCCGATCCACAGCATGTTGTTGACCATGGGGATGTAGAGCTGCCCCTTGTTCTGCGAGGGGTATTCGATCTTGAGGTGCGGCATGAGGTCGAGGCTGATGGCCTCGCTTACGATGGAGAAGCTGCCGGTAATGAGCGCCTGGCTGGCGATGATGGCGGCAAACGTGGACAAGACCACGGCAAAGATGCGCACGCCGCCCGGAAGCATCTGGAAGAAGGGGTTCATCTGCGGACCCATGGCCACGAGCTCCGGGTTGCCGCGCATCGACAAGATCCAGGCGCCTTGTCCCAGGTAGTTGGCAATGAGGCACGCCTTTACGACGGGCCAGCTGGCATAGATGTTGGACTTGCCCACGTGGCCCATGTCCGAATACAGCGCCTCGGCGCCGGTCGTGCACAGGAACACGTTGCCGAGCACCATCAGCCCCGCTTGGTTGAGGTTGCCGTCGAACAGGAACATGATGCCGCGCAGGGGGTTGAAGGCACGCAGCACGTTGAGGTCCGCAAACAGGTGGATGACGCCCACGGCACCCAAGAAGCCAAACCACAGGCACATGAGGGGGCCAAACGCGCGTCCTATGGAGCTTGTCCCGGCGCGTTGCACGAAGAAGAGCGCGCAGATGATGGCTATGGTGATGGCGATCACCACGCTCTGCTTGTCGCCAATGATGCCATGCACGACCTCGATGGTGCGCAGGCCCTCGATGGCGGTCGTCACCGTGACGGCAGGCGTCAGGATGCCGTCTGCCAAAAGCGCCGCTCCGCCCACCATGGCGGGGACGATGAGCCATGCGCCACAGCGCCGCACCAGGCTGTACAAGGCAAAGATGCCGCCCTCGTTGTGGTTGTCGGCGCGCATGGCGATGAGCACGTACTTTACCGTGGTGATGAGCGTCATGGTCCATATGATGAGCGAGAGCGCACCGATCACCACGTCGGGCTCCATGGTCGCGAGCCCGCCGTTGCCATGCATGATGGCGCGCAGGGTGTACATGGGGCTCGTGCCGATGTCTCCGTACACCACGCCCATGGTGACGAGGACCATGCCCATGCTAAAGGGTATTGCACCGTGGTGGTTCTTTGTTGCCATGAGATTCCTTCCCTAACGACCAGCGATGGGGGAGCCATCGGGGCAAATGCCGACGCGCGCCCTGCAACGTACCTGCTCGTGGTATTTTACAAGCATTTATTACCTCATGTGGACGCGTCGCGCACGTCAAGCTGAACTTTTATGCCGTCTTTATGCCCGTTGGGAAGCAAAGCCCGCGCGTCATACAATACCCTCAACGGTTGAGTGAGGAGTGCGATGTACGGGCTTGCGCGGGAAGGATACGATTCGCGGAGGATTTGCGTCGCGGTCGACATCTCGGTGTCCGTGGCAATCCAGGCGCTTACGGTGCTGGTTGCCATGGGGCTGGACGCGCTTGGCTTCTCCGAGGCGGCGACGGTGATCGTGTTCGTCCTGGGCGTGCTGCTAACCGCGGTGTTCACCACGCGGCCCGTGTATTGTCTGATCGCGTCGGTGCTTTCCATCCTGTGCTTCAACTTCTTCCTGGCGGACCCGCGCTTTACCTTTAGGATCGAGGGAACGGGAGTGCCGGGAACGATCGTGGTCATGTTCGTGGTCGCGCTGTTTGCCAGCTACCTGGTCATGCGCATGCGCGAAAACGAGCGCAAGTCGGCCGAGGCCTCGCTCAAGGCGCAAAACGAGCAGCTGCGCGCCAACCTGCTGCGCTCCGTGTCGCACGACCTGCGCACGCCGCTTACGGCCATAACCGGCAACGCGGACATGTTGCTGGACAACAGCGCCGAGCTCACGGACGATGAGCGTCGGCGGCTGGTGCACGACGTGTACGAGGACGCCACGTGGCTCGTGGGCGTGGTGGAAAACCTGTTGGCCGTGACGCGTCTGGAGGAGGAGGCGGTGCTTCTCAACCGCGACGTGGAGCTGGTGGACGACGTGGTGGAGGAGGCGATGCGGCACGTGAGCCGCGACGCCTCGCAGCACCACATTGAGGTGGAGCCCTCGGGCGAGTTGCTGCTCGCGCGCATGGATGCGCAGGTAATCGTGCAGGTCGTGGTCAACTTGGTAAACAATGCCATCGGCCACACGCAGCAGGGCTCGCACATCCTCATACGCGTGCGACGCGAGGGCGACCATGCCGTCGTGTCGGTGCAAGACGACGGCCCGGGCATCAGCGACGAGGACAAGCGCCGCGTCTTCGAGCCGTTCTACACCACCGGGGGCATATCCACGGACAGCCGCCGCGGCATCGGCCTGGGCTTGTCGCTGTGCCGCTCGCTGGTGGAGGCCCATGGCGGCCAGATGCGCGTGGAGGACGTGCAGCCTCACGGCGCTGTGTTCGCGTTTACCCTGCCGTTGGAGGAGCTGCCCGGCGACGGAGAAGAGATGCTTGCAGGTGCAATGGCGACGAGGGAGGACAAACGTGGCTAATCGCAAAACGACCGTCTTGGTCGTCGAAGATGACATCGCGGTACGCAACCTGGTCACGACGGCGTTGGGGTCGCACGGCTACGATCGCCTGACGGCCGTAACGGGCGAGGAGGCCGTGCGGGCCATCGCGGCGTCGCTCCCCGACATAGTGCTGTTGGATCTGGGGCTGCCCGACATCGACGGCGTGGACGTCATACGCAAGGTACGTACGTGGACGCAGGTGCCCATAATCGTCATTTCCGCGCGCGTGGAAGATACGGACAAGATCGATGCCCTCGATGCCGGTGCGGACGACTATCTGTCCAAGCCCTTCTCGGTCGGAGAGCTCCTGGCACGGATTCGCACGACGGAGCGTCATCTGAGCTACATGGCACGAGAAGAGCGCACCGAGGCGTCGGCGTTTACCAACGGAGGCCTGTGCATCGACTTCTTGGCGGGTACCGTGAGCCTTGACGGGACGGAGCTGCACCTTACGCCGATCGAGTACAAGCTGCTGTGCCTGCTGGCGCGCAACGTAGGGCGCGTGCTGACGCATCAGTTCATACTGCGCGAGGTGTGGGGCGGCGCGCAGGAAGGCGACCTTGCCTCGCTGCGCGTCTTTATGGGCACGTTGCGAAAGAAGATCGAGGCGGACCCCTCGCATCCGCGCTACATACAGACGCATGTGGGCGTGGGGTATCGCATGATTCGCGTGTGATGCCAGGCAAAGGGAGGTCGGTTGCCAGCGACCGCTCCCATTGTTACGTCGTTTAAGCTCTTTTTGTTGCCGCTGTGGTTTGGCGGTATACTTGACCCCACTGCAAGCAACATTTGGGAGTTCACATGATAGACGGAACGTTTGACGTTAAGGCCAAGACGCCCTTGGGCAAGAAGGCCGGCAAGCTGGTGCTCGTCACCAGCGGCGAGACCTGCGACGCGGACCTGACGATCGCGGGTAAGACCAAGCATCTTACGGGCACCTTGGACGGAGAGACGGTAACGTTTTGTGGCAGCGTCCACCTGCCGTTCCCCATTGGGAACGTCGAGTATACCCTTTCGGGTACCGTGACGGGCGACGTGCTTTCGGGCACGTGCCGCACGAAGAAGTTCAGCTTTGACGTAGAGGGGACGCGTGTGGCATAGCCATGCCCTGAGCGAGGGAGTTTGCGTGCAACACAGTGAGGAGCGAAAGCGTATGCCAGGCGAGCCCGAGTTCAACAGTGACCTTCCTTCGGAAGAGACCATAGAGGAGGGGCGACGCAGCTCGCTCGTGCTCGGTCTTATCATTGGAGGCGTGGTCGTGGGCGGGGGAATCATTGCCTATCTGCTCTTTGGCAAGTACCTTCCGATTTAGGTGCC
>JAGCBF010000291.1 GCA_017652285.1 Atopobiaceae bacterium
GGAAACGCCAGTCCGGCGATGAGGATGGACATGGTAAAGCCCAGGCCACCCATGATGCCCACGGCGATTATCTGCATCCAGTCCACGTGACGCGGCAAGCGCGCAAACCCAATGCGCACCAACACAAAGGTAACCAGTATGATGCCGATCGGCTTGCCCAGCACCGCCCCCAGGTAGGCCCCTTGGGTTACGGAGTTGGCAAGGATCGCTCCCGTGTCCGTCCCCACCAAGCGCACTTGCGCGTTCACAAAGGCAAAGAGCGGCAAGATCCCAAAGTTCACCAGCACGGATATGTTGCGCTCGGCTCGATGCAAGGGCGGCGTGACGTGATGCATCACGCGCTCCACAATGTTTGCGTCGTCGGTAAAGTCGTGCTGACCTAGGACATGCGCCTCGTCGTCGTAGTCGTCATCCAGCTCCGACGCCCATATGTCCAGCCAGTCGTGCAGGGCCGAAAGCCTGATGTCGCTCTTCGCGGGCAAAAAGAACGCGAGGATGACGCCCGACAGCGTGGCATGGATTCCCGATTCGTACATGCAAAACCACAGGATGATACCGACCAGCGCATAGGGCTTGAGCGAGTACACCCGCGCATGGTTGAGCAATGCCAACACAAGAACGACCCCCAGCGTCGCCGCACACCACGCGACGTTAGGCGTCTGACCATAAAAGAGGGCCAGCACCACGATGGCCAATATGTCGTCCGCGATGGCCAGCGTCTGGAAGAACACCTTGGTCTCGGGCGCAATGCGGTCTCCCAGCAAGGACATGACGCCCAGGGCAAAGGCGATGTCGGTCGCGATGGGGATGGCCCACCCGCTCGCCGTGGAGCCGGGATTGAGCGCCAAAAAGATAAGCGCCGGCACGATGACGCCGCCCACGGCAGCGAGCATGGGCAGGGCGGCTTGCCGCGGTTTTCTGAGCTGGCCCACGGTCATCTCGTACTTGAGCTCGATGCCCACCAGCAAAAAGAACACCGCCATGAGCGCATCGTTGACAAACCCCTCAAAGGTTATCGAAAACGTGTTAGACCCCAGGACGATGCCCAACGGCGCACGCAAAACGTGCTCGACCACCTCATAGATGGGCGAGTTCGCGACGATCACCGCAAGGATCGCCGCAAAGACCATCGCGGCCGCCGCGACGGTCCCGTTAGACGTGGCGTCCTCGAACGCCGAGCGTTGCTCGAGCCTCCGTATTACCGCGGGTTCGTCAACGATGAACCTCCGCATGCTGGCGGTGTCTTCGAGCTCGGCGATGCCTTTGTTGTCCTCTTCGTGAACTGCGTCGTTCCGCATGACATAACCTCTTTCTCTTTGGATATATCATGGTAACGTATTAAGCTACGTTTTCTTTGGCTCCGCGCGAGTTACGGAAAACATACCAAACTCATGCGGCGGCTACACGCGCGCAAGAAGGAGCAACATGAACAGCCAACGCATTGCGGTCTTAACCGACTCGGGCACCAACACGCCAGAGGACTTTGTGCGAGCGCATGACGTTCGCGTAGTGCCTCTGCTGATCAACTACAAGGACGGCAGCACGTATCGAAGCGGCGTGGACATAACCACCGACGAGGTCATCCGCCGCTTTGAGCACGAGATTCCCAGCACGTCTCTTCCTTCCCCAGAGCAGATCAAGCAGGCCATCGAACAGGCGCGAGATGACGGATACTCCTGTGGCGTGTTCGTCACCATCTCCGCGACCTTGTCGGCGACCAACCAGACCGTGCACATGGTGTCGCGCCTGGTAGACGACTTTCCCATGGTGATCATCGACACCAAGAGCATAGGCGTGGTCGCAGGCATGGTGGTCATGCAGGCGGTGCATATGGTGGAGGACGGCGTGCCCTTTGGCGAGCTCGAGGCGCGGCTCAACGACCTTTCGGAGAAGAGCGACGTGTTCTTTACCACCAAGACGCTGGAGTACCTCTACAAGGGCGGGCGCATAAACGCCATGACGTACCGTTTGGGCAGCGTGCTCAACATCAAGCCCGTCATAACCTGCGACGAGCAAGGCCGATACGTGGTCGCACGCAAGTCTCGCGGCTGGAATCGGGCGATCAATGCGGAGCTCAAGCTGGTGCACGAGCGCGCGCAACGGTTCGGCAAGGTGCGCATCGGCATCTGCTGCACCGATAGTGCAAACCTGTTCGACCAGCTCGAGGACCGTGTGAGGTCAGAGATCGACAACGTGGCGGAGGTGATCCGGTCGGGCCTTTCTGCCGACCTTATCGTCCACACGGGTCCCGAGCTCGTAGGCATGGGCATTCAGCCGATCTAGCCCATCGCATAGCCGCCGCAAGGGGCGATGGCCTTTTGCAAAATGCCAGCGATGCCAATGGGACTTGGGGCCCTCCCCGGGCCTTTTTGGCTTACTATAGAATCGTGGCAAGCGAAAGGGGCGGCTCATGGCATGGAACACGAACGTTTTGGTAGGACAGTCCGGCGGACCCACGGCGGCGATAAACGCCAGCCTAGCGGGGGTGTTTGACACCGCGCGCGATTTGGGCGCGCACGTGCTCGGCATGCGATACGGCATCGAGGGCTTTTTGGCGGGACGCATAGTCCACATGGACCGCACGCTGGGCGATCCCATGGACGTGGAGCTCCTGCGCAGGACGCCCGCGAGCTTTTTGGGCAGCTGCCGCTTTAAGTTGCCGCAACCCGAGGATGACCCCGCTTTCTACCAGGACGCCTTTGCCAAGTTTGAGGCCGCGCGCGTCGGTGCCGTGCTCTACATTGGCGGCAACGACTCCATGGACACCATCGACAAGCTCAGCCGTTGGGGCACCGAGCACGGAAGCGGCATCCGCTTTATCGGCATTCCCAAGACCATCGACAACGACCTGGTGGGCACCGACCACACGCCCGGCTACGGCAGCGCCGCAAAGTACATCGCGACCTCCATGCGCGAAATCGAGCGCGACTCAAGCGTGTACGACCTCAAGAGCGTGACCTTTGTGGAGATCATGGGACGCGACGCCGGCTGGCTCACCGGATCGGCCTGCCTGGCGGGCGAGCAGGGCAAGCCTTGTCCCGACCTGGTGCTGCTGCCCGAGGTCACCCTTAACCAAGAAGCGCTTCTCGATCGTCTGGCGTTGCTGCTCGAGCGCAAGAACACCGTGGTCGTCGCCGTGAGCGAGGGCGTGCGTCACCGCGACGGCACACTGCTGTGCGAAGCTGCGGCGGAGGCGGCGGACGGCACGCGCCTGGACGCCTTTGGCCACGTCGCCTCGCTTTCGGGAACCGGTCGTTACCTGGCAAGCATCACGCGCAACGCCCTTGGCTGCAAGACGCGCGCGATCGAGCTTTCCACCCTGCAGCGCTGCGCCAGCCACGTGGCAAGCGCCACCGACCTAGCGGAGGCCTACGCGCTTGGCGGCGCAGGCGTTATCGCGGCTCGCGATGGCATTACGGGCATGATGAGCTCCATCCACCGCATCTTTGACAAGCCCTACCTCTACGACACCGCCATGACCCCAATAGAGGAGGTCGCCAACAAGGAGCGCAAGGTACCGCGCGAGTTCATATCGGTGGACGGCATGAACGTCACGGCGTCGTTCGAGCGCTACGCCAGGCCGCTGATCGACGGCGAGGTCTCCCCCACGTATCAGGGCGGCGTGCCGCATCACATCAAGCCACTGGACGGTGATCGCGCGTAGGGTTGTAAGCCGGACCAAAAGAGGCGCTCCCTTTTGGTCCGCCACGTGTCTGGATTCAGGGGGACTGGTACCCTGATTCACTCTTTTGCAGAGACGATCCTCGTTGTTTTACGCTTCCACCCAGGTAACGGGGTTGCCCGTGCGCGGCAGTGCGCTGCGCACGAGGGTGCCGTCTGCGGGAAAGCCCAGGATGAGCCCGCCGGTGACGGTCTCGTCCTCGGCGAGCCCAAGGCTCGTTAGGTACCCCCGTATGCGCTTGTCTGTGTCCAGCCAGTGGAGCTGATTGATCCAGCAGGAGCCCAGGTCAAGCGCGTTTGCGGCGACCATCATGTTTTCGAGCGCGCAGGCGCTGTCGGCCATGGCGTTGCCATACCCCTGTTTGTTCGCCACAACAACGAGCACGGGCGCACCGTAGTGGAACACGTAGGTGCCGCGCTTCGACGCGTTGATGGAGTTGCGCAGCGAGACGTAGGTGTTCGGCCCCGCCTCCATGCGGGCAAAGGCATCTTGCACCAGCCCGGCAAGCTCGTCGAGCACCGGACGGCTGGTGATAACGATAAAGTGGGTGGTCTGGCTGTTCGATCCGCTTGGCGCATGGCGTCCCGCGTTTATCACCCGCTCGATGAGCGCGCGATCGGGCAGCTCTGCCGCGAGCTTTCTGGTGCTGCGTCTGGTGAGAATGGCCTCAAGTGTCTCCATGTTCGTCCGCTCCCCGCAATAGATGGTCGGTCGTTCCCCGTAAGTATTATTATGCATGGACATCGTCTCGAGTCCTTTTGAATGTGTGGCGCGTGCCCTCCGCGCCCTCGGACTCCACGGAATCGGCGGCAATGCGCCTGACGACAACCGAGGTCAGCGCCATTGCGTGCTTGTCCAGGTAGTTCTTGAGCGGCACGGTGTGCTGCTTCCTCTCTTGTGGGGTCTTGTCACGAGAGGCGGCCTTGCTCCGCCGTTACAACGAAAGCTTGGAGGCGCGTATGCGGGCCATGCGGTCCAGGTTGCCGTGCTCGATCTCGTTGCGCAGCGCGGCGACGATGGCCTCCTTTCGCGCCAGGAATCCCGGCCC
>JAGCBF010000292.1 GCA_017652285.1 Atopobiaceae bacterium
CAGATGCTCAAGGGCATCAGGGTCGAGAGCAAGGAGGAGCTCGCGCGGAGGATCTACCTCTGGTTCGGCGAAGTCAACAGGATCCCGGTTGTCCACCGATGGCGCTGCAGGATGGAAGAGATAGACGCCTCAGAGAAGCCCAAGATCAGCCTAGCCTATTAGGGAACGCTCTACTAGCACGCTTATGCAAAGCCTACCCATTGACACGCAACAGACCGGACGAACGAACGCGGATCAGGAATGCACCGACGGTGTTCAAACACGAGCGAATGTAGGTAGAAGTACCACACGAGAGTATACTTGTGGCGCGGTGTTAAAGATGCGATTCGCGGGAAGGGGATGCCATGCCGCTGCCGAAGGATAACTACACTGCCGATGATTACTGGGCGCTGCCCGAAGGCGCGCGAGCGGAGCTCATCGACGGCGAGCTGTGGGACCTTGCCTCCCCAAGCAGGACACACCAGGAAATCGTTGTGGAAGTCAGCACACGGCTCAAGAATCACATCGATTCCCACGGCGGGTCGTGCAAGGTCTATCCAGCGCCGTTCGCTGTGAACCTGTTCGCCGACGAGACCACATTCGTCGAGCCAGACATCTCGGTCGTGTGCGATCGGGGCAAGCTCTCCGAGCGCGGCTGCGAAGGCGCGCCCGACTTTGTGGTCGAGGTCGTCTCTCCCTCCAATCCCGAGATGGACTACATTTCCAAGCTCAACATGTATCGTGAGGCGGGCGTGCGCGAGTACTGGATTTGCGACCCGCAGCGCGCACGTGTGCTTGCGTACCGCTTCGACACAGAGGCGGTGATGGATACGTACGCATTCTCCGAAACGGTATCCGCCGAGATCTTCCCTGGCTTCGAGGTCAACTTTGGCGACATCATCGAGCGGATGTAGAGCACGGGGCCTAAGGATATAAGAGAGAGGTGCGGTTACGCTATCCTAGCGACCTGTGAGCATAGGAGGCACGCATGGGAATAGTGTCCGAGCTTGAGGGGCTCCTTTCGGTCGATTCGAGCGACGGCATCGCATGGGACCGGAACCTGCTCGATGATGTTGCGCTGCAGCAGCAGATGGTGCATGCCAGCATGTTGATTCTGCTCGTCGGTGTGCTCGTGGGTGTGCTGGCTGGCGTTGCGCTCCAGCACGAGGATGTGGGCATCGGCTGGTTTGTCTTGCTGGCGTTGGCGAGCCTCGTCGCACTGCCTGTTCACGAGCTTGTGCATGCCGGTGCGTTTGCGCTTCTTTCGGGGTTTAGTGCGCGCATATGCTTTGGGTTTTCGGATTGGATGCTCTATACGTCGGCCGCGGGTGTCATGTTGCCCAAGCGACGCTTTTGCGTGGTGCTGCTTGCTCCGACTTTTTTGGTGACGACGGTGCTCGTGCTGGTGCCCGCGCTGCTGGGTATGCCACTGCTCGGGTGGTTTGCCGCCGTCCTTCACCTGGCAGGATGCACGGGCGACATGGCCTATGTACGCATCATCGCGCGGGAGCCGATGGCAACGCATGTGGAAGACACGGAACGGGGCATCTCGCTACTTCACGACGAGTAGCGTGGTCGTTTGTTCTTGGGCCGCAAGCGCATGGGAGGCTGCAGTGCCCAAACAAGGGTGGGGCAGATGGTTCCGTTGTGAACGGGTATACTTGTGGCGTGGTGCTCGAGATACGACACAGCTATCGAGCGGCAAGAGACGATTGCGAGTGAAAGAGGCGAGCGATGAGCGAGCAGGGGGCAGCCCTCATGTGTCCGGCGTGCGGCGAGAGCTTTGAGCCTCCGCTAGGTGCAGCACGCTGCTTTTGTCCGCACTGCGGAAAGCCGGTGGACGTAGAGAGGACGCGCGAGGCCGCCGGGGCGCGCGTGCGCAAGGAGGCTGCGGCGCAGGCAGCGTGTGAGGCGGCTGCTGCGCACAAGGTGGCAGCCGCGCAAGAACGGTCCCGCGAGGCGGCTGCGGCCGAAGCGTCGCGGGCTGTCGCAGAGCAGCCAACGTATCGACGGGGCGCCGTGGTGCGCGACGACAACGGCAAGGGTCTGTTCGTGGTGACGCTTCCCTCCACGTGGAAGCTCAAAGACGCCTGCATCGTGACGGGCTCTGGGTCGCGCCCGTATGCGCCTCGCGCGTGTTTTGTCAGCGAGGACGGCATTGCCGGCATTTCCCTTGAGGTGGGTGACGCGGGAATGCAGCTCAGTGCCAGCATGAAGGCGATAATGGCCGTCTACGGTACCGCCCTCGTTGGCGTGGACCGCTCGAACCACGCCCCGATGCCCGATCCGCGCGTCTTGGCAGACTGCAAGATGCGCGAGATGGCGGAGAATCTCGCCGAATCCGGCATTGCCCTAGTGCGCGAGGAGGGCTGCAACCGTCTGGACGCCCTTCGCAACATAGCCCAGCAAGAGTTCACCCGCGCGGCGCAAGCGACGGGCGGTACCACGCTCAGGGATCCGTGGGCTTGTGAGCTTGTGCGCATCTATGAGTTCACCTACAAAGGCGTGGTGTGGAACCTCGCCTCATATGTGCGCATGTACGCGATGCGTGATGGCTCGGGTGTCGACACGCTCAATCCGGCCGGGTTGATGACTGGATTTGGCTCTGCCTTGGGTGGTCTCTTCTCACAGAATCGCGGGCGAGAAAGGCAGTCTGCCCAAGTCGCGCAGCCCGGCATGCCCGCTGGCGCCAACCACGCCACATGGTGCACGTCGGACTACGAAGCGTACAAGAATGCCGGCACCATCTATTGGGCCGTTTCGGGCCTCGCGCAGTTCTACACGACCAAGGAGCGGTTCGATGCGGCATATCGGCAGGCTTTCTTGCCGCTCGTCATGGACTACAGGCTGCATCCCGACGTCATGGCGATGTCCGATGCGTATGGGCAGCGCCAGGCAGCCGCCATACATCAGGCGGAAAGACAGCAGATAAACCGCATGAACATGCAGGCGCAAGCGATGCTCGCTGCGAACCGGCAGCAGCAGGCGGCCTTCGACGCCCAGTTCGCATCGTGGCAGGCCAACAGCGACGCGCAGCATGCCGCCTTCAGGGCGCGGACAAATGCACAGTTCAATAGCGGCAGCGGCTATGGAGGCGCGTCGGCGCCCGACTACTCGGAGGCCATACGGGGCGTCAACACGTTCATGACATCGGACGGGCGCGAGGTGGAGCTCGACGTTTCGGCCAGTCGCGCATACGAGAACCGAGCGGGCGACGTCATTGGCGGTTCGGGCGGCTTTGATCCCGGCGCCGACTGGAACGAAATTCCCCGAGCGTAAGCGTCGGTTCTTTCACCCGACGTCAGGACTCGATGCCGAACTGCACGTTTGAAGAGTTGGCTTTCGGTGGCCTGCCGCAGGGTGGGGGCCGACCAAAAAAGAGCCCGGAACCAGGGTGGCCACTCTGGTTCCGGGCTCCATGCCGCGAATATCGTCCGTGACAACGGGGTCGCGCTATGACTCGCGCGGGGAGTTGTGCCAGAAGGCATCGTAACGTGGTGGGGCCCGAAGGCGGTGGGAAGGTAGTGCGTCCGATGCATAATAAGAAGAGAAGAAAAAGATGCAGTCATGAACACCGCTGCGGCTCTTCTCGCCTCGGGGGGCTTTCGCTCTCCCTTGGCACAACTGCATAGTTGCACCCCGCGGACGCCCTTGTCATTAAACTGGTGGTTTAATGACGGGTTTGTCGTGCCTGCGACAGAACGTTGAACGCCATGCTCGCGTCTTGCGGATCGTCGAGAGCGGCGCCTTCGTCGGGCGCGAGCTCGCGGACGCGACCCAAACGGTCGTGCCTACTTGAACGGGTGCTCGCGCACGTAATCGCCCACGGAACCGCCGGTAAGGCTTTTCCACACCTCGTCGATGCTGTTGCCAAGTTTCTCTGATTCTGTGCCGTCAAGGCTGTTGACTTTGTCAACCAGACCAGCGGCGACGCCTTTGTTGGTGTACATAGTGAGGACGTAGGTGTCGTCCTTGGGTCCCACGATTACGAGGTACTCCTTCATGGACGGACCGTGCACGACGGCATAGACCTGCGTGTCTTCGCGCACTACAACGTCGTCCGTGGAGCACTTGTTCAAGCCGGTGAACGCGTCA
>JAGCBF010000293.1 GCA_017652285.1 Atopobiaceae bacterium
GCGGCACCCTCTACCTGCGCAAACGCGGGGCTTCTTTTCCGCCCGTGGGGATTTGGCACCCAAAAACTACACTAACCTCGAAAAAACGTGCATATTCGCGCACCCGAAATGGCACGCTTGGGCCGGACAGCCCACGGCGGGCCCGCCCATCACACGGTTATTACGCGCAGGTTATACTAGGTGCCGGGCACCACCGCAACGGCATGAATTATGGCGCCCCCAAAGCTCATCATCTGCGTACAGTTGGGCGGACTGTGCGCAGATTCGGAGGTTTCGGATTGCGCCCCGAGCAGCACCTTGGCGGAAACCTCCGGAACTGCGTGCTTCTCGCGGCCATGCACGCATGCTGGGAGGTTTTGTCTGGGAGCCGAGCGGGGCGCGACTCTTCAGCGAACGGCCCACCGAGAAGCGCCGCCCGACAGCTTCGGCGATGGGCATCGGCAGGAAGCGTCGGCAGAAAGCATATAGTAGGATTGAATCGGCCGTAAGTCATCAGGCATCTCTTGTCCCGCAAAAGGAGACGTTCATGGATAAGCGAACCGTCATACACGACCTCACCCTCATGCTGATCGCCGCAAGCTCTTGGGAGGAAAAAGTGGCTGGCAAAACGTTGCGACGCGCATGGAAGGGCTATGACTTCGACGTGCTCGACCTGCTCGACGACGAAGGTCTTATCAACTGCGGCGGGCGAGCAAAGTCCGTGACCCTGAGCGAGGCAGGCACCAAGCGCGCCGAGGAGCTTCTTGCCCAATACGGTATCGAAATCGATCCCCCACCAAGCAAGCAGCGCTTTTTCAGGCTTTTCTTGTCGTTTGACTTTTACGAGCTCTCCTGCACAAGGACGCTGCTCGTTCCCGAGCATACGTCGTTCGAGGACTTCCACACCATGATACAGGCGTGTCTTAACTGGATGAACTATCACCTGTACGACTTCTCTGTGGTATCCAATGGCGAGGAGCTGAGCATCTCGTGGCCCGACTACGCGACAGGCGAAGACCCGAGGCTAGAGTACCTCTTGGAGGGCGACACGGTGCCGCGCTGGCAAAACGCTGTGACCGCCTATCTTGACGACTTCTTCCCCAAGATCCGCGAGGCGACCTATTCCTACGATTACGGAGATGGCTGGGAAATCAAGATACGGGTCGTCAACAGCGGCGAGCGCTTTGCATCGGACAAGCCCATTTGCTGGGAGGGCTCTGGTGACGCGCCGCCCGAGGACGTGGGAGGCGAAGGCGGCTTCGAGCACTTTCTGTCCGTGCTCGAAGAACCCGACGACGAGGAGTTCGACGATCTGCGCGCATGGGGCGAAGACCAGGGGTTTGAGCGCTTTAACAAGGTTCGCGCGAACACGCGCCTCTCGCATTGGGAGGACTGGGCGCGTAAGGACACCTGCAAGATGCCATATGACGCTCAGATGCGGGCGTTCGGGAGGATCCTCGCTCAGCCATTTACCGAATCCGGAGCCATGCGCCTGGGGGAATTTGACAAACACCTCCAGGATAATTAAGAAGCGGATTGGGGCGTATGGCGATTCTCGCCCTTAGCGCGCCGATGTGACGTCTTTCGATGCGAAACGTTGGCGAGGTGGCCGAAAGGGGGCCTCGCGCAGGCGGCCAAGCAACCCCAATTGGCCACTTTGGGGCGTTTTGGCCGAAAGGGGCCTAGCCCCAATCGGCCAAAAAGCTAGCGGGCTACGAGGGGAACCCTCTTGCGCCACGCTCTCCCGGCCACCATACCTCGGTCGTCGGCTTGGCATAGCCCTCTTGGGCAAATGCCTCGGTCGCCAGCTCTAGGAAGCGCGGGACCATGCCGCTGTGGAGCCCTTTTCGGCAGTACATGCCGTAACCCACCGTTACCGGCGCCTTCCAGCGTACGATCTTGTGGAAGGGATCGGGCATGGTGTAGAGCGCGGGCACGAGCGCGTAGCCAAAGCCAGCGTCCACCAGGCAGTACGCTTCGGCCGAGGTGGAGCACACGGTGATCTTTGCGCCATCGGTGTCGGGCAAGCTCGACTGCGCACGGTATCCCCTCCGCCTGAGCCCCAGCGACTGGACAAGCACCTGGGACGTGTCGCCAACATCCTCTGGTCCGGCCTCCTCAAGCATCGCCAGCGGAGAGTCCACGCGCACGACGCAGGCGAGCTCGTCCATACGCAAGACTCTGAAGTCCACGCCTGGGGGCAGGGCATCGGACTCGAAGCCAAGAACCACGTCCACCTGCTCGCGCGTGAGCCGCGTGAGGTTGAGGTCGCGCGGGCCTTGGGCAAGCGTGACGTGCGCGTCTTCCTCCCGCCTCAACGCATCGAGGACGGGTATGAGGCGCATGAGCTCGCTGGAATCGGAGTAGGCGACGGTGATGCCGTTGCCCTCGGCATGCCGCCTGGCTCGTTCGCCCGCCGCGTAGGCAAGCCGGAGTATCTCCTGCGCGTCCCGAAGAAACGACTCCCCCAGCGTACTGAGCATGACGTCGCGCGTCGTGCGGACGAAGAGCAGGCAGCCGAGCTCCGCCTCGAGCGAGGCCACCTGCTTGGATACTGTGGGCTGCGAGAGGTGCAGCGCGTCGGCGGCCCGCCTGAAGCTCAGGCTCTGGGCGACCTGGACGAAGCACTCAAGCTGTGTCGTGTTCACGGCTCTCCTTTGATTCCCATACCGAATTACTGATAGCATAATTCTATCATGCGACAGGACCGGGCGATGGGATACTGTTGTTAGCCAGGATGGATGGAGGTGGACATGAAGCGGTCGTACATGAAGGCGTTGGCAATATCCAACGTGACGTCGGCGGATGCCGCGCGAATATCCGAGGTTCCCATCCCCGAGGTAAGGCCGGGCTGGGCGCTCGTGCGGGTGCGCGGATTCGGAATGAACCACTCCGAGCTTGAGCTCCGTCGCTCCGAGATACGCGCCCAGTACATCAAGAAGCCCATCATCCCCGGCATCGAGGGCGTTGGCGAGGTGGCGGACCCAAGCGACACCGGCCTGGCCGTGGGTGAGAAGGTCTGCATGCTCATGGGAGGCATGGGGCGCATGTGGGACGGCAGCTACGCGGAGTACTGTTTGGTGCCTGCCTCTCAGTTGTTCTCCATCCCCGAGGCCGCCTGGCAACTACCGTGGGCGACGCTCGCGGCAATACCCGAGACCTACTTCACCGCATGGGGTTCTCTCTTCGAAGGGCTACGGCTGGAGACCGGCGACACGCTTCTTGTGCGCGGAGCGAGCTGCGCCCTGGGCTATGCGACCCTACAGATAGCCCACGCGCTCGGTTGCCGCGTAATCGCGACCACGCATCGCGAGTCGTACGTGGAGCCTCTCCGCGACTTTGGGGCCGATGAGGTCGTGATCGATGACGGGACGCTCTTTAAGAAGGGCGTGCGAGCTACCAAGGCGTTGGAGCTGGTGGGACCCAAGACGCTTCGGGACACGATGTGCTGCCTGCAGCCCGGCGGCATCTGCTGCGACACGGGCATTCTGGGGGGCGTCTTCACGCTCGACCGTTTCGACCCGATCAAGGAGATCCCGAACGGACGTTACCTCACGGGCTTCTTCTCGAACTACCCAACGCAGGAGGCCATGGACGAGGTCTTCGAGTTTGTCGCCAAGCACGGAATCGAGCCCCACATCGCCAAGGTGTTTGACTTCGGCCGCCTCGTGGACGCGCTCGCGATGCAGGACGGCGGCAGCTTCCAAGGCAAGATCGTTGTGACGAACGAGGGATAGGCCATACTGGCGCAAGCCATGGCGATAGCAGTGTTGGACCGATCAGAAGGAGAGTACGATGGCAGAGCTTGAGAACGCGACCGCATGTGGCACCCCCGATCCCGCGCCCGCCTGCGGGACCCCCGATCCCGCGCCCGCCTGCGGGACCCCCGATCCCGCGCCTGCATGTGGCACCCCCGACCCGGCAGAGTAGCTGGAACAGGGGTAGATCTGGACAGTATGGCGGTCGTCCCGTGCGACCGCCATCTTTTTTGAAAGGCCAATCATGCCTCAGCATTTCCCCGTTCAGTGGCACATCACCGACACCTGCGATCAACGATGCAAGCACTGCTACATCTTTGCCGAGGGCGCACCGCCCGTGGTGACCATGCCTTTTAAGACGTGCATGCGCGTCGTAGGGCAGATCGATGAGCTCTGCACGCACCTGGGCATGGAGCCCTATGTGTACCTTACGGGAGGCGACCCCATCCTGCATCCCGACTTCTGGCGCATCATGGAGGCGCTCCACGTGCGGGGCATGCGCGTGGGCATCATGGGCAACCCCTTCCATCTTACGCCAGAGGTCTGCGAGCGGCTTCGGAGCTTGGGATGCGTGAAGTACCAGCTCTCCTTGGACGGCCTGCGCAAGACGCATGACTCCTTTCGCAAGCCCGGGTCGTTTGACGCGACGCTTGCGGCCATACCCGTCATCCAGGGTGCGGGCATGTGGGCCAACGTGATGACCACCGTATCGGCGACCAACGCCTCAGAGGTGCCCGACCTCATCGACCTCGTGGCAGAGCTTAACGTTGACGTGTACGCTTTCGGGCGCTACTGCCCCACGAGCGGGCAGCGGGCCGAGGAATTCCACATGGAACCGCTTGCGTATCGGGAGCTGTTGCTGGAGTGCCAGCGGCGCATCGCCAATCAGACGCGGCTCGGCGCAAAGACGTATTTCTACAAGAAGGACCACCTCTGGAAGCTGCTCGAGTGGGAGCAGGGAACGTTTGCGCCTCCCGCGGGCGCCGACCCGCACGTCTTCCACGACGGCTGCCACTGTGGCCGCGGGCACCTTACCGTGCTGCCCACCGGCATGGTCTATGCCTGCCGACGCATGGAGTCCCCGGTCGGAGACGTAACACGCGAATCGCTCTGCGATGTTTACTTTGGCGAGCGACTGGGGTCATACCGAGACATCAGCCTCTTTGAGAAGTGCACAGCCTGCCCGCTGCATGGCTGGTGCCGTGGGTGTCCCGCCGTGACCTACGGATACGCCGGCAACCGCTATGCCCCGATCCCCAGTGCTGGTGGCAGTGACGTCCAGGGCAGGGTGCGCGAAAAGAGCCAAGCGCAGGCGGCCCTTTGGGTCGTTTTGGCCGAAAGGGGCCTGGCGCAGGCGGCCAAAAAAAGCGAGGTGTTGGTTCGCGCTGATCTAGTCCGTGCCGTTGACTCTTGCACCGTTTTGGTACAGGACCTCGCGGTCGTGTGGGTCCTCGATGA
>JAGCBF010000294.1 GCA_017652285.1 Atopobiaceae bacterium
ACCTCATTGTTGTTGGTGTTCTGTGCCATTTAGCTTCTACCCCCTATTTGACCTTATGTCCGCGGAACGTACGCGTGGGGGCGAACTCGCCCAGCTTGTGGCCGACCATGGACTCGGTTATGTACACGGGCACGTGCTTGCGGCCGTCGTGGACGGCAATGGTGTGACCGACCATCTCTGGGAAGATGGTGGAAGCACGGGACCATGTCTTTATAACGTCCTTGGTACCCGCCTCGTTTTGCGCGGCAACACGCGTGAGGAGGCGAGTCTCCACAAACGGGCCTTTCTTGAGACTTCTGCTCATACTTGCTATCTCCTACTACTCGTGTTCCGACTACTTCGTCTTGCGACGACGGATGATAAGACGGTTGCTGCCCTTCTTGGGGTCACGTGTCTTGTAACCCTTGGTGGGCTTGCCCCACGGAGTGACCGAAGGACGGCCAGAGGTGTGGTTCTTGCCCTCGCCGCCGCCGTGCGGGTGGTCGACGGGGTTCATGACCGTACCACGGACCGTAGGACGAACGCCGAGCCAACGCTGGCGGCCAGCCTTACCAATGACGATGTTGGAGTGATCTGCGTTGCCTACGACGCCAATGGTGGCACGGCAGGTCAGCAGCACGCGACGAAGCTCGGAAGAGGGCATGCGGAGGACGGCGTAGCCGTTGTCCTTGCCCATGAGCTGTACGGACGTGCCGGCAGAGCGAGCCATGGCCGCGCCCTTGCCGGGCTGGAACTCTACGGCGTGGACGAGCGTACCAACGGGAATCTCGGACAGCGGCATGGCATTGCCAGGCTTGATGTCCGCGCCCTTGGCGTCAGAGATTACCGTATCGCCAACGTTGAGACCCTGGGGTGCCAGGATGTAGGCCTTGTAGCCATCCACGTAGTGAAGAAGCGCGATGCGGGCGGAGCGGTTGGGGTCGTACTCGATGGTGGCAACCTTTGCCGGAACGCCGTCGTGCGTGCGCTTGAAGTCGATGCGACGGTACTTGCGCTTGTGACCGCCGCCCTGATGACGGGTGGTGATGCGGCCGTTGTTGTTACGGCCAGCCTTTTTGGGCAGGGGCTCGAGAAGCGACTTCTCGGGCTTGTCCGTCGTGATCTCGGCAAAGTCCGAGATCGTCTGGAAACGGCGCCCTGCGCTGGTAGGCTTGAGGTGCTTAACTGCCATTACTAATTCCCTTTCTTCTTCCGTTGGCCATTCCACTCAGGGATTGAGGCACGGGGCCTCGGGCGGAACGACACCGGATGTACCACGGTACCGCGCGTATCTATTCTTGCGGCACACTTACGCACATCCCCTGTGGGATGTGCGCACTTTACTTACTCGTCGACAACGTTGATGTCGTTGTTGGCAAAGATCTCGATCGTCTCGCCAGGAGCGATGGTGACGATGGCCTTCTTCCAACGACGGGTCATGCCGGCAACGTAGCGGACGCGACGCTTCTTGGGCTTGACGTTAACGGTGTTGACCTTTACGACGTGCACGTTGAAGAGCTTCTCGACTGCGTCGCGAATCTCCTCTTTGGGGGCGGTGCGAGCAACCTCGAAGGTGTACTTGCCCTGCTCCATAAGATCAAACGAGCGCTCGGTCACGACCGGGCGAATGATGACTTCGTAGGGAGAGTTCATTATGCGAGCGCCTCCTCAAGCTTCTTGGCCACATCGACGCTCATGACCAGAGCGGCGTTGTCGATGAGGTTACGGGTGTTGGCCTCGGAAACTGCGATGACCTCGACCTTGGGGATGTTGCGGAACGAGAGGTACTCGACCACGGCGTCGTCCTCTACGACCAGCGTCACACGCTTGCCGGTGAGCTCGAGAGCCTTGAGAACGGCGACTGCCTTTTTGGTGGAAGGCTCGTCAAAGGTAAGCGAGTCCAGAAGGACGAGCTCGGAGTCCGCCAGCTTGCCCGAAAGCGCGGAGCGCATGGCAAGCTTGGCCATCTTGTTGTTGACCTTCTTGGTGTATGCGCGAGGCACAGGCCCAAAGATCACGCCGCCGCCGGTCCACTGACCTGCACGGGTGGAACCCTGGCGAGCACGACCGGTGCCCTTTTGGCGATACGGCTTGCGTCCGCCACCAGAGACCTCGTGACGGTTCTTGACCGCGTGGGTGCCCTGACGCAGGTTGGACTCATACGCCACGACGACCTGATGCATAACAGGCACGTTGGGCTCGATGCCAAACACCTCTGAGGAAAGCTCGGCCTCGGAAACGGCCTGGCCCTCGATGTTCTTTACTTCGATCTTGGACATTCTTTCCTCCCTTAGGCCATACGGACCTGGACGAGAGCGTTGCTGCCACCCGGCACCGCGCCCTTAACGAGCAGGAGGTTCTGGTCGGTGTCGACGCGAACGAGCTTGAGGTTCTTTACCGTCACGCGCTCGTCGCCCATATGACCGGCCATGTGCAGGCCCTTGCGGACGCGCGCGGGATACGCGCACTGACCGATGGAGCCCGGCTTGCGCTGGTTACGGGAGCCGTGCGTCATGGGACCGCGGCTGAAGTTCCAACGCTTGATGGTTCCCTGGAAGCCCTTGCCCTTGGAGGTGCCGGTAACGTCGACTGCCTTGACTTCTGCGAAGTCGGCAACGGTCACCTGATCGCCGGGCTTGTATTCGGAACCGTCCTCCACGCGAACCTCGCGCAGATAACGCATGGGCTCTACGCCCGCCTTTGCGAAGTGGCCTGCCATGGGCTTGTTGACCTTCTTCGCCTTGATGTCGCCAAAGCCGATCTGAACGGCATCGTAGCCGTCGGTCTCTTTGGTCTTTACCTGCGACACCGTGCAGGGGCCTGCCTGAATGACGGTTACGGGCACGACGTTGTCTTCGTCATCCCATACCTGCGTCATCCCGATCTTGCGGCCAAGAATCGTGCTGACCATACCTTTTCCTTACCCTCGGTGGTCATGGGACGGCAACTCTAGGCGCACCCTGCGCCTCTCCCCAGCGGACCACATCCGTCAGTCGCTGCGGCATGCGAAGACAGCACTCCTCACATACAGCAACTGTTTGAGTGTACACCGCCCCGGGCGTCTCCACAAAGTCTTCAGGACGAAAAGGTGACAGTAGGTTCGCCCCACTGTCACCCGCAAAAAGGGACCATCCCGTTTTGCAGAGAAAGGGACATCCCCTATCCGCAAAACGGGACGGTCGTTGTAACGATTTGTACGCGACGGCTACGCGTCTATGCCAAGCTGGAAGGCGCGCAGGTTAGGTTCGAGCAAGTGCTGGCGCTTGGGCGGCACGCACTTGGCAATTGCTGCGTCGACCGTATCGCGCTCGCAAAAGTTGGTGAGCGACCACAGCTTGCCAAGGCAGATGATGTTTGCCAGGCCTTTAAGACCCTCGGCCTCGGCGAGCTCGGTCGCCTTGAACGCGGCCACGGTAACGTCATCGGCAAGCTCGATGCCCTCGGCGCCGTTCATGGCCAGCGTCGTATCGATTACGATGGTTCCGCCCGGCTGTACGGAGGCTGCGAAC
>JAGCBF010000295.1 GCA_017652285.1 Atopobiaceae bacterium
GATGGTCTGCGACGGGGGTGGCTCCTGGTCGCATTTGCCCGCGAGGCGGACTGCCAGCTAATTGGGATGCCGGCGCTCGACCGCAGTCACTAGAACTCGACGTCAACCTGGCTCGAGGTCTATCGCCGCTTTATCGCCGCGGCGACTTCGATGGGTACGAAGCGGAGTCGAGGCTTGCCCATGAGTTCTGCAATCGCTTGGGGCGCAGGTATCGATACGTGCTGAACCTTCCCATCAGGATCAAGGAGGGCGGCCGGCCTAAGTACAGGATGGTGCACGCTTCCAACCACGAGGAGGGGTGCCTCCTCATGTACACCGAGATGCAGAAGGAGCTTGTCCGCCTTCACGACGTTCAGAGGAGCGGTCAGCTTAGCCTGTTTTCGCACGATGCCGACAACTGCCCCATAGACGAGCTCGAGGTGCGCAGAAACCTGCTCGAGGCCATCAATTCACATTTGGCACCGGAGAAGCTGGAGATAGTCCTCGCAGATTTTGTGATAAAACAAGGTTTGACGCTCGGTCGCTCCGAGCTGGAAGACATCGTACGCGATTTCGAGTGCGAAGGGCTCATCGGGGTGAAGAGAGACCCCGCGATGACGGAAATGGGGCATCCGAGGACGTTCAAGTCCTCGGGGCGCGGAAAGACGATATGGGTGGGCAGGAAGAATGGCTGAGTGCGCGCGTACCATAACGAGGAAGTCGATGCTGTACAAGACCGGCGTCGAGTACGGTGACTACACCATGAACCACGTGCAGGGATGCTCCCACGGGTGCAGATACCCCTGCTACGCGTTCCTCATGGCGAAGAGGTTCGGCAATGTCGCGGACTACGAAAGCTGGTGCCGGCCCCTTTTGGTTGAGAACACCCTCGAGCTGCTCGACCGGGAGATACCTCGCTTGAGGAGCAGAATAAAGAGCGTCCAGCTGTGCTTTACGACGGATCCCTTCATGTACGGTTACGAGGACGTGTGCGTGTTGAGCCTGGCCCCCATGCGGAGGCTCAACCGCGCGGGGATACCGTGCGTCGTGCTGAGCAAGGGCATGCTGCCCGAGGAGCTCGCCGGTCTCGGGGCGGCGAACACCTACGGCATAACCATGGTGTCGCTTGACGAGTCTTATCGCGTTGCCCACGAGCCCGGGGCAGCTCCGTACGCTGAGCGGATCGAGTCCCTGAGGAGGCTGCACGACGCTGGTCATAGGACGTGGGTCAGCATGGAGCCGTATCCGACGCCGAACATCCACGATCAGGAGCTGTTGCCCATACTGGAGGAGGTGTCGTTCGTCGACCGCATCATCTTTGGCAGGACGAACTACAACAAGGCGGTCTCGGCCTACCCGGGATGCAAGGGCTGGTACAATGACCGCGCGGGCGAGGTTGTCTCGTTCTGCAGGTCGAACGGCATCGACTACTACATCAAGAAGGGCACTTGGACCGGCGACGGGCGGCCGTGAGATGGCCTGCGGCTGGCCGCGCGATTGTCTGTGATTGCGTGTGCTGGATCATCAAGCCGCCACAAACGAACGGGGTTGAAAATGGGCGTAAGGATGGAGTACCTCATGGTGCACCCGCACGCCTTCCGACACCTCTTCGCCCGGCGCTTCCTGGCGGCGGGGGGCGACATAGCGCTGCTCGCCGACCTCATGGGCCACTCGTCGGTGGAGACCACGCGCGTGTACCTTCGCCGCACCGCGGGCGAGCAGCGCGACGAGGTGAACCGCATCGTCTCGTGGTAGGGGGGCGGTGCGCCGCCACGCGGCCCGATTCTGAATGCAATCTGACATAAGAGCACACTTGTACGGGAACGCGTGTTTTGCTACGATGTCCCCATGACGTCGGCGGACCGCCCGGCCCGCGCGTCATATGCCATTGTTGTATCATATCGGTATGGATTAGGAGGACGGATGGTAATAATTCATCCAAGGGTGAGCGAGCGTCACCCCGCCTTGGCCGATGATGACGTCCGCTCCGCCTGGGAGAACCAGTATCGTGCCACCATCCGCGAGACCGACGCGGGGCTGCGCCACGTGGCCGTGGGTCATGACGCTCGCGGGCGGGAGATCGAGATGGTGGCCGTCGAGCTCGAGGGGGGCGACTGGCTAGTGTTCCACGCCATGACGCCGCCAAGCCGGAAGACGTACGACGAGCTCGGCATGGGGAGGAGGAGATGATGGAGTACAGGACGGCAGACGGCCACGTCGTGGACGACGCGCTGCTCGACCAGGAGGCGGAGGTCTTCGAGCGCGGAGAGAGGCCGGAGGGGTGGCGTGCGCCGGCAGGGAGGCCTGTGAGCGTGACGCTTCCCGCCTGGGTGATTGCCGAGGCGGACGCCGAGGCGGCTCGCGTCAACGTGAGCAGGAGGGCAGTGCTCAACATGTGGCTCGCCGAGAAGGCCGAGCAGTCCGGGCGACACAGGAGGTCGCTCGCGACGGCGTAGGCAGTCGAAGGGCGTCGGGTGGTGACGGACCTGCTGCCACCTCACAGGCCGCTCGTCGGTTGAGGCTGAGCGGGCGTGTCGGCGCCGTCCTATAGCGAGGACAGCTCGTCAATCTGCCTGCGGATGTGGCCGAGGCGATATGCGCCCTTGGCGGTGACTAGCCTTTACGTACCGGCTGTGTAGGCTAGTCCTGCATCAATCGGTGGGCGGCGGTTTGCATGTAAGGACATGTGTGGAGCCGTGTTTACGTCCAAACACGCAAGCTTATTGAATGAGCCATTGATCCGCCCAAGGCCAATCCTGCGAATGCCCGTGGCGTTTCTCGCCATGCACGAAGCCGTAGCCGTCATTCTTTTGTGCTAACGTGGACGAAAAAGGACGAGACAAGAATTGGGGTTCAGAAGCGGCATTAAATGAACGAGGGCAGGCGGGGACTATGAGCGCAGGTGCAGGCGTTGAGCATAAGTACGATTCAAATAAGATGCTGGAACTCGGGCACGCTTTTCTCAATGCGGGAGAAGCCTGCTTTCGGGAGGGGAGTACGCTACTGCCGTCACCATATCAAAACGTTGCAGGCTTGGTTAACTATGCATTTGCCTGCGAACTGTTTATGAAGTGTTTACTGATGACAATCGTGATATCGTCGAGGGGTGGCAGCTCCATACCTCAGATTGCGGGGCTGCATGAAGTGCTGACCTTGGCGATATCGAGCTAAGTGACTGGGGAAGGACGAGGCGCATTGACGTCCTGTGCGGGAATGAGTAAGTACACATCCGTATGCGTGTTGCGCCCATTCTGCTGAAGCAGGATGACGAGAAGCTACTGAGTTAAGATATTGTAATCGCTGGCTGCTGTTTCTTTGTCCCTCCGTACGTGTGGGCGGCCGCGTACTTCGTGCGCACCTATGGGGTGTAACCGGTAGTTATTGCGCGTCTTGATGGTGCTATTTTGCCATGTGACAATGGGATCCGTGAACGCGTGGCAGCGCTGGCGTCGCCTTGGCAATTGAATCGGAGCGGCCCTATTCGGGGGGTTGAGCGCATCCGGATTGACCTCCACCAGCGGGCCGTCCGCGGAGAGGTCGGCCGACGGCGTCTCGGCGGGCACTCACTCGAGGTGTCGCCCGGAGTGCAGGTCGTCCGCCCTCGCCGTCTGGACCAGCGAGTATATACCCGCGCGTGCATCACCTCCAATCTGCCGAACCATGACGGCAGAGGCCATTGTCGATTCGCAGACGAATAGGGGCCAGATGCGGTTGCTCTTACGCTCACGCCCAATCCCCGACCTTTCCTCCCTCTTGACTATATAAAGAAATTCGGGTATAATTTCGTTATCAATAAAGGAGGTGAACTTAATGCCCACCATCAGGTCAAGCGCGGATCTCCGCAACAGGTACAACGACATCTCTTCCTTCTGCCATCAGTATGGCGAGCCCGTCTTCATCACGAAAAACGGAAAAGGCGATCTCGCTGTCCTAAGCATCGAAGCCTATGAGCATCTCCTTGGCCGCTTCGAGCTCTATGGCCTCCTGCAGGAAGGTATGGACGACATCAGGGCAGGCAACACCCGCCCCCTCTCCGAAGCTCTGTCCGACATCAGGGCGAGGCGAAAAAGATGAAGTACGATATCCGCATCACCCGCGCCGCAGAAAAGGACTTGAGCAGCGCCGCCGATTACATCGAATTCGTGCTGCTGAATCCCCAGGCTGCGGACGATCTTCTCGATGAGGCTGAGAAGAGGATCGGAGACCTGTCCACTTTCCCGGAGAAGTTCGCCCTTGTCGATGACCCCGCTCTGAAAGCCTGGGGCATCCGCCTCGCGCCGGTAAAGAACTACATTGCTTTCTACGTCGTCTCCGAAGAGGACCGCACCGTCCACGTCGTGCGCTTCCTTTACGGGAGGCGGGACTGGACCGCCATCCTGAAACGGAGTTTCTCCCTTGAGTGACCCTGACCGCCGGTTGAGCGCCGGCGGTCTTTTGTGAGCTTTTTTAACATCGTCTCGGACATGTCGCATCGCTCCAACAGGTTGTCTGACGATATCCATTCTCGCACGTTCTTATTCGATCAGCTCGAAGGGCAGCCTGGGTCTAGAGAATGCAGGGCGCGGTCGGGTAAGGACGTGGGATTTTTCCCGCGCCCTCCCCTCAGAACCGCACGTGCGGCTTTCACCGCATCTGGCTCGTGCATGAGGCCTCCAATGAGTCGAAGCTGGTCTACGGAAGGAGCCGGAACCGCACCTTCTGAGAATGTGGTTGGAGGCTTACATGCAGATGGTTCCCATTAAGGACCTCAAGGACACAGCGAGGATCTCGCGCCTCTGCCACGAGATCGGCGAGCCGGTGCACGTGACGAAGAACGGGTGCGCCGACATGGTGATCATGAGCGCCGAGGCGTACGAGGCCATGGAGTCGCAGACCGGGGTCGGGCGAACGGTCGACCTGGTCCGGGAGCTCAAGGGAGGCGTTTCGCAGCCCAGGAACCGGGGCATATTCAAGATGCTTAACCTCATAGGCGTGGGGGAGCACGCGGGGTCGGGCGTGCCCGACATCTACACGGCTTGGGACGAGGCCGGCTACGAGGAGCCCGTGGTGGAGGAGCAGTTTGGCGCGGAAGTGCCCGACCGAACGACCCTCACGCTGCCGCTCGTGCGGGCAGGCTTAGGCACCAGCATGCCCACTGGTGAACATGCTGGTGAACATGCTGATAAGCGCGATGCGGTTCTTCGATTCTGCTCCGAGCCCCGGACGAGAGACGAGATACAGCGATTCCTTGGCATAAGCTCAAGACGATACGTGCAGTTGGAGGTTTTGCAGCCCCTTCTGGAAAGCGGCAAGCTGGCCCAGACAATCCCCAATAAGCCGAGGAGCCCGAATCAAAGGTACGTGAGGAAAGGCTGAGGGCACATTCAAATCCGGATCCGGAACTGAAAACACACGCGAACCAGGGAAAGAGGCGCTGTCGTCGCGAATGCGTTAGCGAGAGAATCCCGTGGATGAGCACCATAAACGAAGAGTACACCTCCGCGGGTGATGGTTGTGCATGAAGACTGAAAGCACGACTTTTTCTTAGCGGTCGGTGGAGACCACGCGCGTGTACCTTCGCCGCACCGCGGGCGAGCAGCGCGACGAGGTGAACCGCATCGTGTCGTGGTAGGGGGCGTGCGCTACAGCAGGGCCTGCAGCTTGTCCAGCTGCCTGCGGATGTAGTCCAGGCGGTAGGCGCTGACCTCTGCGCCGTACTTCGCGTTCCAGGCCGATACGTCGCGCAGCAGCTTCGTGACCTGGTCGAGTGCCTGGTCCACGTCCCGGTCGGTTTTTGGCGCCTTGCGCTCGAGGCTGCGCTCCAGCTGGCGGGGCGTCATCTGTTCGCGCTGGTAGTCGGCCCACAGCGTGTGCTGGGCCGACTCGTCCTTCCCCGCGATGGCGTTGACGGCCTCCGGGGTGAAGCCCTCGCGCCGTCGTATCTCTTTTCGCCACTCGGGGGCGAGCTCGTCGGACCTCCTGTCGGCGAGCTCGGCCACCTCCTTGGCGCGGCGTCCCGCGGCCATGGCGCGGTCCACGCTCGCGCGCGATATGGGCTGGCCGGTCTCGCGGGTGATGATGTCGCTTATCACCTGGCTCGTGCGCACGCCCCTGAGCTCGGGCGACTTCTTCCGCAGGGCGGGGACGGCCTTCCACAGGCGCTCGAAGCGCCGGGCCCGCTCTGCGGGGGTGAGCTGGCGGGTCATGAGGTTGGTCGCGTCGAGCAGTATGAGCGCCCGCTCGTCGTCGCAGTCTGTCGCCACGTTGCAGGGGATGGTGCCGTAGCTGGCGGGGTCCTCCCTGGCGAGGCGCCGGTAGCACTCCACGCGCCGGTGGCCGGCAATTATCTGGTAGCCGTCACCGTGCGGGCGCACGAGCGGGAGCTGCGCGAGGCCGTCGGAGCGTATGGACGCCATGAGGTCGGCGAGCTCGGACTCCGACGTGGGATAGTCGTTGTCCGGGTGGTCGTGGAGCCTCTCGAGCGGGATGCTCTCCATGCGGAGGTTGTTGCCTGCCTGTGCCATGCGCCGCCGTTCTCTTTTAGTGCCTGCGCCAACATGATACCTATTGTCGGGGGAGGGACCTCTTTCGTCTCGCCGGCTGGCTGCGGGAGCCGACGACCGGAAGAGCGCCGCGCCCCGCCGCCCTAGCATGGGCGACGGGGCGCGAAGATTCCTGCGTGTCTCTGGCTACCCGTAGTACTCCGCATACCACTCGGCGAAGGCGCGCAGGCCCTCGCGTATGCCTGTCGTGGGCGTGAAGCCGTAGTCGCGCTCGAGGGCGGAGGCGTCGGCGTAGGTCACGGGCACGTCGCCGGGCTGCATGCCCACGAGCTCGCGGTGCGCCTCGAAGTCGTAGCCGTCGGGCAGCACGCCCGCCCGCACGAGCTCCTCCTGCAGCGTGGATACGAAGTCCATGAGGTTCTCCGGCGTGCCCCCGCCGATGTTGTAGACGGCGTAAGGGGGAAGCGGCAGCCCGTCCTCGCCCGTGGCGCGCACCGGCGCGCCACGCATCACGCGCCAGACGCCCTCCACGATGTCGTCCACGTAGGTGAAGTCGCGCCTGCAGTTGCCGTGGTTGAAGATCTGTATGGTCCCGCCCGCCACCAGGCGCTGCGTGGCGCTGAAGTAGAACATGTCCGGGCGACCTGCCGGCCCGTACACGGTGAAGAAGCGCAGGCCCGTGGCCGGGATGTCGTAGAGCTTGGCGTAGCTGTGGGCAAGCAGCTCGTTGCTCTTCTTCGTGGCGGCGTAGAGGCTCACGGGATTGTCGACCTTGTCATCGGTGCTAAAGGGCACCTTCTTGTTGCCGCCGTACACACTGCTGGAACTGGCATACACCAGGTGCTCCACGGGGTGGTGCCTGCAGGCCTCCAGGACGTTGTAGAAGCCCACGATGTTGGACTCTATGTAGGCGTCCGGGTGGTCTATGGAGTAGCGCACCCCCGCCTGCGCGGCGAGGTTCACCACGACGGCGGGCGCGTATGTGGCGAACACGTCCTCCACCAGCGCCTTGTCCGCGA
>JAGCBF010000296.1 GCA_017652285.1 Atopobiaceae bacterium
ACGAGCGCACCGACGGCGTGGCCAAGCTCCAGAGCGACCACGTGCTCAAGGGCGATGCCGAGATCATCCGCCGCGTGTGGGAGCTCGCCGAGCGCTATGGCGTGTCCACCAGCGTTATCGCCCAGGCGTGGAACCTGGCCAAGCCCGTCGTGACGAGTCCGCTCGTCGGCGCGAGCAAGACGGCCTACATCGACGACGCCATCGCGGCGCTTGACCTAAAGCTCACGGCCGACTAGATGGCCTACCTCGAGGAGCCCTACGTGCCGCACGCGCAGTATGGGTTTAGGTAAGATTTGTCGAACAGGCGCTCAGCCTTTGGGCTACATAAGGAAAGGAATCAAACACCATGGCAGAGAACATCCCCGTACCGCTGCTTACCCCCGAAGCCGCACGAGTGGCTCAGAAGATTCTGCTCGGGCAGGAGCATGCGTTGAGGTATCCCACAAGCTTTGGCGCCCAGGAGGCCCTGGCGCTCGGGCAGGCGGCAATCGACCTTATGCCTGAGTATGAGTCGGGCTACAGCGTTACCATCACGCGCGAACGTGACGGCGTTCGCATGTTCCAGTGGGTCGCGGACGACAAGGACGAGCGCAACCTGCTCTTTGCCGAGGGCAAGCGCCAGGCTGCGCTGGCTGCTGGTCATGCCGGGCCCTGGGCGCAGCTCGAGGCAACCATCACCGGTGATTTGGACACCATCTGGTCGCGCGTTCCCGACGAGGTTCCCGCCTGCGGCGCCTTCCCCATACGCGTGGGCGACGACTGGGTGGCGACCATTGCGGTGAGTGGCTTGCACGACGGTCTGGATCACGAGGTCATACTCCGTGCGCTGGAGCGTACGCTCAAGGTGGAGGTCCAACGCTGGGATGCACCGGTGGCCTAATGACCTGCAGGCTCTAGCGCCGTGAGCCAATCGTGGACTGCTCTCTGGTGCCGCGCTCGGTTCTCGCGGCGTCAGAGAGTGGACTCATGGCATCCTGCCAACGCATCGGTGACGTGCGCGGCCGCGTAGATACATTGGGGACATACCAAAGAGGGGAGCAATAAATGGCGCTTTCTACCAGGGAGTTCAAGGGTCGTTTTGGCTTCGGTGCCATGCGCCTGCCCATGAGGGACGACGAACCGTACTACGAGCTCTGCAACAAGATGTTCGACCGCTTTATGGAGGCGGGGCTCAACTACTTCGACACCGCCCATGTCTACCTGGGCGGCAAGAGCGAGGTTGCGCTGCGCGAAAGTCTCGTCAGGCGCCATCCGCGCGAGAGCTTCTTCCTCGTGGACAAGCTCACGCACGGCACCTTTAGTGATCCTGCGTCCATCCGCAAGGTCTTCCAGGACGAGCTGGATGCCTGTGGGGTGGAGTACTTCGACCTGCTGCTGGCACATGCCGTCAACTCGGCGCACTACGACATGTACACTCGCCAGGGCGTCTTTGAGACGGCAAAGGAGTTCGTGGCCGACGGCCGTGCACGCCACTTTGGCATCAGCTACCACGACGGACCGGAGCTCCTGGACCGCATCCTCACCGAGCACCCCGAGATCGAGGCCGTGCAGCTGCAGATCAACTACGAGGACTGGGAGAGCCCCAGCGTCCGTAGCCGCGAGGTGTACGAGGTGGCCACAGACCACGGCGTGCCCGTGATCGTGATGGAGCCCTGCAAGGGCGGCCAGCTGGTCAATCTGCCCGAGGTGGCGCAAAAGGCTCTTGACGCGGCGCCTAACCCCGAGGGGCTTTCCAACGCAGGATTTGCGCTGCGATTTTGTGCCACACAGTCCAACGTGGCGATGGTCCTCTCCGGGATGAGCACCATGGAGCAGGTGGAAGACAACCTGCGTGCCATGGCGGGTAACCCCGCGCCGTTGAGCAAAGAGCAGCTGCGGGCGTTGCAGGGCGTGCACGAGGCGTTTGCGAGCCTGGGCATGATTGCCTGCACGGCCTGCCATTACTGCACCGACGGCTGTCCCAAGCGCATCATGATCCCAGAGCTCTTTGCCGATCTCAACACCAAGCGCGTCTTTGGTGGTTGGAACCCAGGCTGGTATTATTCCAACGTGCACACGGTAGACGGACATGCCAAGCCGAGCGAGTGCATAAAGTGCGGCAAATGCGAGCGCGAGTGCCCACAGGGCCTCCCCATTCGCCAGCTGCTTACCGAGGTTGCGGCGGAATTCGAGTAGGAGGGCGAGGGCCCTGTCGTGCATTGTGCAAATAATGCGAAGTCGTGAGGAGTCAAGGCAATGGCAACTGGGTATTTCTTAATGGAGCAATCAATGACTTTGTACTAGCTAAAATAGCCAGTACAAAGTCGTGAGATAAATTTTTAATAATCCCCGTTAGCAGAAAAACCGGTGCTCACGACTTTGCACTATTTGTTACAGGTAGAGCCTCCATGGCAGCCGCGTCAGTCAGACTCTTCCTTTGAGGCGCCCCCGAGGGCAAAAATGCGGTAAGAAACGCGTACCTATCGTGCTTACGGTCGGTGTCCTCTAGTATTTCCACGAAATGATCGACGTTTACACCAAACACCGAGTACGCGCACTGCAGGATTTGCCTCGTAAGATCGTCCAAGCTACCCCATCCGTATATATCCTCCTTCGTAACGGGAAAAACGATTCTGCCACATGCGGCCATCTGGCGATTTCTTTTGTTGTCGTCAACCACCTTCGCTCTTACTGACTCCAGCTTTTCCCGAAGCGTTGCCTCCGCTTTTGTCCGATCTTTGCCTTCCGCCATTGTTGCCGTGCGACCAGCGCGCACGAGACCAGCCAAATCCAGACGGCCCTCGCCTTGAGATGAAGTAGGGCAAGGGGCATAAGCATCAGGTTGCGCTCTATTTACCAGTGGTTGCCTTGGTGCGTATTAGATTGCACAGCATGCATACTCGATGCACGAGGATGCATGCTCAAACAGGTCTTGTTGCAGGTATCATCTTTATCGAGGACGTAGAAAGATATCAAGAGAGGATGCACCAATGGAAAAGCTGCAACTTGGCAAGAGCGACCTGTACGTGAGCCCGGTGGGCCTGGGCTGCATGGGCTTCAGCCATGCATCCGGCGACCCGACGGCCGACGACGTGGCCGTCGAGATGCTCCGTGCCGCCCACGAGATCGGCTACGACTTCTACGACACCGCAGAGGCGTATGTGGGCGTCAAGGCGGACGGCTCCATCTCGTACAACGAGGAGCTCGTGGGCGCCGCCATCCGCGGCTTCCGCGACGAGGTGGTCGTGGCCACCAAGATGGGCGTGCGCCACGACGCCAACAACAACCTCGTGCTGGACAGCCGCCCCGAGACCATCCGCGCGAGCTGCGAGGGGAGCCTGCGCAAGCTGGGCATCGACACTCTCGACCTCTACTACCAGCACCGCATCGACCCCAAGGTCGAGCCCGAGGGCGTGGCCGAGGAGTTTGGCAGGCTCATCGCCGAGGGCAAGATCCGCGCCTGGGGCATCTCCGAGACCACCGAGGAGTACCTGCGCCGCGCCCACGCCGTGACCCCCGTCACCGCCATCGAGAACCGCTACTCCATGATGGCCCGCTGGCACGAGTCCATCTTCCCCGCCTGCGTCGAGCTGGGCATCTCCTACGTTGCCTTCTCGCCCATGGCCAACGGCTTCCTTACGGGCGCCTACAGCCCCCAAACCAAGTTCGAGGGCAAGCAGGACTTCCGCGAGGGCATGCCGCAGTACACCGAGGGGGGCTACGCCAAGGCCCGCGACCTGCTCGACCTGCTGCACGCCATGGCGGAGGAGAAGGGCTGCACCATGGGCCAGCTCAGCCTCGCGTGGATGATCAACAAGGACCCGCGCATCATCCCCATCCCCGGCACCCGCAAGCTGCATCGTCTGAAGGAGAACTTCGGCGCTGCGAACGTGCCCATCACGGCGGAGGAGATCGCGACCATCGACGCCAAGCTCGACACGATGGAGTTCGACGTGTTTGGCGGTCATGCGGCCAAGTAGCAAGGAGCCTCGGGCAGATGATCCCCGGCCCGCTTAGGCGACGAAGCCATCACGCCTCTATTGCGCTTGGCTGCGCGGGCGTGGCACGAGCGGCGCGATCGGCTGGGCCGGCGATGATAAGGGAAGTGCCTGGCTGGTAGTATTACAAGACGAGGGTGCGTTAAGAGGGAGGAAACCATGCAGTACGTAACGCTCAACACCGGCGCAAAGATGCCCATGGAGGGCTTTGGGGTCTTTCGCGTCCCCGATCTTAAGCAGTGCGAGGACTCTGTTTATGAGGCCATTCGTGTTGGCTATCGGCTCATCGACACTGCAACGGCCTACAAGAACGAGGAGGCCGTGGGAGCGGCCGTGAGGCGTGCCATTGCGGACGGTATCTGCACCCGCGAGGAGCTCTTTGTTACCTCCAAGCTATGGGTCACCGACATGAAGGACGAGGCAACGGCAGCAGCTGCCATCGATGCATCACTGAGACGGCTCGATATTGGCTACCTCGACCTCTATCTGGAGCATCAGGCTCTAAACGACTACTTTGCCGCCTGGCGTGCGATGACCGATGCCTACAAGGCAGGCAAGCTCCGCGCTATTGGCGTATCAAACTTTTATCCCAATATCCTCACTAACTTTTGTGAGTGCGTGGACGTCGTACCTGCCGTCAACCAGGTGGAGCTGCATCCGTACTACACGCAGGAGACGGGCCTTATGGCCGAGGAGTCTGCGCTCGACGTCATGCGTCGGTACGGTGTGGTACCCGAGGCATGGGCGCCTTTGGGCGGTGGGCGCTACAACCCCTTTGAGGACGAGGACTTTATGGCCATCGCGAAGGCTTACGGCAAGACCGTTGGACAGGTGTTGCTCCGTTGGAATGTGCAGCGCGGCGTGGTGGTCATACCCAAGTCGACGCATGCGGAGCGTATTGCCGAAAACTTTGATATTTGGGATTTTGAGCTGAACGCAGACGAGATGGCGCGCATTTCTGCTCACGACATGGGCTACTCTGGTAGCCGCGCCAAGCATTTTGAGCCAAGCTTCGTGCGAATGGTATTGGGCAAGGAGTAGGCTGGCGAGGTGTTGCCAATTTGATATGCAGGCCTGCTGGGAGGTGCGCATACGCGTCTTCCGGCAGGCCCGCACGGTGTTGGGCGCCTTGTGCCATCGAGCATGAGGGGCCACTGGTGGATGACCCGGACAATCCCACCTTCTTCCTGTACTTTGAGATGGACGACCTCGATCACGCCAAGCAGCTCTTTGACGAGTTGACCGACACGCTCTCGCAGCTCACGGCGCAAAAGACGACGCGCATTCTGCTCTCGTGCACCTCGGG
>JAGCBF010000297.1 GCA_017652285.1 Atopobiaceae bacterium
CTACCGCGCTTTTGTGCGGCGCGTGTTTGACCTCGACGCAAAGACTCAAGAGGAGGGAATCGATGTCGCAACGTTGCAGGATTCCACGTTTGAGCAGGTCTTGATAAGGTGCCGACAATCATCCGACAAGGACTTCTTTGACAAGGTCCTGCCCGACGGGTCGATCTTGCATGCGTTCATGCGCCACATCGGCAAGAATCCCGCTACGGGAACGGACGCCATCGTGGCGGTCGTGCTTTCGATTGATCAGCCAGCGTAGCGTTAGCGCGCATACGTCACGAAGGCAAAGGCCACGCCGTCCTTGGTGACGCCGCCTGCGACCTCGCTCTCCACGTGCCATGCCGGGTCATCGTCCAAGTTGGGAAAGAACGCGTCCGCAGGCAGCGTCACGTCGTTCTTCGTTACCAGGGCGTGCGTGCAGTGGGGGAGCAGCTGATGATACACGCTCTGGCCGCCAATGAGCCACACGTGGTCGGGGTCGTCTGTGGCGACGGCGGCAAGTGCCTCGTCCAAGCTGCGCACGACCTCGGCTCCCTCGGCCGCAAAATCGGGGTCGATGGACAGCACCACATTGCGCCGTCCCTTGAGCGCCCCTCCCGGAAAGCCCATAAACGTCGTCTGCCCGCAAACGACGGTGCCACCCATGGTCTGCTCCCTAAAAAACCGCATGTCAGCGGGGTTGCGTACCAACAGGTTGCCCTTAAGGCCGATTCCCCAGTCCTGGGTAACAGATACGATCGCCTTCATCGTTAAGCCTCCCCATCCATAGGTCCGTGCCCTACACGGCCACGGGAATGTCTTTTATCTGCGGGCCAAACTGGTAGTTCTGCACCACGAGGTCGTCCGTGGTAAAGGCATAGAAGTCCGTGACGTCCGGGTTCAGCGTCACGCGTGGCGCGTCGTATCGGGGACGCGCGATGAGTTCGCGCACCAGATCCACGTGTCGATCGTAGATGTGTGCGTCCGCGATCATGTGCACCAGCTCGCCGGCGACCATGCCCACGCTCTGCGCCACCATCATGAGCAGCAGCGCATACTGGCACACGTTCCAGTTGTTGGCGACCAGCACGTCCTGGCTGCGCTGGTTGAGCACCATGTTGAGGGTGAGCCTGCCGTCCGCGCGCCGGTCGTCCGTAACGTTGTACGTGCAGCTGTACGCGCAGGGGTGAAGGTTCATGAACCGCAGGTCGTCCAGGTTGTACAGGTTGGTCAGGATCCGGCGCGAGAAGGGCTCGTCGCGCAGGTCCTTGAGCACGCGGTCCATCTGGTCGAAGTCACCGTCCGAATAGCGTGTGACCCTGCCCACCTGGTAGCCGTACGCGCGGCCGATGGAGCCGTCCTCGTCTGCCCACGCATCCCAAATATGCGGCTTGAGGTCGTGTATGTTGTTGGACTTTCGCTGGTAGATCCACAGAATCTCGTCCATGCAGCTCTTGAGCCCCGTGCGCCGCAACGTGAGCGCGGGGAACTCCTCGCGCAGGTCGTAGCGGTTGCACACGCCAAAGCGCTTGATGGTGTAGGCGCTGGCGCCGTCCTCCCACCGCGGGCGCACCCGTTGGCCCTCGGTCGTCGTGCCGTGGTCGATGATGTCTTGGCACATGGCCACGAATATGTCGTCTGCCTTGCTCACGCTCGCTCCTTCGTGTGCACGGTGCGGGGGACCCGCTTGCGCCTTGGCGCCCCCTTGCACGCAGCCTTGCTACCTTCTTCTGCCCTTTGCCTTGCCCCTGCTGGCCTTGCGGTCCTCCTTGCCGGGGTTCGCCAGGTCCCAGTCCACGAAGTCCGGCACCTCGGGCATGCCCTTCATCCTTTTGTTCAGCTCGCGCACGGCGCGCTTGTATGGGTTGAGCAGCCCGAGGTAGTACACCACGGCCACTGCCACGAACGAGCCCACGGACAAGAAGATGAGCCCCACGTTGGCGCCGCCGGAGCTGTTCATGGCCGCCTGCAGCGACGACCACAGCAGCAAGAAGCCGATAACCACCATTGCGTTGCTTGCCACCTCGCCCTTGTTGCGCTCCTCGGCAGGCACCGAATCCAGGTCTTGCTTGAACAAGAGCAGGTACATGTGCTCGTCGGAGATGTCGTTTTCCTTCTTGTATCGGTTGATCTGCCTGCGGCGCGCCGGGCTTGCCTGCGAGTAGGTCTTGGTGCTCTGGTACCCTTCGCCAAGCTCTGGCCTAAAGTCGTCTGCCATGGTGCATCCTTCGCTCGTCACAAATCGGTGTAAACCGCCATCGGTGCCGCATGTTGCCAGCCCAACAAGTGTACACTCTTTGGGGTATTCGTTCGAGCATCTTTGGAGGCATAAGGGGGACCTATGAACGAAGAGAAGAAGAAAACACGCGACGTGGAATCGGCGAGCGCAACCACCTCGCGCGACAACGAGAACTCTGGCCCGTTTGCGTATGTCATTGCCGGCGTGGCGCTGGGCTTGTCGTTGCTCCTGTCGTTAATGGTGGTGGGCTGCACGTCCTTCATCATTACGGGAGCCGCCCAGGGTGTCGGCACCAGCACGACGAGCGCACCCGGCGTATCTGGCCCGGGCAGGGACTTTGACTTCGACATCGACGACATCGACAACTTCGACAAGGAGTTGGAGGACTTTTTGGAGAGGTACACCAACCCGACGGGTTCGTACGGCGGATCGGGGAGCGGCAAGGATGACCAGGGCACGGCGCAGAGCTCCGATGACGCGGCCTCCGTGGACGACGTGCTCGACTTCAACCTTGCCCCCTACGAGGCGGACATCGAGTCTGGCGTAAGCGCGAGCTCGTACGCGGGCGTTCCCAACGAGGTGCGCGACTTTGTGCGCAGCGTCGTGACCACGGACTCGAGCAACAACCGGCAGCTGATCATCGAGCTCGACAACGCGGCAAAGAGGGAGGAAGCCCCGGCAGAGCACATCGCCGCCGCGCGTCAGATCTGCAAGGACACCGCCGCCGCGCTCGAGGCGCTGCAGGTTCCCTCCGCCGACGTCATCGGTGGCGATGTTGCCGAGAAGCTCTCCAAGGCGCTCGCCAAGGCCCAGGAGCGCTGGACGCTCCTAGAGCAGGAGGTCGCGCTCCTTGACACGACGGACAAGGTCGACACCAAGCAGTTGTGGGATCACGACGACAAGGTGCTCCAGGCAACGGAAGACGCGGCACAACAGCTGGAAGAGGCGATGTCGGTCGCCGCAGGCCGCTAACGACGCTCCATGCGAACGATGGCGAAGCTCTCGCCGTCAACGTTGGTCAGGTCGACGGCATAGCCGGTGTCCTCAACATACAAGTGCGGAACAATGACGTCGCCCAACTGGGCGGCGTTTTTGTATTGCACCAGCAGGCGCGCCACGTCAAGGTCCTTGTCTGCCGCACGCACGACGTAGTCGGCCATGGCGACGTACTGCGCGTTGTTGACGTGCCCGTTGATGTCCAGGTTGTGCTCCAGCACCGTTATGGGTGCCTGCGGCTGGCCTTCTCCCTGCAGCTTGAGCTTGCGCTGCGTGGGCGGCAGGTCGACCTGCATGGCGTCATCGAGCACCACGCGCTCGGTGTCGGGTATGCGCATCGGCCGATGCCTGTGAATGTCGAAGGGGAACCACAGCGAATCGGCCTTGACCAGGACCTCGCCGTCTGCCGACTCGACCAAAAAGTTGCGGTTTGCCAGCGTGGGTCGCTTCGCGTAGCTCCAGGTGCTCACGCGGATCCGCTCCGTAAACCGCGGCAGACGACCTATCTGGATCTGCCAGGCGGCGATGAACCAGGCAAAGCCGTGGTCCTTTCCCCATTCGACGCCGTGGCCGATGCTCTCGGTATGGAACGTCGAGCAATCCTGCAGGTAGTTTACAAGCGCGAGGAGGCTTATTGTAGAGCTCGGCCCGCACTCGCTATAGCGTACGTTGGACTCAAAGGAATACATCCATCCATCCTTTATCGATATGTGTGCATGAACAGGTTCTTCATTAAGTATAATCCAGCATAAGGAGCAATGGTACGCGGGTGTCGCGTCGTCGCGTAAGGAAGGAGACCGTAATGGTACAGGGCGTCATCTTTGACATGGACGGGCTCATGTTCGATACCGAGCCGGTGTGGGGGGCGTGCTGGGCGCCCGTGTGCGCAAGGTATGGCATCGAGGTGCCAGACGGGCTGGTCGCCGGCGTGCGTGGTTGCGCGGGCGAGACCATGCACGCGGCGCTGCGCAAGTACCTGGGCGACGATGCCCCCGTAGAGAAGATCTGGATCGACGAGAAGGACATGGTCCACGAGATCATCGCCACCAAGGGCGTCCCCAAGAAGCCGGGTCTCGACGACCTGCTGACGTATCTGCACGACTGCGGCATTCCCATGGCGGTCGCGTCGTCGTCGACCAAGGCCGCGATCGAGGCAAACCTTGCCAACGGCGGGGTCGAGGGGTTCTTTGACGTGCTGCTTTCGGGGGAGTCGCTCGGGCGCGGCAAGCCCGACCCGCTCATCTTCCTCGAGACGGCCAAGGTCTTGGGAACGGAGCCGACGCGCACCCTCGTGCTCGAGGACAGCTTCAACGGGGTTGAGGCAGCCTACAACGGCAACTTCATAACGGTCATGGTGCCCGACCTCGCCCAGCCGACCGATGCGGTCCGCGCCATGGCGACCGCGGTCGTAAGGGATCTGGGAGAGGTCATCGACCTGCTCGAGTCCGGCCAGCTCGGCTAGCGCAAAGGTTGCCAAATGGCGCCGTGGTAAGGGGGCTGCGGCCCCTCGCCACGGCGCTTTCGTTGTGTGCTATACTCCATCCCCATGAGCGCTAAACCATCTGTCCTGTCGTCATCGTTTTCTGCCGCGTTGCCCGTCATGCTGGGCTACGTTGCCATAGGCCTTCCCTGCGGGCTCATGGAAAGCACCATCGGCTTCACGCCGCTCATGTGCCTTGTCGTGTCCGCCACGTTCTATTCCGGCGCGGGGCAGTTCATGTACTCCAACATGTGGGTGTCCGGGGCGCCGCTCTACTCCATCATCGCGAGCATCTCCTTTGTCAACACCAGGCAGATCCTCTATTCGGCCGCCTTCTCTCCCTACTTTGGCCAGGTGGGCAAGCTGCTGTCGTTCTTGTTCTCGGCCACCGTCACGGACGAGTCCTTTGGCGTCAACATGGACAAGTTCAATAAGGACAAAACATGGACGCCTCAACACGGGCTGGCGGTAAACCTCTTGTGCATGACGTCGTGGGCCGTGTCCAATGCGCTGGGCTGCGCGCTGGGCTCGCTGCTTGACCTGCCCCTTGCGATAACCGCCTTTGCCATGACCTCGATCTTCATCTGCCTGCTGGCAGGACAGACGCTCACGCGCAAGACGGGCGTGGTCATGGCCGTCGCGGCCGTAGGCGTCGCGTTTTGCAAGCTCGTGGGGCTAACCGGGCCGGCCATTCTCCTTGGTGCCGTCGCGGGGGTCATCGCAGGGCTGCTCGTGCCCCAAGACGTCGACGACGGCTCGCCTGTCGGGCAGACAAACGAAGCGATGGGGGATGCGCGGCATGTCGACGACTGAGTTTCTCATACTCTATGGCTGCGTGCTCGCGACCATGCTGCTGTCGCGTTGCGTCCCGCTGTTCGCCCTCAAGGGCAGGAGCCTTTCGCCGCGCGTCACGGAGGCGCTGGGGCTCATTCCTCCCGCCGCGTTTGCGGCGCTGGTGGCAAACGACCTCTTTCAGCCTGACGTCCTAGCAAAGAGCCCGATAGAGGGCATATTGCCCTTCGTCGCCGCGATCCCGGTCCTTGTGGTCGCAAAGCGAACCCATTCGCTCATATGGAGCGCGTTGGTGGGCATGGTCGCCTATGCTCTGCTGCTGAGTGCTGCAAACGCCTTGTAAGAGGCTCGCGTCAAATGAACCTGACCTTTTGGGTTTCTGCGTTCTTTACACTCTACGATATCATATAAATTAAGGTGTGTGTAAGTTTATTACAACATTCGACACGCGCCTGGAGGTGCATGCGTTGCCGTTATTCGACACAAGGCGGAACAACAGCCCTCGTAGCACGAGCCAGAGCTACGAAGAAAGAAGAAGGCAGATCGTAGAGGCTGCTCGAGCCTGCTTTGAGCGCATGTCGGTAAAAGAGACGGGCATCGTCACCATAACGCGTGAGGCGGGCATTGTCCGAGAACTGTTCTACTATTACTTTCCCGACAAGGAGTCCTTGCAGCTTGCCGTCGCAGAGCTCTATGCCGACGAGGCGTTCGAGTCGTTTGGCGCGTGGTGCGATTCGTGGCGTGGCTGCGACTGGGGCGACACGCAGCAGGTAGAGAAGGCCCTGATCGACCTTATCGGCCGCGTGCGCGAATACTCCCTTACGCCGACGGGCGAGCGCAAGCCCATGTCGTATGTGCTCCACACGCCAAATCCGCACGCCGACTTCTATCACAAGCTCAACGCCGAGCTTTGGCGTACCTTTTGTGACGAGCCAGCCCTCAAGGGGTTTAGCTCGTTGTTTGTTGGGAGCGCTCCGGCCGACAGCGCGCTGGACTTCTTCGAGCTGATCTTGTTGGGCATCCAAAGCTACATATATGAGGAAGCCACGACAACCGATGCGCAGGTCGCACGCGTCGTGTTCAAGATGATCCTAGGCCACTGAGGTCAGTTCCTCGCCATCGTGCCCAAGGTAGCGCGGACGTTGCCCTTCGGTCACGCAGCCTTTGTGGACGACCACCCGCGCGACGTCCTTCGATCCGGGAATCTCGAACATAGACTCCTCCAGGAGCGCCTCGCAAATGGAGCGCAGCCCGCGCGCGCCGGTCTTTCGCTCCAGAGCGCGTGACCCTATGGCGCGCAGGGCGTCCTCCTCGAACTCCAAGCTCACGCCGTCAAAGCTAAAGAGCTCTTGGTATTGACGCACGATCGCGTTGCGTGGCTCCGTCAGTATGCGCACCATGGCGTCGACGTCGAGCGTCTTGGTGTGGGTGATGATGGGGATGCGCCCGACGAGCTCCGGAATGAGGCCGAACCGATACAAGTCTTGCGGCTCGACCAAGGCAAACGCCTCGTCGCTCGTCAGCTCGCCCACGGACGCGCTCGAAGACGCGAACCCGATGCTTCTGCTCTCGTAGCGCCGTCGCACGATGTCGTCGAGCCCCACAAAGGCCCCGCCGCAAATGAAGAGCACATTGGTCGTATCGAGCTGGGTGTTCTTCTGAAAGAGGTTCGACCTGCCGCCAAGGGGCGGCACCGAAGCGGTCGATCCCTCGAGCAGCTTGAGCAGCGCCTGCTGGACCCCTTCGCCCGAGGGGTCGTTCGTCATGGCCATGTTGGAGGCGCCGGCGCTTCGGGCGATCTTGTCGATCTCGTCTATGTAGACGATGCCCAGCGACGCCGCCTCGGGGCTGCCCGCCATCTGGATCAGGCGCGCGAGGATTGACTCCACGTCCTCGCCGACGTATCCCGCGTCCGTAAGCGTCGTGGCGTCCGCGATGGCAAGCGGCACGTCCAGGATGCGCGCCAGCGTTTGGACCATGAGCGTCTTGCCCGTGCCCGTCGGGCCCAGCAGCAGGATGTTCGACTTTGCGATCTCCACGTTGTCGGCGGGGTGCCAGTCGGACATCGTTCGCTTGTAATGGTTGTACACGGCAACGGACAAGGTCTTGCGCGCGGACTCCTGGCCGATCACGTACGCCCCCATGGCGTCGTACAGCTCGCGCGGCGTGGGCAGCCGACCGTCGCTGTTAAGCAGGGGGCCGACCTCGGTCTGCTGGTCGAGCGCCTGGCCTGCGCGCGGGCTGGTAAAGACCTTGCGTTTGCGCCTGGGCTTCGCTTCGGTCGTCGCGGTCGGGACCGCGGCCGGGGTCGTCGCCTTGGGCGCGGTCGCTGCCTGGGCTCCGGTCTTGTCTGCGGGCTTGCGCGCGTCCGGGTCGGGCACCATCTCGCCAAACGAGTTCATCTTGACGTCTTGCTTGAGGTAATAGTCGTCGTAGTGGCCCGGCATGGACGGCGACCTTCCAAAGGGCGGGTCGTATTTGCCCGACGAGAAGAACTCGCGGTTGCTGCGATAGTACCACAGGGTAAACACGCCCACGGCCACGACGGCGCACACCATAAGGGTGCTCATGACAGAATCGATGCTCATAAGTTATCCTCCCTCTTTATTGTAGCAAGGGTCAGAGGCGTTGGGCCCAACGTCGTCAGGTTGCACGCCAACTATACCCGCTACCTTTTTTGTGGGTGGCAGGCGGCCCAAAGCCCTTGCTTGCATGCGCGTGCTAAACTGCTAACGTCCGTCAACAACAGAGAGAAGACATCATGGCTCAACAAAACCGTACCGTAAAGATCGCGCTTATTACCGGATATCTGGGCGCCGGCAAGACCACGTTGCTCAACCACATCCTGGGCAACGACCAGGGCATCCGCGCCGCCGTAATCGTCAACGACATCGGCGAGGTAAACGTGGACGCCGCCCTTATCGAGAAGAACGGCGTCGTCTCGCAGGTGGCCGACACCCTGGTGCCGCTTTCCAACGGCTGCATCTGCTGCACCCTGGCCGACGACCTTGCGCGTCAGCTCACCCAGATCGCGGAGTCCGGCAACTTCGACTACATCATCATCGAGGCCTCCGGCATCTGCGAGCCGATCCCCATCGCCTTTACCATCGACAACTTTTGCAAGCAGGAGTCGGCGCGCGGCGTCACCATCGAGCTCGACAACATCATTGCCGTCGTCGACTGCGCACGCATGTTTGACGAGTTCAGCGGCGGCAAGGACCTGCTGGAGGACGACATCGACGAGGAGGACATCGAGGCGCTGCTCATCCAGCAGATCGAGTTCTGCACGACGCTGGTGCTCAACAAGACGGACATCGTGACCCCCGAGCAGGTCGGCGAGCTCAAGGCGATCGTGCGCAGCCTGCAAAAGGACGCCAAGATCATCGAGGCCGTGCAGGGCGAGGTCGCGCTCGACGAGCTCTTGGGCACGGACCGCTTTGACTTCAACGCCGCCTACGAGTCCGCCGCGTGGATGGACGCCATGGAGCATCCGGAGGAGCACGAGGACCCCGAGGTCCTGGAGTACGACATCGAGACCTTTGTGTACGAGCGTCGCAAGCCCTTTAGCATGGCCAGCCTGGAGAAGTTCGCGCAGACCTGGCCCGAAAGCATCATTCGCGTAAAGGGCTTGGTGTGGATCGCGGACGACCCCAACATGGCATACGTGCTCGAGCAGGCCGGCAAGCAGATCCACATGCAGGAGAACGGCTGGTTCATCGCATCTGCGCCGGAGGAGGACTTCAAAAAGATCGTGGCCGAGAACCCCGAGGTGCTCGACGACTGGGACGACGAGTGTGGCGACCGCATGACCAAGCTCGTGGTCATCGGACGTCACATGGACAAGCAGGGGCTTATCGACGGGCTCGATTCCTGCCTCGTCCCCTGGATACACTAGCAAGACGGTAACGTGGGATCGCGGGGCGTCGTTGGCGTCCCCGCGCACGAAGTCAAGGCGGTTGGCTCATGGACACACGCGCAAACCAGTTTGAAGACGGCGGATTGGCGGCGTTGGGCATCGAGCTGGCCGCCTTTGCCAACAACCTGCCGGGGGGCTTCTTCGTGTACGAGGCCCACGACGATAAGCGCATCCTGTACGCGAACGAGTACATGCCACGCCTGTTTGGCTGCGACACCGTGGACGAGTTCATGGAATACGTGGGCGGCACGTTTAGCGGGCTGGTGTATCACGAGGACCGACAACGAGTGGAAGACAGCGTGTGGGCCCAAATCGATTCTGTGCCCAAAGACGATGCCGTCTTGCGCGACCACGTGAGCTATCGCATCGTCGACAAGTCTGGTGCGCTGCGCTACCTAGACGAATACGGACGGCTGATAAGGGGAACCGCACGCGGGGACGTGTTCTTTGTGTTCGTGGCCAGCGTGTTTACCTACGAAGGTGCGGTGGGCGGCTCGACGGTGCCGCCGCACCATGCGGTCTCCGCCGGCGTCGACGTGCTGACGGGCCTTCCCAGCATGCCCTATTACCATGGGCACACCAGCGAGTTCTTGTCACGCGCGTTCGCTCGGGGCATACCCATGGTGGACGTGTTCTTTGACGTCGACCACTTTAGGACGATCAACTTTCGCTTGGGCTACGAGGGCGGCGACGAGGTCCTGCAGCGCGTGGGCAACGTGTTGCAGGAGGTGTTCCCCGGAGACCTGCTGTCGCGCTTCTCTGACGACCACTTCGTGCTCGTCACCCGGCGCCAGGGCCTGGAGGAGCGCCTCGAGCTCGCGCACGACCGCGTGGCGCGCATCCTTCCTGGCATGAACGTCGAGCTCAAGGCAGGCGTGTTCGAGCTTTCGCCCGGCGAGACGACCATTCCCTTTGCCCACGATCGGGCAAAGGTCGCATGCAACTCCATCAAGGGACGCTACGACAGGCACTATCGCTTTTACGACCAGTCCCTATCGATCGAGGAGGAGCTGCGCAACTACGTCGTGGAAAACATCGAGACTGCCGTCGCGTCGGGTTGGATACACAACTATTACCAGCCAGTCGTGCGGGCGCAGACCGAGCGAACCTGCGGCGTGGAGGCGTTGTCGCGCTGGATCGACCCGGACCGCGGCATGCTGTCGCCGGTGGAATTCATCTCCGTCTTGGAGGAGTCGCGGCTCATCCATCTGCTCGACCAAGCCGTCATAGACAGGGCATGCGAGGACTTGCAGCGCATGCGTCGCGAGCATGGCGTGGCAGTACCGGTGTCCCTCAACTTTGCCCCCACGGCGCTTTCGCTCTTTGACGTGCCCGCCATGCTTGACAAAAAGCTGCGCGAGCACGACATCGAGCCGGAGCTGGTGCACGTGGAGATAACCGAGTCCTCGCTCGCGGAGGACCCCGAGCTGCTTCGCAGCGTTATCGCGCGGCTGCACAGGATGGGCTACAAGGTGTGGATGGACGACTTTGGCAGCGGCTACTCTTCGCTCAACCTGCTCAAGGACTACGACTTCGACGTGCTCAAGGTCGACATGGAGTTTCTCCGTGGCATGGAGGGCAACGACAAGTCGCGCACCATCGTGTCGGCCGTGACCAACCTTGCCCACGAGCTCAACATGACCACGCTGGTGGAAGGCGTCGAGACGCGGGCGCAGTTCGAGTTCTTGCGAAGCGTCGGCGTGGACCGTGCGCAGGGCTTCCTGTTCTCGCGCCCCGTGCCATACGACGAGCTTGTCAACGACTTCTTCCGTCGCTATCCACCGGAGTGACGCCTCGCCTACAGGGGAAACGCCATTTCTTCGGTGCCGCCAAACAACGGCTCGGCGTCATCATCGCGTGCGTAGCGCGAAAGGCTGTCCACGATCAGCCGGTTGCATTCCGGCAGCGCACGCGCCCGGTAGGTGCGCACCATGCCCTCGAGGGGGTCGCCGTCTATCTCCATCTGAGCGGGCGAGGATGCCGTTACCTTGACGTCGTATCCCCTAAACGACTCGAGGTGCGGCCGCCCGATGCGCTTGCCCTCGTGGTCGACAAGACCCATGAACAGCGGACGCAGCAGCTGCGCCGTGGCGTCGACCTCCGCGACGATGACGTCGAGCATGCCGTCGGTCATGGAACAGTCGGGCACGAGCTCGATGTCGCCCTGGATCATGGCGTTGTTCGCCACGATGCAGGTAATGCCCGTGCGCTCGTAGGTCTGGCCGTCCACGGTAATGCGAAACCGCTTGACCTCCGGCTTGGGATTGGCGATGGCCGCGGCAAAGTAGGCGGCTTGGCCCATGGCGCGCTTTGCCGGAATGGCCGCCTGCATGATCTGCGCGTCGAACCCCATGCCCGCCATCAGCGAGAATCCCTGGCGATGCTTCTTTCCCTTGTCGTCGAGCCACATGATCTCGCCCAAGTCCGTGTGGACGGAGTGGCCGATCCTGCAGGCACGCGCAAGTGCCGACGGCTCCGACGCGTTGCCGAGGTTGGCGAAGAAGAGGTTCGCCGTGCCGGATGGAAACACGCACGTCAGCACGTCGCGGTTGCGCAGCATGTACAAAAGCGACGCGATGGTGCCGTCGCCGCCCGAAAGCACGACGAGGTCAAAGTCCTCCGCGTCTTCGGTAAGCGACTTGTTTTGGTCGGGTGCGTCCTTGGTGAGCATGCGAAGCACGCATTCGTCTCCCTCGCGCATGAGCGCGCGTTGGAACTCAAAGATCGCGTCCGACCCAAACCCCGACGCGTCGTTGTGGATAATGAGGACTCGCACGGCAACCTCCTCCGTAGTGGCGCCCTGCCACAGACGAATATTTAGTACTATGGTAACCGTTTATCGTCCCAACGGCGAATTGAGTGTTCATGTACATCGCTTCTTTTGACGAATTGTCGGCCTTTTGCGAACGCGCGGCACCATACGGGGTCCTCGCGGTCGACACGGAGTTCCTGCGAGAGCGGACGTATCATCCCATGCTCTGCCTGATCCAGGTGGCGACCGATGACGAGTCGGTGGCCATAGACCCTTTGGCCATCGAGGACTTGGGCCCGCTCAAGGCCCTGTTGGCAGACCACGGCAAGACGAAGGTCTTCCACGCATGCGACCAAGACATAGAGATTATCTATGACACGATGGGCATCATGCCCGAGCCCATGTTCGACACGCAGCTCGCCGCCGCGTTCTTGGGACACCGTATGCAGATTGGCTACGGCGCGCTGGTGCAGGCCATGGAGGGCGTGCGCTTGCCCAAGGCCGACGGCCTTACGGACTGGTCGCATCGGCCGCTGGATACCGACCAGCTCGAGTATGCCGAGGACGACGTGCGCTACCTGCCGCACATCTACCGGCAGATGATGGATGAGCTCATACGTCGCGACCGGCTGTCGTGGGTGGTGCCCGAGCTGCAGCAAATATGCGACCGCATGGTGCAGCGCCATGACCCGCGCGAGGCGTACCTGCACCTCAAGCGGTCGTCGTCGCTCACGCGCAAGCAGCTGGCCATAGCCCGCGAGGTCTGTGCCTGGAGGGAGCAAAGCGCGTCCGCGCGCAACCTGCCTCGCAAGTGGGTCATGGCGGACGAGGTCATCGTGGAGCTGTGCAGGCACGCGCCGCGCGACGTCGAGCGGCTGCGTCGGATTCGCGGCACGCAGAGCCTGTCTGCCAAGGATGCGGAGGCGCTCATGCGCGCCATTCGCAAGGGCGTGCATTGCGACCCAAAGGCGTATCCGCAGGTCAAGCACCGTTCGCGCACCTCGGCCGACACCGATAGCGTCATTGACCTCATGTACGCCATGCTCCGGCTGCTCTCGGACAGCTCGGGCGTCGCCATTCCGCTCATTGCCACGCGCGACGACCTGCAGTCCTTCCTTATGGGTGACAAGGACTCGCCGCTCAGGTCCGGCTGGCGTTACGAGCTAGCAGGATCCAAGCTCGAGGGGTTGCTTCGCGGCGAGGTGGGCCTTACGGTAAAGGACGGCCACCTCGAGATGCTGTGATGCCCGCCCGCTTCGCGCCACGCAATTCCTGTCCCTCGGTATTGATACACTCGGATTTGGGTATAAGGCTCTCAATCGTGTGAAAGGACGGCCATGTTCAGAAATATGGACCCCGCGTACCTCATGCTCGTCTTGTTCTCCATGGTATTGGGCGGGCTTACGCAGGCATACATCAAGAGCACCTACGCCAAGTGGTCAAAGGTCAAGAGCGGCCTTGGCTCAAGCGGGGCGGCGGTGGCGCGGCGCATGCTGGACCAAAACGGTGCCGGCGCCTGTGGCATCGGGCGCGTTGCCGGCACGCTTACGGACCATTACGACCCGCGTGACAACTGCCTGCACCTTTCTGCCGACAACTACCAAGGCGGGTCGGTGGCCTCGGTCGCGGTCGCGTGCCACGAGGCGGGTCACGCGGTGCAGACCGCGAAGGGGTATCTGCCCGGCAAGATGCGCACGGCGCTCGTCCCGGTGGTCAACTTTGCGCAAAGCACGTGGATACTGGTCTTTTTTGCCGGGGCGATGATGGGCCTTTTGGGCCTCATGCAGCTCGGCATCATCCTGTTCGCAAGCTCCGTGGTGTTTCAGCTGGTAACGTTGCCGGTCGAGATAGACGCGTCGCGACGTGCCGTAAAGTACCTGGCGCAAAGCGGGTCGGGCATCGACCAGCAGGGCGCCAAGCAGGTGCTTGTCGCCGCTGCGCTCACGTACGTGGCGGCCGCGCTCGTCTCCATCGCAAACCTTGCGTACCTCGTGTCTCGTTCGGGCTCGAGGAGGTAGCATGGCAAGCGGAAGAAACCCCCTTGCCATCGACTTCGGTGGTTCGCATGCGGCTCCCGCCTCCGATGCGGGCGAAGCTCCTCTTTCGGTAAGCGATGCGGTCGAGACCGTAAAGAACAACGTCAAGTCCCTGCCGACGCTCATGGTCGCAGGCGAGGTGTCCGGCTTTAGGGGACCCAACGCGCGCTCGGGACACTGCTACTTCCAAGTCAAGGACGACACGTCCTCCATGGACGTGATCGTGTGGCGCAACACGTATGCGAGTATGGGCACGCAGCTGCGCGACGGCCTGTCGGTGGTGCTGACGGGAAAGTTCGACGTCTACGTGGGCACGGGCAAGCTTTCGTTCATCGCGCGCAGCGTCGAGCTCGCCGGCGAAGGCCTTCTTCGCCAGCAGGTCGAGGCGCTGGCGAAGAAGCTTGCCGCCGAGGGGCTCATGGACGAGCGCCGCAAGCGCCCCATCCCGCGCTTTTGCACGCGCGTGGCCGTGGTCACGTCGCTTTCGGGCAGCGTCATCGACGACGTCAAGCGCACGCTTCGCCGCCGAAACCCGCTTGTGGAGCTCGACGTCGTGGGCTGCGCCGTGCAAGGCCCCGGTGCGCCGCAAACCATCATGCGGGCATTGCAGGTCGCCGCGAACGCCAGGCCCGAGGCCATTTTGCTGGTGCGTGGCGGCGGGTCGTTCGAGGACCTCATGACTTTTAACGACGAGTCGTTGGCACGCGCCGTCGCGGATTGCCCGGTGCCGGTCATCACGGGCATAGGGCACGAGCCGGACACGTCCATCTGCGACATGGTCTCGGACCGTCGTTGCTCGACGCCTACGGCTGCCGCCGAATCCGTGGCCCCTGCCATAGACGAGGTGGTGTCGGTCGTGGAGGCGCGTCGTCAGCGCATGGGCATCGCGCTTGGCAAGATGCTGAGCACGGAGCAGCTGCGGACGCAAGGCTTGCAGGACCGGGCGACGCATGCCATGCAAGGCATGCTGGGCAAGGAACGCTCGCTGCTCGAGGCGATGGCTCGGCGGCGCTGTTTGGAAAACCCGCTTGGCTTTGTCGAGGAACGTCAGACGCAGCTTCTGCAAAGCGAGCAACGGCTGCACGACGCCATGCCGCGCGTGCTGGATCGCGAGCGGCGCATGACGAACCTGTACGCAGACAGAATGCGCGTGGCGGGGGAGAGCCTGGTGCGTCCGCATCAGGCGACCATGGCACGCATGGCCGCATCCTTGGATGCGCTCTCGCCCCTCAAGGTGTTGGCACGTGGCTACGCCATCGCGCGAGACGAGCAGGGCCATGTCGTTTCAAACGCGGCGGACCTTGCGATAAACGGCACGGTCAACGTCGTGTTGGGCAAAGGATCGTTCGATGCGCTTGTCACGGACGTGCATACGGAGGAATAGGGACCATTGCGATGCGTGCAGCACGCAGGAAGAAAGGATACGGGCGATGGCACAGGCCAAGGCATACAAAGAGCTGGATACGATGACGTTTAGGGAGGCGTCCACCGAGCTGGAGCAAATCGTGCGCAGCTTGGAGAGCGGGGAGCTTGAGCTTGAGGACGCGCTGGCATGCTACGAGCGCGGTGTCGCGCTGCTCACGAGCTTGCGCGAGCGTCTGAGCGGGGCCGAGCAAAAGGTGCGCGTGCTTTTGGACGCATCGCAGGAGGTCGTCGCGCCCGATACCACCGCGGCGCCTTCCACCGCCTTTTTGAGCGAGTAGGCATACGCTATACTGTTAGGCATTTCTACGGGGCAACGACGTTTGGAGCATCCCATGAGCGATTGCATATTCTGCAAGATTGCCAATCACGAGATCGAGTCGAACTACGTGTACGAGGACGACCTCGTCACCGCGTTTAGGGACATGAACCCCCAGGCACCCACCCACGTGCTGGTCGTTCCCAAGGCACATTACGCAAACATCGTAGACGGGGTTCCCGCGCAAACGTTGGCAGCCATGGCGCATGCGGTCGACGAGGTCGCGAAGAAGGAGGGCATTCGCGAGTCGGGATTCCGCGTGGTGGCCAACACCGGCGACGACGCCGGGCAAACGGTGCACCACCTGCATTGGCACGTCATCGGCGGCGCCCGTCTTACGGATGGAATGGCCTAACGCTAAGCCCAAAGCCCACATGAGTCTGTTACTATAGGGAATTGACGTTACGCACGATCTTGCATGACCGGAGAGGGGTTCTCATACATGAACGTACTGGTAATCAACGCAGGTAGCTCGTCGCTCAAGTTCCAGCTCTTGGACGTGGAGACGCGAGAGGTGTACGCAAAGGGCAATTGCGAGCGCATTGGCATCGAGGGCTCCTTCGTGGGCTATGAGTCCATTGCGGTGGAGGGCAAGCAAAAGATAGAGGCCGACCTTCCCGATCACAAGACGGCCATGAAGTACGTGATCGAGATCATCGAGGCCACGGGCAAGGACTTCATCGGCATCGGGCACCGCGTGGTTCAGGGCGGCTGGTACTTCCCCGAGTCCAAGGTCGTTACGGACGAAAGCCTCGGCTGGGTTCGCGAGGTCGCGCCGCTCGCACCGCTGCACAACTATGCGGAGGCAGATGCCATTCAGGTCTGTCGCGAGCTCTTCCCCGACAAGGGCAACGTGGTCGTTGCGGACACGTCGTTCCATTACGCCATCCCCGAGCGCGCGCATCGCTACGCCCTGCCGCGCGACGTTGTCGACGAGCTGCACATCCGCAAGTATGGCGCCCACGGCACCAGCCATCGCTACATCTGGCGCGCGACCAAGGAGTTCATGGGCGACAAGGTCCACAAGCTCGTGAGCTGCCATCTGGGTTCCGGCGCGTCGCTGTGCGCCATCACGGATGGCAAGAACATGGACACCACCATGGGCCTTACGCCGCTCGACGGCCTTATCATGGGCACGCGGTGCGGCACGATCGACCCCGCAACGGTCGTCTATCTGCAGCGCGAGGGCCATTACTCGGTTGACGAAGTCGACACCATGATGAACAAGCAGTCCGGCCTGCTCGCCGTAAGCGGCATAAGCTCGGACTCGCGTGACATCGAGGAGGCCGCAAACGACGGCGACGAGCGCTCGACGATGGCCATCGAGATGTTTGCCTACCGCACGGCGCAGCTCGTGTGCGAGATGGCCCAGGCCAACGAGGGTGTCGACACCATCGCGTTTTCCGCGGGCATTGGCGAGAACTCCGCCACCATGCGCGCCGAGATCATCAAGAAGCTCGAGTGGCTGGGTGCCAAGATCGACCCAGAGAAGAACGCCGTGCGCTCCGACGAGGTGCGCGTGATCAGCGCCGACGACAGCAAGATCACCGTGCTCGTGGTTCCCACCAACGAGGAGTACATGATCGCTCTGGACGTCGCAGAGCTGCTTGGATAGTCTGTACCCAAGGCGTTTTTTATGAAGCATTGGGGGTAACTCCCCAATGCTTCAATTTATATGTGGCATAGATAGGAGCGACGTATGCAGATAAACGTAAAGGCCAAGAACATACGCAGCAGGATAGGCAACCGAGACCCTCGCTTCCTGCTCGTGCAGACGTATTTTGCCGCTTATCTGGTCGCGGCGTTCATCTATGCCGCGCTGTGCCCACCCGCGCAGTTTACCTACGACCTTTCGTTGGTTCGCGCCATCGTCATCGCCGCCACGTCGGCGGTCACGCTCTGGCAGCTGCACGAGCGCAGAAAGCACGCACGCGTCATTGCGCTTGTCAACGTCGCACTGTGCGTCGTGCTGTCGGCGCTCGACTTCTTTGGGCTTGGTGCCTTGGCGGACGTGGCGCGCATCGTGGGGCCAGAACTTGCCGTGTCTATCACCACCATCGAGATCTTTGGCGCCGGTTGCGTGACGTACGGACTTGTGCTGGACGACCGCATAAAGGACCAGCTCACGACCACGGGCCAGCAGGGACCTGCCTTCCAAGGCGGTCACAGCTGGGACGAGCCGCTTTCCAAGCGAGCTCATACCTGGGAGTTCTGGCGCGACCTTATCATGTACTTTATCGTGTTCTCCTTTATTGGGCACTGGGCCGAGATTCTGTTTTGCAGGCTCATCTTGGCGGGGGTCTTCATGGGTGGATACGACCCGACCAACGCCATGCTGTGGGACCAATGGCTCTTTCCCTTCTCTGCCGAGGGCACGGCACTTGCGGCCATCGTCGTGTTCCTGCATCCCGTGGCGCTCAAGCTGCAACAGAAGTTTGGAGAGAAGTCCTGGAAGGCCGTTGCGTTGAGCTTTGTGGTCAACGGCATCGTCTGCACGTCTATCGACTTTGGTACCGGCATGGTGGCTAACCAGAACTACGAGCTGTGGGATTATCGCGACATGCCGTTTAACTTTATGGGTCAGGTGTGTCTGCAGAACTCCATGGTATACACCATTGCGGCAACGCTCGTGGTATGGCTGTTGTATCCCGCCATGGATACGGGCATTCGCAAGCTTTCCAAAGATGCCGCAGACGGACTGTTTTGGGCGCTTGTGGGCATCTACGTCTTCCTGGCGTTGCTGCACTTCGTCGATCCGTCGCTCGCAGCGTAAAGCCGCGCACCCGCACCAAATGGCCGATTGGGGCTAGGCCCCTTTCGGCCATTTTTGCTTTTGGCCGATTGGGGCTAGGCCCCTTTCGGCCATTTTTGGCCAGCTTACAGAGGCATCATGAAGAAGGCGTACTCGGCAGACTCGCCCGGCTCCAAAAAGTCCATGCCGCGCTTGTGCTCAAACACGTCGTCCTCGTCGGTGCCGGTCGCGGTGCCGCGCCAAGGCTCGATCGCCACGAACGGCGCGTCGTTGGCCGCGCTCCACACGCCCAGGTAGTCGAAGCCCTCAAAGTCAACGCGCATGCCGTGGCCAGACGGCCCCACCATGCTGACCGTACGACCGGGCACGTCCTCAAAGATCAGCGTGTCGACGTCAAACAGACGGTGCGACAAGGCCAGCGTGTCGGAGTTGTCGACCAATCCAAAGCGCGTCTGGTAGTCGATAAGGCCGGTCTTCGTGTTGATGGTGGGGGAGGCATACGTCCACGGCTCGGCAAACTTGAGGACGTAGTCCCCAAAGTCCTCGTCCTCGCAGCCGGGGGCCGGCACGTTGAACGCGGGGTGCCCGCCCACCACAAACGGCAACGTGACGTCGCCGGTGTTAGTCACGGTAAAGCGCTGTTCAAGTGCATCATCCGTCAGCGCGTAGGTCATGTCCAGACGGAAGTCGTACGGAAACGCCGCGCGCGTGTCGTCGTTGGAGCTCAGCGACAAGGTCATGCTGCTCTCTACGGCCTCGGTGACCTCGAAGTCGTAGTTGCGGGCAAGGCCGTGGCGACCAAACCGAATCTCTCCCTGGGCAGAGTCCGCGCGATCGTCTCGGATGTTGCCGACGATGGGGAAGAGCACCGGCGCACAACGTGGCCACCACTGGGGGTCGCGCTGCCACAGGTACTCCTTGCCGTCCTTCTTGAGGTTCATCAGCTGCGCGCCGGCCGTGTCCACGCTGGCTTCCATTGCGCCGCAGCGTATGGTGATTAGTTCGCTCATGGTGTTCCCTTCTGTGGTCTTTGGGCATATCTATGGGTTAACTGTGCCACATATGCGACTTCTTGGGCTCGTCTCATCCGCCAGTAGTCGCAATTGAGGGCAGAAGGGGCCAGCGCCCGGCGCAGTGGCCAAGCGCAACCGAAAAGTGGCCGAAAGGGGCCTAGCCCCAATCGGCCAATCGCAGCCGCCGATAGTTGCTAAAAGGGACCAGGCGCAGGCGGCCAAGCGCGGGGCAAGCAAAGGCGACCAAACGAGACAAGATGTTAAACCAACCGCAGCTCATCATTAATTTTCATCTCAAGATTTTACGTATTTTTGGCAAGAATCCGACATATGTACTAGACTAACAAAAGCTTGTTTTAGAGGACGTCCAAACGGCAGCATCTTTTGGCGTCCGGGGACCCAAGGAGGATCCATGATCGATGACGAACTCACTATGTGCGGCATTAAGGACCGTACTGGCGCCGTTATGATTGACGGCAGCCCGGCCAAGCTCGTTGAGCGTGCGCTTTCGCGCCGCGAAGGCAAGCTTACCGATACTGGAGCCCTCAATGTTAAGACCGGTAAGTACACTGGGCGATCGCCTGAGGATCGCTACATTGTGGACACGCCCAACGTTCACGACGAAATCGCTTGGGGCAAAGTCAACAAACCCATATCTGTCGAGACGTATGAGGCCATCAAGGAAGCCGTGTGCAAGCATCTTTCTCATCACGACATATTTGTCGTTCACGGATTTGCGGGCGCGCAGCGTCGCTATACGCGTAAGTTCATGGTCGTAACCGAGCTTGCCAGCCAGGCGCTCTTTTCTACGCAGATGCTCGTGCGTCCTTCCAAGAAGGAGCTCGACGAGTACGGCAGCCCCGACTTCATCGTCCTTGCCGCGCCGTTGCTCAAGCTCGACCCAGAGGTCTACGGCATCCATTCCGAGGCCGCCGTGCTTGTCAACTTTGAGGACCGCAAGATCGTGATTGCCGGTACGCAGTATTCGGGCGAGATCAAGAAGTCGATCTTCTCGGTAATGAACTACCTGATGCCTGTAGAAGAGAACGTGCTGCCCATGCACTCGTCCTGCAACATGGACCCGGTCTCGGGCGATACGGCCGTGTTCTTTGGTCTTTCGGGCACCGGTAAGACCACGCTTTCGGCCGACCCCAACCGCGCGCTCATCGGCGATGACGAGCATGGCTGGTCGGACGACGGCGTCTTCAACTTTGAGGGTGGCTGCTACGCCAAGGCGATTCGCATTTCCTACGTCACCGAGCCGGAGATCTTCCAGGCGATCCGCTTTGGCTCCGTGTCGGAAAACGTCGTACTTGCGCCGGGCACCCGCGTGCCCGACTACTTCGACGAGTCGCTGACCGAGAACACCCGTGTGGCGTATCCCATCGACTACATCAGCAACGCCCAGCTCCTTGGGTATGGCGGCGTTCCCAAGGTGGTCATCATGCTGACCGCAGACGCGTTTGGCGTGCTGCCTCCCATTTCTCGCCTGAGCCGCGAGGCCGCCATGTATCACTTTGTAAGCGGCTTTACCAGCAAGGTCGCAGGTACCGAGCGCGGCATTACCGAGCCCACGCCCACGTTTTCCACGCTGTTTGGCGAGCCGTTCATGCCGCTTGACCCCATGCGCTACGCAAAGATGTTTGGCGAGCGCATGGAGAAGTACGGCACCAAGGTCTACCTCATCAATACCGGTTGGACCGGTGGCGCCTACGGCGAGGGCAAGCGCATCAACCTGCCGTACACGCGCGCCATGGTCACCGCCGCCCTTAACGGCGAGATCGAGAAGACCAAGTTCTCCCACCACGACATCTTTAACGTGGACGTGCCGCAGCACATCGACGGTGTGCCCGACATCGTGCTCAACCCGCGCAAGACGTGGAAGGACAAGCTCGCCTACGACGCGCAGGCCCGTAAGCTAGCCGCCATGTTTGAGGAAAACGCGGCCAAGAAGTACCCCAATATGGAAGATGCCGTGCGCGAGGCAGGTCCGCACTCCAAGTAGCCACGTGGGGCAAAGGCTTACTAGAGGGGCCGTTCCTATGGAGCGGCCCCTTGTTTTGGGTGTTCCGGGAATAGATGGCCGATTGGGGCTAGGCCCCTTTCGGCCACTTTCGGGCCGTTTGGGCACGGCACGGACCGGTAGCTTGGTACCGCCGCCTCGACACGACCGCTCCGGCGGGCCCAATCGTC
>JAGCBF010000298.1 GCA_017652285.1 Atopobiaceae bacterium
CTCCCATGCACCACGATGGAGAGGTCGCCCCCATCCAAGTGCAGCGTAAGGGGTTTCTCCGCCGGGCATTGGCCCTGGCTCACCATCGCCGCCGCCGAGGCGCACGCACCGGTGCCGCAGGCCATGGTAATGCCGCTGCCGCGCTCCCACACCCGCATGCGCAGCTCACGCTCGCCGATCACCTGCACGAACTCGACGTTTACGCCACCGGGGAAGGCCGCGTGATGCTCCAGCTGCGGACCCAAGACGTCGACCGGTGCCGACTCGGCGTCGCTCACGAGCAGGACCGCGTGCGGATTGCCCACGTCAACGGGCATGCACGAAACCGAAGCGCCGTCCACGAGCAGCTCCATGGCGTCGCCCACGCTCACCATGCCCATGTCCACCGTCGCGGCGACCACGACCCCGTCCTCCACAAAAAGCTCCACGTGCCGAATGCCCGAAAGCGTCTGTATGGCAAGGGAGGTCTTGCGCGTGAGGCCCTTGTCGTACACGTACTTGCCCACGCAGCGGATGCCGTTGCCGCACATCTTCGCCTCGCTGCCATCGGCGTTGAAGATGCGCATGGAAAAGTCGGCCACGTCGGATTCGCCGATGTAGATCATGCCGTCCGACCCTGCGCCAAAGTGGCGGTCGGACAAGCGAACAGACAGCTCGGCAACGTCTGCCGGCACCTCGCCATACACATACAGGTAGTCGTTTCCCAAACCGTGCATCTTGGTAAAGCGCATAGTGCCCGTCCTTTCTCCCCCATGCCTGCGCTCCGTGGACAAGGGACGCCGCCCTTCGTCACGGCGCGTGGGCCAAACTACATTCCCAGCTCCTGGGCGACCTCGGCGGCGCAGAGAAGACCGTCGGCTATGGCGCTCACCACCAAGGAGGAGCCGCCGCGACAGTCGCCTGCGACGAACACGGGCACTTCTGCGCTTGCCACGGCGCGATGCGAGGAGCCCTCCACGCAAGGAAGCCCGCGACCGTCGCTTTCGCGCGATACGCCCAGCGCCTCGAACACGTCGCCCTCGGGTCCCACGAACCCCATGGCCAAAAGCACCAGCTGGGCGGAGATCACCCGCTCGCTGCCCGCGACGCGCTCCGGCTTGCCAGCTGTCCAGTCCAAAGAGGCCACGCGCATCCCACAGACCTTGCCGCCCTCGCCAAGGACCTCGAGTGTCTCGATGCCCCATTGGCGTGGGTCGCGACCAAACACGGCGGTCGCCTCCACCTGGCCGTAGTCGTCCTTGCGCACGTTGGGCCACTCGGGCCAGGCGTTGCTCGCCCGTCGCTCGCCGGGAGGCTCGGGCAAGAACTCCAGCTGCACCACGCTGGAGGCCCCTTGGCGCAGCGCCGTCGCCACGCAGTCGGTGCCCGTGTCTCCCCCGCCAATGACCACCACGTCGAGCCCGCGGGCGCTGATCGCCGGCTCTTCTCCGCAAACGAGCGCCTTGGTCGCGCCACCCAAATAGTCCAGGGCAAGCGTCACGCCCTCCAGGTCCGCGCCCTCCACGGCAAGCCTTCTGGCCCGTCGCGCACCGGTGGCCACGACCAGTGCGTCGTGTTGTGCGAGCAGCTCGTCTCGCACGTCCACACGGCTTGCGTCCACGCCGCAGCGCACGTCGATGCCGCAGGACCGCATAAGGTCGACGCGACGCTCGACCACGTCCTTGGGCAGCTTCATGTTGGGGATGCCATACATCAGCAGTCCCCCGGCACGGTCGTCCTTCTCCACCAACGTGACGCGCGCGCCACGACGTGCCAGCTCCCACGCGACGGAAAGGCCCGCTGGTCCGGAGCCGATCACCGCCACGCGGGGCGCACCCTCGCTCGCAGCGTCGAAGCCCGTCGGCCCCTCCGGCCGTGCCCAGGCATAATCGGATATGGCCCGCTCGTTGTCGCGTATGGTGGTCGGGCCGTCGTGCAGACCAAGGTTGCACGCAGCCTCGCAAAGCGCCGGACAAACCCTGCCCGTGAACTCCGCAAAGCGATTGGTTATGTGCAGGCGCTCGTACGCCTCGTCCCACAGGCCACGATACACGAGGTCGTTCCACTCGGGAATGAGGTTGTGCAGCGGGCACCCCGATGGCCGCGCGCCTCCAAACGAAGCACCGACCTGGCAAAACGCCACCCCGCAGTACATGCAGCGGCTGGCCTGCCTGCGCTGTGCCTCCACGTCCAGCGACACGGCCAACTCACCAAAGTCGCCAATCGACTCGGGCGCCCTTCGCATGCCATGCTCCTGACGCGATACCTCCAAATACGCTGCCGGCTTGCCCATTGCTCACGCCTCCCTTCGAAGCGACTCAAAGGCCAGCTCTATGGCCTTATCGCGACTTACGCCCCGCGCCTGCTCGTGGTCGGCCCGCTCCATGATGAGCCGGTACTCGTGCGGGATCACCTTTACGAAGTGCCGTCTTACGTCGGCAAACTGATACAGGAGCTTTATGCCTCGAGGACTCGACGTCCTGCGCACGTGCTCTTCTATGAGCTCGCGCACCTGCTCGAGCTCGGCGTCCGTCGGCTGCACGAGTTCGACCATGTCGTGGTTGCAGCGTCCGTCCAACGTGCTCAGCTCGTCATACACGTAGGCGACCCCGCCGCTCATGCCAGCCGCAAAGTTGGACCCGACTTCGCCAAGCACGACCGCGACGCCGCCAGTCATGTACTCGCAGCCATGGTTGCCCACGCCCTCGACGACCAGCGTGGCGCCGGAGTTTCTTACGCCAAAGCGCTGCCCGGCCAATCCGTTGACAAACCCCTTGCCACTCGTGGCGCCATAGAAGGCCACGTTGCCCACGCTCACGTTCTCGTCGAACTTGTAGGTGGCGCGCGCATTGGGTCGCACGCTCACGATGCCGCCAGAAAGCCCCTTGCCCACGTAGTCATTGGCGTCACCTTCGATGTTGAGGGTTACGCCGCGCGGCAAGAACGCGCCGAAGCTCTGTCCACCAGACCCCTGGCAGTCGATGGTCACGGCACCCTCGGGCAGTCCCTCGGGGTGCGCCGTCGTGACCGCCGCCCCCAGCATGGTGCCCACGCATCGGTTGACGTTGTCTATGTCCACGCCAAAGTGCACGGGCACCATGTGCTCGCGGGCGCTCGCCGTGTAGGGCACGAACAGCGTGGCGTCGAGCGTGCCCTCCAACTGCAGGTCCGCAGCCATCTGGGGCAGGAAGTGCACGCCGTCCGCCCCGTCGATGTTTTCCGCAAGCTGTGGCGTGGCGCTATGCAGCAACGCGGAAAGGTCGCAGCAGTTGGCCTTGGGATGTCCCTCCACCCTAACCTGTCTTAGGCACTCGGGATGGCCCACCATCTGCTCCACGGTGCGAAATCCCAGCCGGGCCATCTGCTCGCGCAGGTCCTGGGCCACGAAGGCCATAAAGTTGATCACGTGCTCCGGCTTTCCCGAAAACCTCCCGCGCAGGCACTCGTCCTGCGTGCATATGCCCACCGGGCACGTGTCCTGGTGACAATCGCGCTGCATGAGGCACCCCATGCTCACCAAGGGCATGGTGGCGAACCCGAACTCCTCGGCGCCGAGCAGTGCCGCCACGGCAACGTCATGCCCGTCCATGAGCTTGCCGTCGGCCTCCAGCACCACGCGGGAGCGCAGGCCGTTTTGGAGCAGCGTCTGCTGAGTCTCGGCAAGGCCCAGCTCCAGCGGCAGGCCGGCGTGGTAGATGGAGTCGCGCGGGGCGGCGCCGGTGCCACCGTTTGACCCCGACACCAAGATCTTTGCCGCGCCGCCCTTGGCCACGCCCGTGGCAATGGTTCCCACGCCCGCCTCGCTTACCAGCTTTACCGATATGCGCGCCTTCGGGTTTGCGCACTTGAGGTCAAAGATAAGCTCGGCGAGGTCCTCTATGGAGTAGATGTCGTGATGCGGCGGCGGGGAGATGAGGCTCACGCCCGGCGTGGAGTGACGAATCCTTGCCACCCATGGCCATACCTTGCGTCCCGGCAGATGTCCGCCCTCTCCCGGCTTGGCGCCTTGGGCCATCTTTATCTGGATCTCCTGCGCGCTCACGAGGTAGCGGCTCGTCACGCCAAAGCGTCCCGAGGCAACCTGCTTTATGGCCGAGTTGAGCGAGTCTCCCGAGGGCAGGGGCGTCTCGCGCGCGGGGTCTTCTCCACCCTCGCCGGTGTTGGAGCGGCCGCCAAGACGGTTCATGGCAATCGCCAGGCACTCGTGCGCCTCCTTGGAAAGGGACCCAAAGCTCATGGCGCCCGTGTTGAAGCGACGCACGATGGACTCCACCGGCTCCACCTCGTCCAAGGGGACGGGTCCCGTGGGCAGCGGCACCAGCTCAAGAAGGTCACGCAGCACGACCGCGCGACCGGGACGGCGCACCGCCTGTACGTATTCCCCAAACAGCTCGTAGCTTCCCTCGCGACAAGCCCGTTGCAGCAGGTAGATGGCCTGCGGGGTAATGAGGTGCTCCTCCGTGCCGGGCCGCCACTTGGTGATGCCGGAGCTTTCCAGCCGTGCGGGCGTGGCCGAATCCGGCAGCGCGCCCGCCTGGCGATACCGCTCGTCCAGCTCGCGCTTGACCCCTTGCAGGTCCAGCCCGCCGATCCTTGTCGTGCTGCCAGCAAAGCAACGCTCCACGAGGTCGTCCGACAAGCCTAATATCTCGAATATCTGCGCCGAGTGGTACCCCTGCATGGCCGATATGCCCATCTTGCTCATGATGGACATGATTCCCGCCGTCACCGCGTGGTCATAGTTGTCCATGGCCTCCTGCACGCCCATGGACAAGGACCCGGTCTTGACCAAGTGCTCTATGCAGTCATGCGCCAGGTAGGGATGGATGCCGCTTGCGGAGTAGCCCACCAAGGCCGCGAAGTCGTGCGGAGATATGGCGTCGCCCGTCTCCACCACGAGGTCGGCACGCATGCGCACGCCCGCGCGTATAAGATGGTTGTGGACGCTGCCCAACGAGAGCAGCGACGGTATGGGGACCTCGCCCTCGCCTGCGCGGTCGGAGATTACCACGATGTTGGCGCCGGAACGCACGGCAGCCTCGACCCTGCGATCCAACTCGTCGAGCGCCTGCTCCAGCGCCTTTGGCCCACCGTGGGCGGAATAGACTGCCCGGAACCGCTCGACGCGAAATCCCACGCGACGCATGCCGCAGATCCTGGCGAAGTCCTCGCCCGAAAGGATGGGTCCCGCCAGCCGCACCACGCGGCACGTGTCCCTGGCGTCCTCCAGCAGGTTGCCGTGATTGCCGAGGTAGAGGACGTTCGACGTAACCAGGCTTTCGCGCAGCGCGTCGATGGGAGGGTTGGTGACCTGTGCGAAGAGCTCGTTGAAGTAGTCGAAGAACGAGCGCGGCCTGCGCGACAGCACGGCGGGCGGCACGTCGGTTCCCATGGAGGCCAGGGGAACGCCACCCGTTTGGGCCATGTGGTGCACGACCTCCCATATGTCGTCAAAGTGGTAGCCGTGACGAGCGAGCCGCTGGGTCAGGGTCACGTCGGCATCCTCCGCGCTCGCCGTCTGATGCGGCAGCGCGAGGTCGCGCACGTCGATCGTTTCGGCCTTGAGCCAGTCGCGAAACGGCTTTTGCGCCGCATATCCATCGCGCAGCTCGTCGTTGTAGAGCACCCGTCCCTGCGCGGGGTCCACAAGAAGCATCTCGCCAGGCCCCAGGCACCCCGCCTGCAAGACGATGGCGGGATCGATGTCGATCGCCCCCACCTCGCTGGAAAGGATGAGGCGGTCGTCCCTGGTCACGTAGTATCGCGCGGGACGCAGGCCGTTTCGGTCCAGTATGGCCCCCATGTGCACCCCGTCGCTAAAGGCGATGGCCGCCGGTCCGTCCCACGGCTCCATAAGCATGGACTGGTATTCGTCGTAGCTGCGCCTGGAGTCCGAAAGCCGCTCTTGTCGCTCCCATGGCTCGGGGATCATGAGCGTCATGGAGCGAGCCATGTCCCGCCCGTTCATTACCAGGAACTCCAGCACGTTGTCCAAGATGGCGGAATCGGAGCCCTCCCTGCTGATGACCGGCAGCACCTTTTGCATGTCCGACCCGAGCACGGGGGAATACAGGTGCGGCTCGCGGGCGCGCAACCAGTTTATGTTGCCACGCAGGGTGTTGATCTCGCCGTTGTGGATGATGAGGCGGTTGGGATGGGCGCGCTCCCAGCTCGGCGTGGTGTTCGTGGAGTAGCGCGAATGCACGAGCGCCAGCGAGCTTTCCACCGCGGCGTCGTTGAGGTCCAGATAAAAGCGGCGCATCTGCGTTGCTACCAGCATGCCCTTGTACACGATGGTGCGCGAGCTCATGGAGCACACGTAAAAGATCTTGTCGTCAAGCTCGTGCGCCGCCCCACCACGCTTCTCTATCGTGCGACGGCACACGTAGAGCTTGCGCTCGAACTCGTCACCCGCCGCCACGCCGTCTGGCCTGGAGACGAACGCCTGAAGGATGGTGGGCATGCAGGCCCGCGCCGTGGCCCCCAGGTCATGGTCGTCCACCGGCACCGCGCGCCAAAACAGCACGGGCACCCCCTCGGCCGCACAGCCGTCCTCAAAGATGCGCCGCGCGTCTCGCACTCCGACCTCGTCCTGCGGGCAAAAGATCATGGCTACGCCGTAGTCGCCCTCGTTGGGAAGCAGGTGCCCGCACTTCTGGGCCTCCTTGCGGAAGAACCGATGCGGCACCTGAAAGAGGATGCCGGCCCCATCGCCCGTGTTCGGTTCCAAGCCCTTGCCGCCTCTGTGCTCGAGGTTCACGAGCACCGAAAGCGCATCGTCCACCATGCTGTGCGACCGCTTGCCCTTTAGATGCGCCAAGGCACCGATGCCGCATGCGTCGTGCTCGAACTGCGACCTGTATAGTCCCGCGCCCATGTAATCGCCTCCCGCCCTTGTCGTCGTGTCATTCGCAGCACTATAGCGTCCATCCTCCCATGCGCTCCGCCCCCGCTTCGCACGTCTTTGAATGGTGACGCGCGCGACACGCTCTGTTACCCATACCGAAGCGTCTTGGAAATCGTTGGGCAATCGAGGTGCAGCTCTTTTGCCACACAATGTAGGCATTCGTATGCGGAACGGGGGGAGCTTATGGTCAGCACGGTATTCTCGGCTGCACTCCCCATGGGAGAAAACCTGGTAGTGCAGCGCAATCGCATCGTCGGCATGCGCAAGGCCGGGCCACGCATCGCCCTGGTAACGGGTATGCACGGAAACGAGCTGGTGGGGCAATACGTTACCTACGAGCTGA
>JAGCBF010000299.1 GCA_017652285.1 Atopobiaceae bacterium
GATTTTCTCGGGAACTTTGGCCGCAGGACGCTCGCGATATTGATTTGGGCGGGAACAACACGCGAGGCGCTCGCGAGATAGATTTTGGCGGGACCGCGTGCCGCAGGACGCTCGCGAGATTGATTATCGCGGGAACGACACACGCGGGACGCTGGGCGTCTACCTGCGCTTCTTCGTTTTCGTCTCGTTGTGGGTCTGAGAGACGCCAATCAAAACTGCGCTGGCCTTCGAGAAAAGCAACGTATGCTCCGTCCATGAGTCAGGGTACCTGTCCCTCTGGCTCATGCCCACCGGCACTCGAAGTCGCGGTTGTCGGCCAGCGCGAGTGTGCTCCATCGGCCGACCGGGCCAGAGGCGTCACTTCGCCCGATACGTCCGCCCGATCGTGAGGCCTGCGCGCAAGTTGGCCGAAAGGGGCCTAGCCCCAATCGGCCAGATGGGCCATTTTTGGCCAAAACCGCCGAGCACCGACCGGCCTTGGCGATTATGTCGGCCTTTCGCCTCGTTACGGGCCCATGCCGTGCCGATCAAGCTCTGTGCTGGCCGAGCCGTAAAAACTGTCCACCCCCACCCATCACACCTCCCCCGCCCAATGCCTTTTGCGCGCACCATAGTAGATATTTACGTCTTGTAGTTCTTGTGCAAAAGCCATGTGCACTTTAAGCCGCGTCGACAAGTTGGGTGCTTTTTGCCCACAATACCCAAGAATGAAGTAATATGTCTTCTACGTCTTATTTGAACCATCAAGGATGATAGGCATGCAAAATCGGGGTACCGAAAGAGCAACAGACGATAAAAACGAATCCCAAGAGGACTCCGTTCTGGCAGCTCAGCCAGTTACGGAGACCAAAAACGGCGTAACGGACGCTCGGGCCAAGAGTCCAGAAGCGGCAAACGACAAGGCAGCGGCATCCACCGTCGCGTCGGAGCACGTATCTACGAGCAACGATGCCCCAGCTGCGGCGCAAAAATCGCCCAGCGTACACGCCGCGCCGACACAGCCCAAGCCGGCGCGCAAGCCAAACGCCTCTCGCAAGCAGACGCCTCCCAGGCCATCGACGCAACAAGGTGCCGGCAAGGCATCCTCGGCATCGCCACAGGCTCGCCAGGCTCAGGCTCGCGTCAAAAGGCGTCCCGTCCCGGCATCTGCCACCCAAGGCGGAGCGGCTGCCGCCCCAGGCGGAGCTCGCGCCACCGGACCCAACAACCGAACCGCGCCCAGGTCTCAGAGCACCAAGACAAACCCGCAGGGGCCCAAGGCGAGCGGTACAGCCCAGCGTCGTCCGCAAACGGCTGGCGCGGGCGCCAAGCGTCCTGCCGGCACGGCGAAACCTGCCGCAGGTAGCAATACGACCGCCCTTGCCAGGCGTCCCGTCTCCTCCGCCGGGAAGGCACTCGCAAAGCGACCGTCACCTCAACCTCAGCAAAAGCGCGCGGGCAAGCACTTCTCCGCAGCGGGCGCAAAAGGCGCTCCCACACGCGTGCAGGCAGCTAAGCTTCGCAACGACAAGGTGGCCTCCACACAATCAGACACCACGACGAAACCTCAGAACAAGGATGAGTCGACGCCCACAACGGCAATAGTGCTCGTCAAGAGCAAGCTCTCGTCGCTGCCCTTTCCCTCCGTCGTCTTGCCATCCAAAAAACAGAAGATTCCCAGCGAGGAAAACGCGACGGGCAACGTCGACTCGCGTACGCCGTTTGCCAAGGCCAAGGCCGTCGCGTTGGAAAAGATTCGCACCCCTCAGGTAGCGGCCGTCGCCATCTTGGTGCTCGTCTACCTCATCGGGTCCGCGTTCTGGTCGTTTAGATACCTTCCGGGCACCAAGATCAACGGCCTGGACGCATCGTGGGCGACGCCAAACGGCTTGTCATCTCGCATAGAGGGAGAGATCACCTCCTACTCAGCAAGCGCACATGGCGAAGGCGTGGACCTGAGCATCAACGCAGGCGACATCGACCTGTCCTTTGACGCCGACACCTGGAAGGAAGCCGCACACGGCTACCTCCCCTCCTTTGGCTGGCCCATCCAGCTCATTACCAAACGAGACTACCAGGTGACCGACGGCGTGTCCTTTGACGAGAAGAAGCTCGAGGGCATGGTAACCGCGGCGGTGGAAAGCGCCAACAAGGATGCGAAGGAGCCCAAGAACGCCACGTTTAAGTTCGACGAGAAGAAGGACCTCTACGTCGCCGTAAAGGAAGAACAGGGCACGGCGGTAAACTTGTCGCATTCGTACGACACCATCAAGCAGGGCGTTTCCGCGTTGCAGGCAGACATTCCCATAACCCTCGCAGACCTGAGCGTGCCCACCCTCACCATAACGAGTTCGGACTATGCCTCGGTGCTGGAGCAGGCCAACCAGCTTGCTCACATGACCATCTCACTCACCTACAACGGCAAGGAGATGTATTCCATCGATGACGAGCTCGTGCGCTCCTGGCTCACGATTAACAAGAGCAACACCGTGACGGCCGACCTTGACAAGGTCACCGAGTGGACGCGCGGACCGTTCTCCCTGCAGACGGATACCGTGGGAACCGAGCGTACCTACACCAGAACCGACGACGGCAAGCGCATTACCGTCGCAGGCGGCACCTACGGCTGGAGCGTGGACGGCAAGAAGCTGGCCAACCTCATTCGGACCCACATAACCGCCCATTCCGACGAGCCCATCGAAGTTCCCATGATCTCGTCTGCACACACGCTCGTACGCGGCGCCCAGGACTGGGGTCCGCGATACATAGACGTGGACCTGAGCGAGCAGTACGTGCGCATGTTTGACGAAGACTCCAACATCATCGTCGAGGCTCCCTGCGTCACGGGCAACTTCTCCCAGGGACAAAGCACCGTCGAGGGCGTCTACTACATCGAATACAAGGAGTCGCCTGCCGTGCTCGTGGGCCTTGACTACGACTACGACGGCGTGGCCGACTACGAGACGCCCGTCAACTACTGGATGCCGTTCTATGGCGGCTACGGCTTGCATGACGCCTACTGGCGCGACTACTTTGGCGCCGACGTCTTTGCCTACGACGGCAGCCACGGCTGCGTCAACCTGCCCTACTACGCGGCGGAGGCCATCTATAGCTATGCCGACGCCGGCGATGTGGTGGTTGTCCACTGGTAAACAGATGGCCGATTGGGGCTAGGCCCTTTTTGGCCACTTTTCGGCCACTTTTCGGCCCCTGTGGCCAAAAGCAAGAGAAGAGTGGCCGATTGGAACATCGCCCCAAACGGCCACTTCTCAATAAAAAACCGACCAAGATATGCTTGGTCGGTTGCTCGATTACATGGAGCGGGTGACGGGAATCGAACCCGCGTCAAGAGCTTGGAAGGCTCTGGTTCTACCATTGAACTACACCCGCGTGCAAAGGGTATATTACCAGAATCGCGACAACAATCAAGCGTCTTGTACGCACACGACAACTTAAGCACAAACGATTCACGTGCGCCCGGAGCGTGGCGGCAAAAATTGAATATTGGTTACAAGACGCCGCAATACCAGTCATTCTCAGTCACTCATGTACTTTAGCGTGATAAACTGCCACCGTTTTATAGGCAACGCTTTTGTCCGCACAATCCAAGGGAGAGTAACAACCGATGAAGAAGACCTCCAAGATTCTTGCCCCCATCATGGCGATCGTCATGGCAGCCTTGCTTTTGGTGGCCTGTGGTTCCAACAACGCTTCGACCGGCGAGGACGCCGCGTCTTCTGACGCCAACAAGGCTGCCGGAAGCGGCACCGTGTTCAAGCACGGCTTCGACCTAGACTATCGCCCCTATTCCTACATCGACGACAACGGCAACAACGCCGGATTTGACGTCGAGATGGCCCAAGCGGTGTGCGACTACTACGAGTGGGAGTATCAGGCGGTTCCCTTTAACTGGGATGCCAAGGACGCCGAGCTCAACGCCGGTAGCTGCGACTGCATCTGGTCCGGCTTCACCATCAACGGCCGCGAAGACGACTATCTGTGGAGCAAGCCCTACTCCGACAACACCCAGATGATCATGGTAATGAAGGATTCCGGCATCAGCTCGCTCGAGGACCTCGAGGGCAAGAAGGTTGGCGTGCAGACCGCGACCTCCTCATATGATTTGCTCAACGACGAGGAGGGCCAGAAGGCGCTTGCGGACACCTTTGCCGACCTCAACGTCTACGACACCTACACGATCGCCATCAACGACCTTGAGGCTGGCGCCGTAGACGCCCTTGCCATCGACGTAACCCGCGCCAACGAGGCAATCGATAAGAACTCCAACTTCGTGTGCTTGGACGAGGAGCTGGGCAGCGAGCAGTACGCGATCGGCTTCCGCAGGGATGACACCGAACTGTGCGACAAGGTCAATGAGGCGCTTGACGCCCTGGCCAAGGACGGCACGGTAGCAAAGATCGCCGCAAAGTATCCGGAGATCGAGGAGTACATCACGCTGGGCAAGTAGTCCCGCACATCGCCCGTCCCTTAGTTGCCCGCACATTGGATCCCTTCCAATGCGCGGGCTGTTTGTAGCTTTCTACTGTGAGGTGAGGACCTATGGAATTCTCCACTATGCTCTCCACGATGGCACCTGGCATGCTGCGATCTGTTGGCATCTTTACCCTTACGCTGTTGGGGGCGCTGCCGCTTGGCATGATAGTCGCGCTGCTTAAGAAGTCTCGCTTTGTAGTCGTTCGTGCCATCATCGGTGCCTACATTTCGATAATACGCGGCACTCCCCTCATGCTTCAGCTTTTGGTCTGGTACTTTGGCCCGTTCTACCTGTTCCAGATGAACATTGGCGACTGGCGCTTCCCTGCCCTGATCCTGGGCTTCGTGGTCAATTACGCAGCGTATTTCGCCGAGATCTACCGTGGGGGAATCGAATCGATTCCCGTGGGACAATACGAAGCCGCCGAGGTGCTTGGCTATTCACGGGCGCAGACGTTTATGCGCATCATTCTTCCGCAGGTAATCAAGCGCATACTGCCGGCCATCACCAACGAGGTCATAACGCTGGTAAAGGATACTTCGTTGGCGTTTACCTTAGCGTATTCCGAAATCTTTTCGCTGGCAAAGCAAATCTCTGCCTCACAGACCTCGTTCACACCATTCGTGATAGCAGGCGTCTTCTATTTTGTGGCCAACTACGTCGTGGCATTTGTCATGTCGCGGATCGAGAAGGCATTGGACTACTACAAATAATCGGCAAACCTAAGAACAGAGGGCGGTAGTCTTATGATTCTGGAGATGAACAACATTCGTAAGCACTTTGATGACATGGAGGTGCTTAAGGACATCAGCTTTTCGGTGGACAGCGGCGAGGTCGTGAGCATAATCGGCCCTTCTGGTTCCGGAAAGTCGACGCTCCTGCGTTGCGCGACGTTTTTGGAGACCATAGACGGTGGCGAGATCAAATACATGGGCAAGACGGCCGCACACACCAACGACAGCGGCAACGCCGTATACGTAAGCCAGCAAGAGCTGCACGTGTTTCGCAACTATTGTGGACTCGTCTTCCAGCACTTCAACCTCTGTCCTCACTACAGCGTACTAAAGAACCTGATCGACGCCCCCGTACACGTGCAGCACCGGAGCAAGGACGAGGCGATCGACACCGCCATGGAACTGCTGCAAAAGATGGGCATAGCAGACCGTGCGGACGCGTATCCCTATCAGCTTTCGGGCGGACAACAGCAACGCGTGGCAATAGCTCGTGCCTTGGCCATGAAGCCTGACATCCTGTTCTTTGACGAGCCTACCTCTGCACTTGACCCTGAGCTTACCGGAGAAGTGCTTAAGGTCATACGTCAGCTTGCGGAAGAAAAGATGACCATGGTGGTCGTTACACACGAGATGCCCTTTGCCAAGGCCGTGAGCAACCGCGTGTTGTTTATGGACGGCGGCGTCGTAGTGGAACAGGGCGATCCCCATGACGTGTTTGACAATCCGCAGGAAGAACGTACCAAGCAGTTCCTACGTGTGTTCGAAAGGTAGCGCGACGGCCCATGCGCTATTGCATCCTAGATCCAACGGGAAACATAACCGCTCTTGTCGAAGATCACGTTGAGGTTGAACGTCAGCCTCAGGTTGCGCTCGAAATCATGAAGGCTCATCCTGAGGTTGAACAAGTCGGATTCGTGCATGAAGCCGAAGCGGAAGGAGTCCATGTCTCGCTTCGCATGGCCGGCGGAGAGTTTTGCGGTAACGCCACCATGAGCGCAGCCGCCCTCTTTGCCCTCAACCATGGGCTTGATGGGTCCACACGCGTCTTGGTCCGTGCCTCAGGCGCCCGCGACGTAGTCGAGGTCAAGCTGCAAAAAGATGACAATGGCGGCTTTTATGCGAGCGTGCGTATGCCACAGCCGCGCGAGATACGTACGCTTCGCCTGTATCATGGCAAGCTAGCCGACGACCTTGACGTCGTGTTCTTTGACGGCATCTCGCATGTGGTGATTGGGGACGACTCTCCCCTCTTCTGTCTGCGCTCCGACATGACCGCCGCAGAATCTACGGTTCGCGCATGGTGCGAGGCACTTGGCGCCGACGGTCTTGGCCTCATGTTCTTGGAACGCAACGCGAGCGACGACTTTGCCTTGACGCCTCTTGTCTACGTGCCCGGTAGCAATACCGTATTTTGGGAGAATTCCTGCGCAAGTGGTAGTGCAGCCGTAGGCATGTGCGTCGCCAGTGTCACGGACTCACATTGCGACGTGGTTCTTCGCGAACCAGGCGGCACGCTGCGCGTTACCAGCGACCCCCATTCTGGAGAGACCTGGCTCTTTGGTCACGTTCGCAAACGGAAAACCATAACGCTTGATTAATCATCGTTCCACCGCACAAAATCGGGTAGGAGGCGCGCCATTAGTTGGCGCGCCGTCCTCCCACACCACCGTGCATACCGTTCGGTACACGGCGGTTCCCAGACTTAACACGATAATTGCAGGTAACGTTCGGAGAA
>JAGCBF010000300.1 GCA_017652285.1 Atopobiaceae bacterium
GACGAGCTCCTTGGATTGGGCGAGCTTGGCGTCGCGCGCCTGATTGAGCTGCAGCGCAAGGTAACGAACTTCAAAGGTGTGGGGGAGTGAGCACGATGACGATCAATACGGTGGACCCGAGCAAGACGGTGGTGGTTGCCACCGGCAACGCGCACAAGCTGAGCGAGATAGAGGCCATCTTGGGCGCGGCGCCTGCCATGGAGGGCGTGCGCTTCGTGGCGCTCGGCGAGCTGGGCGACTTTGCCGACCCGGTGGAGGACGGCGACACGTTTTGCGCCAACGCGCTCATAAAGGCGCGCGCAGCGCTGGACGAGACCGGCCTTAGCATGGCGGTGGCAGACGACTCCGGGCTGGTGGTGGACGCGCTCGACGGTGCGCCGGGGATCTACAGCGCCCGGTGGGCTGGCGAGCATGGCAACGATGCGGCCAACAACGACAAGCTCCTAAATCAGATGGCAGACGTGCCGGATGCCGAGCGCACGGCGCGGTTCCACTCGGCGGTCGTGCTGGTCACGCGCGACGAGGACGGCGAGGAGGTGCTTGTCGGCGAGGGCGACTGCGAGGGCACCATTGCGCGTGACCTGCGCGGCACCAACGGCTTTGGCTACGACCCGCTGTTCGATCTTGCGGACATTCCCGGCAAGCGCATGGCCGAGCTCGAGCCAGAAGAGAAGAACGCCATCAGCCATCGTCGTCGCGCGCTGGACGACCTTGTCGCCAAGCTGTGACCGATAGGTGTAAGGCGAAGTCCACGTTGCCCCAGGAGAGGCCCAGCGACTCGCTGCGGCGAAGGCGGGCCTTGTCCGCCCCCGCCCGTTCGGCCAGTTTGTGGGACGAGCTTAGAAGAAATAGGCGCTGGCCAGCTCGTCGTTCTCCCCGTCAATCTCCCGGTGCATAAAGGCACGGCACTCGGAGATGGTCCTCCTTTTCTCGAAATAATAGCCGCTGCTGGAGGCACTCTTGGGTGGGATGAGTCCCATTTCAAACGCCGCGGCCTCCGCCATGTCTTGGCCGTAATGATTCATAATGCTCTGGACATAGTCCCAGCACGCGTCTATCTCTTCGTGCGTCGGCGGGATCCACACGCCCCCGCTCACGGCCTCGAGCTGCTCGGCGGAGAGCTCCCGCAGGGCGCCCATGGCCTCCCGGATCACGGCAGCCTTCTCCTCGGGCGTCTTGGCCGCCTCGATGCGTTGTTTCTGGTCTTCGGTCAGGTTCAGTTCCGCGCTCATCGCGTGTCCTCCTTGTTTGTCGGGTTGTCTTCCGTCTCTGCGGTATTATACGTGGGTGCCTGTCGCCACGTCGCGCTGAAGAACCTGCTGGAGGTGCGCGACTGCCAGTTCGCCAACACATGCGTGCTCTGCAACGGAAACATCGAGCGGGGCCCGGCAAGACGTGCCTCTCCATACGCGTGGTGGGGTGGCTGTAACGGGTGCGTCGGGTGAACCCGGCCAAATTGCCAAGCAAAAACGGTCCAAATTGCCAAGCAAAAACGGGCCATATTGCCAAACAAAAATGGGCCAAATTGCCAAGAAGCAATGGTAGAATGGCCTAAACAGGAACTTGGAAAGAAGACCTACCATGACGTATGGCAAACCGCTTGGCGACAGGTATTATCCGCGCATCGCGGATGCGTTGCTCGTGGAACAGCTTCGCAACTCCGGCGCGGTGCATATAAAAGGCCCCAAATGGTGCGGCAAGACCTCAACGGGCGAGCGAGCATCAAAGAGTTCTGTTTACCTGCAAGACCCCGATAGGGGTCCCGCGCTCCTGGCACTCGCGGACTCGATGCCTTCGGCGCTGCTGCAAGGGGAGACGCCGCGTCTTATAGACGAGTGGCAGATGGCCCCGCAGCTCTGGGACGCGGTTAGGTTCGCAGTCGACCGGGGCCGTGAGCACGGCATGTTCATCCTGACAGGGTCGTCTACGCCGCGTAGGCGTCCCGCCCATACGGGCGTTGGAAGAATCGCGCCGCTTGTCATGCGCACCATGTCGCTGCTCGAGAGCGGCGAGTCTACGGGGGAGGTGTCTCTGTCGGCGCTCTTCGACGGCGCGGATTCTGTGGCGGCGATGAGCGACGTGAACGTGGACGGCTACGCCAGCGTCCTGTGCAGGGGCGGGTGGCCGGAAGCGGTCGCATTGGGGGAGTCCGCGCCCGGGGCGATGGCCCAAAGCTACGTCGAGGAGCTGCTTGACTCGAGCATCGAGGAGATGGACGGCTTCAAGCGCAATTCCACGTGGATGCGCTCCATCATGAGGAGCCTCGCCCGGAACGTGAGTGGTCAGGCGTCCTTGGCGACCGTGGCGGCCGATATGCGGGAGTCGCCGTCGGACGTAACGGTCGCGGATTACGTGGATGCCCTCGCGCGCGCATACGTTACCGAAGACCTTCCCGCGTGGAATCCAAACCTGCGCTCAAAGACTGTGGTGCGCACTGGTCCCACGAGGCATTTCTGCGACCCCTCGCTTGCGGCCGCCGTGCTTGGGGCCACGCCGCAGAGGCTGCTTGAGGACTTTACGACGTTCGGGCTTCTCTTTGAGTCTTTGTGCGTACGCGACCTGCGCGTATATGCCAGTGCCCTTCGCGGACAGGTGTCGCACTACCGCGACAAGACCGGGCTTGAGGCGGATGCGGTCATCTCCCTTGCGGACGGACGATGGGCTCCCGTAGAGGTGAAGATGGGGCAGAGCCGCATAGACGAGGGGGCGAAGCATCTTTTGAAGCTTGCTGATCGCGTTGATAAGGACAAGGAAGGTGCCCCGTCGTTTCTTATGGTACTTACCTCGACGACCACGGCATATCGTAGGCCGGATGGCGTCGTGGTGGTGCCGCTCGCTTGCCTGGGCGTGTAGGCGTGTTGTGCCCGCGGGGAGTAGCAGAGAGAAAAACGGGCGCCAGTATCGGCACAAGAAGGGTGCCTCTCTTGTGCTGCCAAGCAAACAGTTCCTTGGCGTGGCTTATTACGCTTAGGATCGTAACTGAATCCTACTTACGACGATGCAGGTAGATGGCTCGTTTCTTGGTTCAGGCCGTCTGTCTGCATCCTTCCAGTAAAGAAAGAATTGCCACAGAGATCGGACCCGCTATTCGCGTGGCTGCCCATCGAGACCTTGGTCGCCGAACACCAGCAGGAGTATTACGACGCTCTTGGGCAATCGGAGCGAGACGCCGATGCGACGCAGTTCGTCGAGTTCATGCTGGGCATCATCGCGGAGACGTTGCGAGAGCAGGTTTTATTGTCCGATTCGGACAATAAATCGGACAATAAACCTCTGGGGCCCTCAATTGACGACGCGATACTTAGGCTCTTGGCGGAAAACCCTGCCATAACACAATCTGATGCCGCGAAGCAACTAGGCATTGCCCGAAGTACGCTGGCAAGACATCTTACAGACCTGCAGGCAAACGGCCGGCTCCGTCGCGTGGGCGCCCGCAAGAACGGTTACTGGGAAGTGCTAAGAGGCGGCGAGGAGTAGCCATGCAGTTCAGGTTCAAGATCCAGGACTGCCAGACCGAGGCGGCAAAGGCGGTCAAGGACGTCTTCGAGGGGCAGCACAAGTCGGACCCCTTGTTCTACCAGCGCGATCTGGGAAGCAGCGTGGACGGGCGGGCTCTCCTCTTCCAACTTGACATACCGATCATAGTAATGCACATACATCTGCATCTGTCCCAGGTCCTGATGCGTAAGGTGTCCGATCTTGAGGTCGAAGGGCA
>JAGCBF010000301.1 GCA_017652285.1 Atopobiaceae bacterium
AGCGTATGGCCGATTGGGGCTAGGCCCCTTTCGGCCATCGGGTAGCCAAAGTGGCCGAAAGGGGCCTAGCCCCAATCGGCCACTTTTTTGGGAACAAAGATGCTGAATACCACTCACCGACATATTTTGTGCTGTCAAGTCTCTTTACCGATTAATAGTGACCATTCAGCATACCGTTCACACCGAAAAAACTACCGTTCAGGCGAAATTCGGTTCATTCTGAACAAATGTGGATTTTTGACGTAAATCGGTAACAAAACGTGATATTCTGAAATCGGATTTCTCTGTACGTAAATACGACCAAGAAAAAAAGTAGGTGGGATCCATGAAGTACCCAAGGAACAAAAGACGCAACAGATTGCGCACTATCACCGCGTTCGCTTTGTCGTACCTCTTGCTTTGGGGTTCGTATCCTGCGCCAGTTTTGGCGGAGCTTGTGGGGCAGGACGAAGGAACGGACACCTCCACCGTAGTTCTGGATGACGCCGAGCTGTTCGACGTGGACATCACGGCTCAGGATTCCGTCGGCCTCGACGCCGTGGATCCTAGCCTGGACGGCTACGTTGCGCAGGAGGATGTCGCGACTCAGGATTCCACACCGCTGGCAGACGACTTGGTTCAGGATGATCAGGTGGCCGATTACGTGCCCACCGAAGAGCCGTCCTTGTCTACCGACGGCGCGACGCCTATAGATATTACTGCAGGCGATCCTGCAGACGAACAGCCTGCCGCTGTCGAGCAGCCGCAGGACCCTGCCGTCGATGCCATAGACATCGCAGAGGAATCCAAGCAGGACGCCATTCAGACGGACGCGATCGAACTTGACGACACCACCGACGACGGTCTTGTGGTTGACGACGACGCCATTACCGTCGATACCGACGACTTGGTCGTAGAGGCCGCAGAGGCCGACTCCATCGGCATCGAGGAAGATTACGAGGAGATGGGCCTTACCGCCCAGGCCGCCGGATCCTTCGAGCCGGCAGCTTCCAACAACGTGTCCGACTACCACCTGCTTACCGACTATATGTGGGCACTTCCCAGCACGTCCGCACTCTACATTAACAGCAACGGGCTTTTGGAGCGCGTCGAGTACGTAGACGGCAACCTCATCGTGGAGACCATGGCATCCTCCCTGCTGGGTCTGTACAACGCACGCAAGACCATCGACGCCAGCACGTATCGTCCCACCGGCCTGGTCGTAAAGAACTTTGTATGGGGCGGGTTCTATGCGGGATCTCAGTACAACTTTGTGGTCACCGGTCAGGACAACCCCTCCAAAAAGGACAGTTTGGTCGTAATCAGGATCACCAAGTACGACAAGAGCTGGAAGTATCTGGGCAACACCGAGGTCACCGCCGCGGCAGCGGGCAACAACAAGAATACTTGGTATCCCTTTAGCGAGGGCTACTGCGACATGTTCGAGATGAACGGCAAGCTCCACGTACGTACCGCCCACACCATGTATGGCACCACAAACGTCACCGGCCACCAGGCAAGCCTTCACCTCGTGGTGGACGAGGGCACCATGAAGCTCGCCGACCACTCCATGAAGTACACCCTTAACCAGAAGACGGAGTTCGGGTACGTATCGCACTCCTTCAACCAGCGTCTTGCGTCGCTCGGCAACACCCTGTACTCGCTCGATCACGGTGATGCCAACCCGCGCGCCATTACCGTCAAGCGCATTGGCGAGACCGGCACCAACAGCATGAAGAACCTCTTCGCCATCTCTGGCTCTTCCGGAATCAACTTTACCGGCGTTACCATGGGCGGGTTCGAGACGTCCTCCAAGCGCAACACGCTGCTTACCGCCATTGCGTCCATCGACCAAAACGACTTCAACAGCTCCGGTGACGACACGCCGCGCAATGCCTACGTAATCGTGAGCAACGCCGACTTCTCCGGCACGCCTTCCGCCATCAAGCTCACCAACTACAAGAGCACCGGCAAAGTCGGTGCGGACATTCCCAAGCTGGTAAAGATCAACGAGGACCTGTACTGCGTCATGTGGGCCGAAATGAACTGCGGCTCCAACATCAGCTGGTCCGACGTCAACCAGCGTGGCAAGGTCAGCTACATCATGATCAATGGCAAGGGAGAAAAGCAGGGCAGCGTCCAGACCATCAACGGGTACCTCTCTGACTGCGAGCCCGTGCTGTACGGCAACCTGGTGACTTGGTACGCAGAAAACGTCACGGGCGACCACCTGCCTGTCTACTACACCATCGACTACACCACCGGCCTTGGATCGGTCCCCACCTTTAAGGGCAACATCAACGACGCCACCATCGCCACGATCGCGAACCAGAACTTTACCGGAAGCGCCGTGACGCCCAAGCCGTCCGTCGTATACAAGGGCACCACCCTTAAGCTCGGCTCCGACTATGAGGTCAGCTACACCAACAACGTCAACGTCGGCGTTGCGACCGCCGTGGTCACCGGCATCAACGGCTACAGCGGTTCCCAGAACGTGAGCTTTAACATCAAGTCTGCCCAGGGCACGCCTACGATTTCGGCAAGCGACAAGACCGTCAACATGGGCGAGACGGTAACGATGGACGCCAAGGTCACCTCGGGTGCCGGCAAGCTTACCTATGTAAGCTCCAACAGCGGTGTTGCGACTGTCGACGCCACCACGGGCAAGGTAACGCCCAAGGCCGTGGGCGACGTGACGATTACCATCCAGTCCGCCGAAAACGCCAATTGGAAGCCCGCCAAGGGTTCGGCCAAGGTAACGGTAAAGAAGGGTACGCCTACCATTACCGTGTCCAACAAGTCCCTGGTCGCAACCTCCACCGCGTCTCTTGGCGCAAAGGCAAGCAGTGGCGCGGGCGCCCTGAGCTACGCAAGCTCCAACAAGGCCGTCGTAACGGTCAGCTCCGCAGGCAAGCTCACCCCGGTCAAGGCCGGCACCGCACAGGTCAGCGTTACCTCTGCCGCCAACGCAAACTGGAACTCCGTTACCAAGAAGGTCACGGTTACGGTAACGGCGGCCGCACAGCCCCTTACGGTCAAGGCCACGACCAAGACGGCAAAGGCAGCTGCGGTCAAGAGGAAGGCGACCGTGCTGGCACCGCTTACGGTAAGCAAGGCACAGGGTACGGTAACCTACGCCAAGGCCTCTGGCTCCGGACAGCTCTCCATCGACAAGAAGACCGGCAAGGTCACCGTTAAGAAGGGCACCGGCAAGGGCACCTATACCATGACGGCCAAGGTCACCGCGGCTGGCACCACCAAGTACAAGTCGGGCAGCAAGTCGGTAAAGATCACCATTAAGATCACCTAACCGCGGCGCTGCGGCTCGTACCGCTGGCAACTCACACGACATGGCCCCTCTCGCCTCGCGCGGGAGGGGCCGTTTTGGGTGTGGGAGGACGACGTGCCTCCTGCCCTGCCGGGGACGTCACCGCAACCATCGCAAATCCAAAAGCGCAAGTAGCGCTTTTTTCGTTCCCTGTTGGTGAAACCGCGGGCGTACTGCTAAAATAGCGCACTATGTGTGAAGATAAACGAGTGGAGAGGCAACGGAATCGTGAGAGTAAAGCATGTAACCTCAGATGCGGCCTATCGTAAGCCATTTGGCGCCTGCCCTCTGGGCGAAACCGTGACCTTGTCCGTCGACGTGTGGGATGTCGAGGACCCAACGGGCGTCCTCAGGCTTTGGGTCGATGGAGAGGGCGAGACGTTGGTGCCCATGGAGCCCACCGTGATCGAGCAGGGCGAGGAGCGCCTAGTGCGTCTAACGGGAACCATCACCCCCAAAAAGACGCAGATTATTTGGTACTTCTTCGTCATCACCGAAACCGATGGCGCAACGATGCGCTATGGTGCGCGCAATGACTGCAGCACGGGCGAGGGAGTCCTTGTCGAAGGCGAGCCGCGCTCCTTCCAGCTTACCGTGTACGAGCGGCGCGAAGTGCTTCCCACGTGGTATCAGCACGGCATCGTGTACCAGATCTTCCCAGATCGCTTCTATCGCGGCGGGGACGACTGGATGGATAAGGTGGAGGCCAGCTTTGGCGAAAACCGCAACGGTCCGTCGCGCATGCTCGTGCAGGACTGGAATGCGCGGCCCGCGTATCAAAAGGACCAGTATGGTCGCATATCCACCTGGGACTTTTATGGCGGCAATCTTGAAGGCGTGCGCGAGAAGCTGGGATACCTCAAGTCCATGGGCGTGTCGGTGATCTACCTCAACCCCATTTTTGAAGCAGCCAGCAACCATCGCTACGACACGGCGGACTACCTGCGCATCGACCCCATGCTGGGTGACAAAGAGACCTTTATGCGCCTGTGCAGCGATGCCAAGGAGATGGGCATCTCCATTATTCTGGACGGCGTGTTCAACCACACGGGGTGCGACTCCCGGTACTTCAACAAGTACGGCAATTATCCCGAGCCCGGCGCGTTCCAGAGCGCAGACAGCCCCTATGCGTCTTGGTTCAAGTTTGGCGGCGACGCCGATTGCGAGTATCAGTGCTGGTGGGGCGTGGACGACTTGCCGGACGTAAACGAGAACGACCCCTCGTATCGCGAGTTTATCTGTGGCGAAAACGGCGTCGTGCGTACGTGGCTGCGCCTTGGCGCATCGGGCTGGCGGCTCGATGTTGCCGACGAGCTGCCCGACAGCTTTATAGAGGAGATCAAGGCGGCCGCGTTGGCCGAAAAGCCGGACGCGGTGGTCATCGGCGAGGTGTGGGAAGACGCCTCGCACAAGGTCAGCTATGGCGAGCTGCGGCGTTACCTGCAGGGACGCGAGCTCGATGGCGTTATGAACTATCCCTTCCGCACGTCGCTTTTGGGTTACATGACCAACAAGATTTCTGCGTACCAAATTGCGAACCGCATGCAGGAGCTGTGCGAGAACTATCCGCGCGAGGCCTTTTTGAGCTGCCTTAACCTGTTGGGTAGCCACGATCGCGAGCGCGTGCTCACCATTTTGGGCGGTGCGCCCAACAAGTCGACGCTGTCCGACGACCAGCGTCGCGACTTCCGCCTTAACGACGGGCAGCGTGGCTTGGCCGTAAGCCGTTTGTGGGTCGCCGCCCTGCTGCAGATGACCATGCCCGGCGTTCCCTGCATCTACTATGGTGACGAGGCCGGTGTGGAGGGCTACACGGACCCGTACAACCGCTCCACGTACCCTTGGGGCAACGAAGACCTCAACTGCCGGACCATCTACCGAAACGCCATTGCCGTGCGCAAGTCGCTGCCGGAGGTGTTTGAGGAGGGCAACTTCGTGCCCTTTGCGCTCAACGACGACGTGTTTGGGTTTACGCGCAGCTACAAGGGCGAGACCGTGTGCGTACTCGCCAACGCCAGCTTAAAGAACGAGCATGTGGCCACCGTTCCCATGCACGCGATCAACGTGGAAGACATCGTGCAGGGCAAAAAGCCCACTATAAGCGACGATGGCGCGACGTGCTCCGTGCATCTTTGGCCGCTCGGCACATCGGTGCTGTACTTCCACAACAACCAGCGCCTGCAGAAGCCTATGGAGCGCGGAATGGGCGTCATCTGCCACATTACCAGCGTTCCCAACAACGGTGAGCAGGGCACCATGGGCGAGCCTGCCAAGCGATTCGTGGACGTGTTGGCCGAGGCGGGACAAACCTATTGGCAGGTGCTGCCCGTCAACCCCACGGACCAGTACGGTTCTCCTTACGCCGGACTGTCTGCGTTTGCGGGCAACCCGTTCCTTATCGACGGCTTCCAAACGAGGCTCGACGAGCTTCTCGACGGCCTGGAGGACGACGAGGGGTACATCGAGTTCTGCAAGAAAAACGAAGACTGGCTCGAGCCGTACGTGGCGTTCCGTGCCATCAAAGAGGCCGTGGGCGACGACATACCCTGGCCGCTTTGGCCCGAGAACCTGCGGGAGTATCGCGAGGGAATGGCGGAAGAGGAAGAGAAGCTCGCCGCCAACGCCGAGACCCACCGTCGCGCGCAGTACGTGTTCGAAAAGCAATGGCGCGAGCTGCGTGCCTACGCCAACGAGCGGGGCGTAAAGATTATTGGCGACATGCCGATGTACGTGTCGGCAGACTCCAGTGACGTGTGGGCGGAGCGCGACATATTTAGCCTGGACGAAAAGGGTAATCCTTTGGGTGTGGCAGGCTGCCCGCCCGATGACTTTGCCAAGGACGGCCAGATTTGGGGCAACCCCACGTTCCGTTGGGACGTGCTCAAGAAGCGCGGGTACGACTGGTGGATGCGTCGCTTGGAGCGCATGCTCGAGCTGTATGACTATGTGCGCCTGGACCACTTCCTTGGGTTCTCGTCGTTCTACAAGATCCCCGGTGGCCGCGGTGCGCTCGAGGGCATGTGGAACTTTGGCCCTGGTCTCGACCTGTTCCGTACGGCCCACGAGCACTTTGGCGACCTTCCGTTTATTGGCGAAGACTTGGGAACCATTACGCCGGCAGTTCGCTTTTTGGTGGCGACGACGGGCTTCCCGGGCATGGACGTGATTCTGTTTGCCAACGAGGACGTGCGTCAGGGCTACACGCCCACGCCGGGCAAGATCTGCTACACGAGCACGCACGACACGCAGACGCTGCTGGGCTGGATCAACGTAAAGTGGCCGTACGACGACCAGCAAAACGTGTACCGCGAGCTCATGGCGCGCTGCCTTAAGTCGACTGCGGACGTGGTGATTACGCCGCTGCAGGACGTGCTGGTGCTTGACGATTCGGCGCGCATGAACGTTCCTGGCACGGCCGAGGGCAACTGGAGCTGGCGCGCAAACGAAGGCGATGTCACCGCCGCTCAGCAGTACCTTGCCTCGCTGGCGCGCGATTCCGGACGCTGGCGCAAGGAGGACTAGCGTTTGCGGACGACGGGCCCTCTTGCCATGTCTGACGTTGGATAAACACGACAACCCCCGCCTTTGTTAGCGCACAAAGGCGGGGGTCTTTGGTTGCCTGCGCAGGTATACTTGTTCCTAACAAATCGGTACGTAAGGACGTCCTATGCTTATACACCGCATTGCCAACCAGCTCCTGTGCGCCCCGGAGCTGCGAGAACCCCTCAACAACCTGCGCGAAGAAAAAGACGCCTCCATTGGCGTCGCGCAAAGCGCGCGACCGCTGCTGGTGGCGGCGTTGTGGGCCAACGACCCGCGCCCGTGCTTGGTGGTTGCGCCGGGAGAAGATGCCGCGGAGCGCATGGTCACGGCGCTGAGCGCGTGGTTGGGGCAGGGTGCGGTCTTGCGCTACCAGGATCGCACGGACTGGCCGTGGTCGACCAATGCCGCAAACGATTCCGTGGTCGGCGCGCGTTGCGCGGCGATGGAGGCGCTGGCCACGGGCGAGCCGTGCGTGGTCGTGACGTCTGCACGTGCCCTGCTCAGGCGCGTGCCTCCCGTTGGCTCGGGGTACTACTGCGGCTCGACGTTTTGCGTGGGCGACGAGGTCGAGTTTGAGGAAGTCCCCAGGCTCTTGGTGGGCATGGGCTATGCGGATACGGGCGAGGTCGATGCCCCGGGAACGTTTTGCGTGCACGGCGATGCCGTGGACGTGTTTCCCGCGCAGGCAAAGACCCCCGTGCGCCTTGAGTTCTTTGGCGACGAGATCGATCGAATTCGTCGCATGGTCGCCGCGACCAAGCAGACCATTGCCGACGAGGAGTCCGTGCGCATCGTGCCGTGTCGCGAACTCGCCTTTACGGACGAAACGGTGGCCCGTGCCACGCGTGCGCTTGGCAGGATCGCCCGACAAGACTCGGCCGTGGCGGCGGACCTTGAGCTCATAGAGCAACGCGCCAATGCGCCGCAGCTCGATCGCTATCTACCAGAGCTCTATGGAGGAAAGACTGCCTCGCCGGTGGAACACATGTCATCAAACACGCTTGTGGTCTTGCTGGAGCCCCGTACGCTGTTGGATGACTGCTCGCGGGCGATGGATGACGTCAAGCACGCTGCCGGCGTGGCACACGTGGCGTTTGAGGGGCTCTACACGCCGCTTAAGAAGTTTGACTTTGGCAAGAGCCAGCAGCGCGTGTCGCTTTCCTCCATCATGCGCGCGGGGGCCACGCGGACGACCACGGCACGAGGCAAGCGCTATGGGGCGGCGGCTGCCGCAGCGCAGCCCGGGGACCTGTACGTGCAGCAGCCCGGCATTTCGGGACGCGACAGTCGTATGCTGGGGCGTGTGCGCCAGCTCGTGCGCGATGGCGACACGGTCGTCTTTGCCGTGCCCGACCATGGTGCGCGCAAGCATTTGGAGATGCACTTCTTGGACGAGGCCATCCCATACGAGGAATCGCTGGGAACCGCACCGCAAAACGCCGCCGGCCTGTTGGACCCCAACGCGTTGGACAGTCCCTCGCTCACGCGGGGGGTCGTCACGTTTGTCGATGCGGCCATACCCGGTGGCGTGGTCGTGCCAAGCGCGCGCTTGGCGATCTTGTCGGTCGCGGACTTGTCTTCCAGGACGGCAAAGAAGCGACGTCCCAAGCGCATCGACCCCACCACGACCACGTTTCCGTTTAAGCCGGGCGACTACGTGGTCCATGCGCGCCATGGCATCGCGCTGTTTACGGGCATCGTGCGACAAGAAATGAGCGGCAAGGAGCGTGACTACTTCTTGCTGCAATATGCCAACGACGACAAGCTGTACGTGCCGCTCGAGCGCGTGGATCGCATTACGCGCTACGTGGGGCCGGACGGAAGCGCTCCGCGGCTCACGCGCCTTAACACGGCGGACTGGAGCCGTGCGACGGGCAAGGCGCGGCGATCTGCAAAGAAGCTCGCGTTTGACCTGGTCGACCTGTACACGCGGCGCAGCTCCGCCAAGGGCTTCGCGTTTTCGCCGGACTCGCCCGCGCAGCAGGACATGGAGGCAAACTTTGCCTACGACATGACCCCGGACCAAGTAAGCGCCGTAGAAGACATCAAGGCCGACATGGAGTCGCCCAAGCCCATGGACCGCCTGCTTTGCGGCGACGTGGGCTTTGGCAAGACGGAGGTCGCGTTGCGGGCGGCCTTCAAGTGCTGCATGGACAACCGGCAGGTCATGGTGCTGTGTCCCACGACCATCCTGGCCCAACAGCACTACGACACGTTCTTCGATCGGTTTTCTCCGTTTGACCTGCGCGTGGAGGTGCTGAGCCGTTTTGTGACGCCCGCACGGCAACGACGCGCGCTCGCGGACTTTGCCAACGGCGACGTGCAGGTGCTCATAGGGACGCATCGCCTTTTGTCGGCAGACGTCAACCCCCACACGCTGGGCCTCATAATCGTGGACGAGGAGCAGCGCTTTGGCGTGCAGCACAAAGAGCAGCTCAAGAACCTGCGCGAGCAGGTGGACGTGCTCACGCTGTCCGCAACGCCGATTCCGCGCACCATGCAGATGGCGCTTTCGGGCGTGCGCGACATGAGCCTTATCCTTACGCCTCCGACGGGCCGTCGACCGGTGCGGGTGCGCGTGAGCGAGTATGACCCAGACGTGGTGAGCGACGCCATCCGCTTTGAGCTGGCGCGCGGCGGTCAGGTCTACTACGTATCGAACCGCGTGCACACCATAGACGATGCCGTGGAACGCGTGCAGCAGGTCGCGCCAGAAGCGCGCGTGGCCGTGGCGCATGGCCAGATGAGCCCGAATCAGGTGGAAGAGGTCATGCTCTCCTTTCAGATGCAAGAGGTCGACGTCCTGGTGGCGACCACGATCATAGAAAGCGGCATAGACAACGCCAACACCAACACGCTCATTATCGAGGACTCCCAGCGGCTTGGCCTGGCGCAGCTGTATCAGCTCAAGGGACGCGTGGGGCGCGGTCGGCAACAGGCGTACGCGTACTTTATGTTCCCCGCGGAGCTGCCGCTTACGCCCGAGGCCACCGAGCGCCTTACGGCCTTGTCGGAGTTGCAGGACTTGGGAAGCGGCATGCGCATTGCCATGCGCGACCTGGAGATTCGCGGTGCGGGGTCGCTCATGGGCGCGGAGCAGCATGGCAACATGTCCAGCGTGGGCTTCGACCTGTTTACGCAAATGCTTGGTCAGGCGGTCGCCGAGGCCCGCGGAGAAGTGCCCGAGGGAGACGAGCCAAGCGAGGTCGTCATCAACCTGCCGGCAGACTTCTATCTTGCGGAGGAGTACCTGCCGGACGTGGACAAGCGCGTCATGGCGTACCGTCGACTGGCGGCGGCAAACGAGCTGTCGGACGTGGACACGCTGCAAAAGGAGGTCGAGGCGGAGTTTGGCGGCATGCCCCTGGCGGCGCACAACATCTTTGACCGCACGCGCGCACGGATTCGCTGCGAGCGCCTGGGCATAGACAACGTGGCGCTTACGGGTGGGCGGCTGGTGTTTACCGGCGTTGAGCTGCCTGCGGACGTGGCGCGTGCCATGCGAGCCGAGCGCGCCATCTACTTTCCCAAGACGCACCAGCTCAAGGTGCCGATGCACGGAAGCAACGAGGAGCTGCTGCCAACGCTGCTTTCTGTCCTTGCGCGAATTGGCGGGGACGACGAGGAGTAGCAGGGCGTAGAAAAAGCCCTTCGCCTTGGTGACGAAGGGCTCCCTGTTGGTGAGGTCGTTGGCCTATCCCATATAGGCCTTGAGTGCGTTTATGCGCCGTATGCGTTCGTCCACGGGAACCGCCCGGTCGGTGGTGGGGTCTTCGAAGTTTTGGTAGATGCCGCGGCCGATCATGACGATCTGCGGGGCGAGCTTCATCACGTCCGAGATGTTCTCTTCGTTAATGCCCGTGCCGATGGCAAGGCCGGCGTGGATCAGGTTGCGCTTTACGGCACCCGCCAGCTCGAGCGGTCGCACCTGGAAGATCGATCCGTGATTGCGCTTGTGAAGCTCGTACTCGTGCTCCATCAGGTAGCCCGAGGCGATGCTTACGTAGCTCACGCCAAGCGCGTCGACCTCGGCGGTGCGCTTGCCAATGCGCTTGATGCCGTCCATGTCGCACATGATGGCGCCGTTGTACTCGCGTGCGTGCCGTACCATTTGCTGTATGACGGGGTCCGGCGCACCTGCGAGTACGGTAACGATGCTGGCCCCGGCCTCAAAGCAGCGCCTCGTTACGCCCGACCCACCGTGAAACACCTTGGCGTCCACGCAGATCCGCAGGTTGGGATGTGCGTCGTGAATCTCCTTTACGATATCGAGGCCAAAGGTCACCAGCTCCGGATATCCGATCTCCAGTATGTCCACGTAGTCCGCCATCTCGTTTGCGGAACGGATGAGCTCGTGGCGCTTGCCATGGTCAAAGACAAGTTGAAGTTGTGCAGACATGTTCAAATCCCTTCTGGATGGCCTGATTAGCTAAAGAGTTTTTTATCGTTGCCGCTGGGAACGGGGAAGAGCACTACTCCCACCAAGCCCACGGCGATCAGCGCGAGCAAGAACAGGAACATGGGCGGATATCCGGACGCGTCGACGATGCGGCCGCCCACGTTGTTGGAGATGATGGTACCAAAGTTCTGGCAGGCCTTTACCAGCGCCAGGCCCGTGATTTGCTGCCGGGGGTCCACGATGGTGTTGACGACCTTCATGTTGGTCATGACGTTAAGGATCACGGGAGGGTGCTTGCACACAAACGTGATGGCAATGATGATGGGAAGCGGCAGGTCGAACCCGTAGGTGGCCATTTGCAGCGTAATGAGGCCAAAGCACACGAGCATCAGGATCTTGTTGGGGATCTTGTCCATAAACTTGGCGGACAGGATGATGAGCGGCAGCTCGCAAAGGGCGGCGACGGAAAGTATGGTGGAGGCTACGGAGGCGTCAAGCCCCTTGCTGACCAAAAACGCCGGGCAAAAGGAGTACGTGGCGCCGGTGGTGGCGGCAAACAGGATCTGCAGCAACAGATAGAACAAAAAAAGCTTGTTGGTCAGCAGGTCCTTAAGCGAAACGGGCTCCTTGTCATCCGACTCGATGTTGGCCGTCTCGGTCTCGGCCAAACGCGGCTGCGTTCCCCAAAAGCCCAGGATGCAAAGAAGCATGGAGACGACAAAGCCAATGTAGAGCGCCTCTGGCGCGATGTTGTCGTAGATGATGCCGCTAAGCTGGGTTCCCAGCGCAAAGCCGATCGTGCCCCACATGCGGACCTTGCCATAGCCGTACGGGCTGGACGTGGCCATACGCTCGACGACGGGATTCGCTCCGTTCATAAGGAGGTTGAGCAGCGAATATGCCAAAACGACAATGGCAAAGTAAGGCGTGGCAATAAACAGGAGGGCAGCGCCGCACGATATGGCAAACATGGTAAGGTTGACGAGGCGCATGCCAAACCTGTCTGTAAGCCCGCCAATGATGGGCTGGGTGACCATGGCGGCAAGCGATGCGACGGATATGAGCAGCGACACGTCGCTCGCAAGGAAGCCCTTGTCGATGAGGTATACCGAGATCAACGCGCTAAAGAGCGCAAAGCTTATGTTGTAGAACAGATACATGAGCACATAGCTCAGGTAGCTGTTTGTATAACGCGCAAGCAACCGTTCCATATACGTCCCTTCTCCTCCAAAACTACGTCACGTACATCATACAAATATGCTGGTAATACAACTTGAACATGGAACGACGAAACCCCGAAAGGATTTGTTGGGTATGGGAACGGATAAGCAGACATGCCCTTTTGCTTTTGCCGACGCAAATGGTGGGGGACAAATGGGTTAAGGTAGTGTAGCAAGAAGAAGGAGACGCAAGGGAGCGCAATGGGCAAGCAAAAAGACGGGACGCAGCAAAAGGGTCCGACCGTCCGGGTGTCCTCGGCAGGTGCGGAGCGTCGGGAGGACATGGGCTCGGTGCGCAAGAGCGTGCTGTTTTTGGGTGTCGTCGCGGTGGCGTACTTTTTGTACCTGCTGTTTTCGGGCGAGTTGGGAACGTTTGTGGATTCGCTCGCAGGCGCCGACTACGGATGGGTCGCCGTGGCGGGGCTGTGCTACGTTGCCTACTACGTTTTGGGCGTGCTTGCGTATGCCATCGCGGTAATAGGCGACAGCACCTCGCGCCTGGGGATTCTTGACCTTATGAGCGTGGAGGGAACGGGCATCTTCTTTTCTAACCTCACGCCCAACGGGACGGGTGGCGCCCCGGCGCAAATACTGCGCCTTACGCGGTCGGGCTTGTCTGTGGGCGCGGCAGGTGCGCTGCAATACACGCGCTTTATTATTTACGAGGCGGGGGAAGGCGTGTTTGCGGCGCTTATGCTCATTCCCCGCATGGGGTACTTTTTGGACACGTACGGCAACGTGGTGCTGGTGGGGGCCTTGCTGTTTGGCGCAAAGGTCGTCGAGGTGACGGGCTTGCTCCTGGTGTGCCTGCTGCCAAAGCAAGTGAGCGCCGTCGGCAACTGGGGGCTCAGGCTCGTGCACGGGTGGGGCTGGATCAAAGAAGACCGCTTTGTGCGTTGGAGCCATGCGGTAAACGAGCAGATCTACGAGTTTTCGAACGGGTTTAAGACCGGGGCGCGCAACTGGAGGCTCATGGTGCTGACGCTGGTGGTGACGCTGGCGCAACTGGGGTTCCAATATGCGCTGCCATGGGTCGTGCTGCAGGCGTTTGGAAGGCAGGCCGACTTTCTTACCTGCTGGGCGTGCGGGTCCATGCTGGAGCTGTTGACCTCGGCGATTCCGTTGCCGGGCGGTACGCTTGGCGCCGAGGGTGGCTTTGCCTTTTTGTTTGGCGGCATGTTTGGCGAGACGCTTTCGGCGGGGTACGTGGTCTGGCGCATGGTCGAGTATGTGCTGCCCGTGCTCGCGGCGGTGCCGCTCATGGGCTTGCGCAGCAAGAGCGGCTTGTCGCTTAACGCGCGCCTGCGTCGTTGGCGTACGCGTCGTGGCCGTTGACGGGTATGATGGTGACGGCGAATAGGTACGCGAAAGGCAGGCTGATGACACAAACGATTGAACTGGTTGAGTGGATGCTGGACGGACGGGCGGTGCGCATCCCGCACGACGCCATGCTGTACGAGAAGCGCTCCCAGGACGCTCCGTCGGGTAACGCAGGCGCGTACTTTTGGGGCGGCGTCTACACATACGACCATGAGCTCGCAGTGCCGCAGGCTTGGGAAGACAAGCACGTCGAGCTGGAGTTCGAGGGTGTCATGGGCCATTCACTGGTGCTGGTTGACGACATGCCGGTGGCCTCGCACGCGTACGGGTACACGGGGTTTAGCGTAGATCTTACCAACAAGCTGACTCCGGGCACGCGTGCCCGCATATCGGTGATCGCAGACAACTCCGATCAGCCGAATTCTCGTTGGTATTCCGGCAGCGGGCTGTATAGGCCGGTGCGGCTCGTGGTGCAGGACCAAGACCGCATCGTGCGTCGTGGCGTAAGGGTCGTGACGGAGCGCATCCGTCCCGCGCAGATCAGGGTCACGACCAACGTGGTGGGCGAGGGCACCCCATGGGTGCGCATCGAGCGTGCTGGACGCGCCGTCGCGGGAGGTCATGGGCCAGACGTGCGCATCGGCATTCCCCACGCGCGGCTGTGGTCCGCAGACGCGCCCGAGCTGTATACCTGCCACGTGGTGCTCAGAAGCCCCGACGGAACGGCGTTAGACGAGGTCAGCGTGCCGTTTGGCATTCGTACGCTGGAATGGGGCGGCTCGGGCCTGCGCGTAAACGGCGAGCCGGTCAAGCTGCGAGGCGGATGCGTTCATCACGACAACGGCATCTTGGGGGCGATGGACCTGCCGCAGGCGAGCCGCCGCAAGGTGCGGATCCTTAAGTCGTGGGGGTTCAACGCCATACGAAGCGCGCACAACCCCTTGTCGCAAAGCATGCTGGACGCATGCGACGAGCTGGGCATGTACGTTATGGACGAGTATGCGGACATGTGGTACCGACACAAGAACCCGCATGACTATGCGGACGACTTTGAGCAATGCCATGCCGCGGACCTTGCGGACATGGTTGACAAGGACGTCAATCACCCAAGCGTGATCATGTACTCCATTGGCAACGAGAACGCGGAGCCGCACGAGGAACTGGGCGTGCTTACGGCACGCTTGCTTGCCAATACGGTCAGACGGCTCGATCCCACGCGACCCGTGACGGCCGGCGTCAACGCCACCATACTGTTTGCCGCCGGGCTGGGCATCGATTCGTTTAATGGGACGGAAGACCAGGCCGGCCAAGACCAGACGGCTAACGCGAGCTTGGCCTACAACACCTACGTGGCAAAGATGGGCGACGTCATGGAGCTGATGGCGGGGAGTTGGCCGGTGGGCCGCGCGGTGGCGCCCTTTATTGCGGAGCTGGACGTCGCGGGCTACAACTACGGCACGCGACGGTATCGTCCCGACTTGCGTCGCAACCCGGAACGCCTGGTGTTTGGCAGCGAGACCATGCCGTATGACCTCGTGCGCAATTGGGGGCTTGTCGAGTCGGACCCACGCATAGTGGGCGACTTTATGTGGACGAGCTGGGATTATTTGGGCGAGTGCAGCCTTGCGGCGTGGTCTGACGACCCCACGCCGGTTAGCAAGCCATACCCATGGCTCTGTGCGGACACCGGTGCGCTCGATCTTGTCGGCGACCCTACCGGCGAGGCGGCGCTGGCCAAGACGGTGTGGGAAGGCCCGACGAACCCGCTGCTGTTCGTGAGGCCGGCGGATCTACCAAAGCCCTGCAAGGCGCCATGGCGTGGCACCAACTCTGTGCCGTGCTGGAGCTGGCGCGGAAGCGAGGGGAACCAGACTACGGTGGAGGTGTACACGCGGGCGCCTATCGCCAAGCTCTACCTAAACGGACACCACAAGGGAACCAAACGCGTCCAGGACCTGCACGCAGACTTTAGGCTGCGCTATGAGCCAGGGGAGCTGATTGCGGTCGCCTGCACCGCAGACGGGCTGGAGCTGGGTCGAACGACGCTCAAGAGCACCGAGGGCCCTCTGCGCCTGAGCTTGTCGCTTGAGGGGCGGGACGAGGACGTGGCGTTTGTGCGCGTGGACGTTACCGATTCGGCCGGTACGGTCGAGGGCAGCGCGTATGACGAGGTCGAGGTGCGCGTGGCTGGGGGCGAGCTGTTGGCCTTTGGCAGCGCGGCCCAAAAGAGCGCGTGCTCGTACGTGCGTGGGAGGTTTCCCCTGCGATACGGCCGCGGACTGGCGGTCGTGCGCGTGGGCACGGGCGACTGTAGCGTGGTTGCCGTTGCGGACGGGATGAGTGCGGAGCTGCGCTTGTCATAACGGCGGAACCGCGAGGCTACGAGCGCGCCGCATGAATCTATTGTGACGGGCGCCGGCATGCCGTATGATACTAAAACGAAATCGCATTCCGAATTCGCAAGGAGTCCTCATGGCCTCACGGGGTACGTACAACACACAGCAGCGCGAGCTTGTCTCGGCGTGTCTGACCGCACACGCAGACCGCTACCTTACGGTCGACGAGGTGTGGCTGGCGGTCGCGCATGTGGGTGGACGCGTGGGGCGCACCACCGTGTATCGAAACCTGGAGACGTTGGCGAACTCCGGCATCGTGCTCAAGGCGACGGCTCCCGGCGGAGAGGCGAGCTATCGCCTAAAGCCAAAGGGCGCGACCGGCCAGCTGGTGTGCGTCGAGTGTCGAAGGGCGTTTCCGCTCGATTGCCATATGACCACGGAGTTTTCGGACCACGTGCTCGAGCACCATGGCTTTAAGGTCCTGCCCACAAGAACGGTGCTGTATGGGTTGTGCCACGACTGCGTAACGGCCGCGGAGGGCAAGACGGCCGCAGATCGTGGAGAGGCCGCACCTGCGTTGGGCGGCGTTGGACTTGCGCGACGCGCCGCCGTTCGCCGCTTGTCTGATTACAAAACGCATCGATAAGGCATATGCGTAAACATCCGTGTGACAAATGCTGCCTCGCGCAGGCAGATAAGAAAGGAGCTCGAACATGAAACGAAGGACGATGGCCCTTGTCTGCTTGGCCGTCGCGCTGTGTGCCGTTTGTCTGTGTGCGTGCGGCGGCTCAGGCGGCCGTACCGACGACTCAGGCGTGGCGCAGGACGACCAGGATACGGTGGAGGTCGTATGCGCGACGTTTCCGGCATACGACTGGACGCGTGAGGTGGTTGGTGACGAGGCCGACCACGTTAACGTTACCTACCTTATGGGCAACGGCGTCGACCTGCACAGCTTTCAGCCGACCGTCGAGGACGTGGCAAAGATCGCGGATGCCGACCTGTTCGTGTACGTGGGCGGAGAGTCGGACCTGTGGCCGGCGGATGCCGTAAAGGCGGCGAACAACCCCAACCTGCACAGCCTGAGCCTGCTGGAGGCCGTGGGAGACGCCGCGGTGGAAGAGGAGGTCGTCGAGGGCATGCAGGCAAAAGACGACGATGACGATGCGAACGAGCAGGAGTACGACGAGCACGTGTGGCTTTCGCTCAAAAACGCGCAGGTGCTTGTCGACGCCCTTGCGGACGAGCTTACGGCCATCGACCCCGCGCATGCGCAGGCGTATGCGGCAAACGCCGAGGCATATAAGGGCGAGCTTGCGAGCTTGGACGCGCGCTATGCCGATGCCATACGGCAGGCGCCGCAGAACACCATCGTGTTTGCGGACCGTTTCCCGTTTCGCTATTTGACCGAGGACTATGGCCTTTCGTATTACGCGGCCTTTGCAGGGTGCAGCGCAGAGACCGAGGCGAGCTTTGACACCGTGGCGTTTCTTGCGCAAAAGCTCGACGAGCTAAAGAGCAACGCCGTGCTCGTATTGGAAAACTCCGACCAAAAGATGGCCCAAACCGTCATACAGACGACCAAGGAGAAGGACCAAAAGATCCTGGTCGTGGACTCCCTGCAGTCCACCAGGCAATCGGAGATTGACGCGGGCAAGACCTACCTTGGTGCCATGGAAGGCAACCTGTCCGTGCTGACGGAGGCGCTTTCGTAACTTTGAGGGAACGCGAACGCGCTCGTTCCCGTTGTGTGGAGAGGTGTGCAATGGCCTATTTGGTATGCGACGAGCTAAAGGTGGGGTACGACGGCAAGCCGGTCGCCACGGGGTTGTCGTTTGCCGTCAATCCCGGCGACCTGCTGTGCGTTATTGGCGAAAACGGCGCGGGCAAATCCACGCTCGTAAGGACACTGCTTGGGCTGCTGGAGCCCATAGACGGAGAAGTGCGCTTTGGTGATGGCCTAAAGCCGGGCGAGGTCGGGTACCTGCCGCAACAGGGGGACGTGCAGAGGGATTTTCCGGCCTCTGCGTGGGAGATCGCCCTTTCGGGATGCCTCGTCGGCTTGGGGAGACGGCCGTTCTTTGGCAAGGAGGAGCGCCGCGTGGCAGCCGAGGCCCTAGAGCGCGTGGGGGCAGCGGACTTGCGCGACCGGCCGTTCTCGGAGCTTTCTGGCGGGCAGCAGCAGCGCGTGCTTTTGGCCCGCGCGTTGTGTGCGGCGTCGCGCCTCATCGTGCTTGACGAGCCCACCACGGGGCTTGACCCAGAGGCGTCGCATGCGCTCTACGAGCTGCTGGACGCCCTGCGTGCCGGCGGCATGGCGATCGTGGCCGTCACGCATGACGTGCGCGAGGCCTTGGGCCATGCCACGCACGTGCTTGTGCTCGACGAGCCCAAACCGCTCTTTGTTACGGCGGCGGAGTACAGGAGCATGCCGCGAGGAGGCGCACGATGAACGTTATAGAGACGCTGGCCCAATACCTGTCGTATCCGTTTGTGATATACGCCCTGATCGTGGGCGTGTTGGTGGCGCTTTGCTCGTCGCTTTTGGGCACCACGCTGGTGATGAAGCGCCTCTCCTACATTGGCGACGGCCTTTCTCATGTGGCGTTTGGCGCCTATGCCGTGGCGGCGGTAACGGGCGTTACGCAAAACATGCTGGTCATCGCCCCGGCCACGGTGCTCGCGGCCGTTTTTTTGTTGCGTCGCGGACAATCGGCGCGCGTGCGAGGCGATGCCGCCATCGCCATGATGTCCGTTGCGGCGCTTGCGGCGGGCTATTTGCTCATGAACGTCTTTGGCACGCAGTCCAACGTGTCGGGCGACGTATGCTCGACGCTCTTTGGGTCGACGTCCATCCTTACCCTTACGGGCCTTGACGTGGTGATGTGCATGGCCATGTCCATCGTGGTGGTGGGCGGCTTCGTGCTGCTGTACAACCGCGTGTTTGCCGTCACGTTTGACGAGGCGTTTGCCCAGGCCTGCGGGCTGCCCGTGGACCGATACAACCTCATAATCGCAATCATGATCGCGCTGGTCGTAGTGGTGGGCATGAATCTGGTCGGAGCGTTGCTGCTTTCGGCACTGGTCGTGTTCCCGGCGCTTTCGGCCATGCGCGTGTGCGGCACGTTTCGGTCGGTCACGGCATGCTCGGCGGTTATCGGGGTCGTGTGCGCCTTGCTGGGCATGATCGTGTCGATTGTTGCCAGCACGCCGGTTGGCTCCACCATCGTGGTGTTGGATGCGCTGTGCTTTGGCGTGTTCTGTGCGGTCGGACGCCTTAGGCGAGGAGGCGCGCAGGCATAGAGCCGCGCCGACGTCCACGCACGGCGGTGTCTGTTTGCAGGTACCCACACGACACGCAATGGCTACCACCTGTCGGTACGACCTAGGCAAGCGAGCCCCTTGTCCCCTATGATGTAAATAGGTATGTACTTTTAAGAGGAAGAAGGGGTTGATTACAATGGCTTTTCCAAAGGGCTTCCTGTGGGGTGGCGCCACGGCGGCAAACCAGTACGAGGGTGCGTGGGACGTAGACGGCAAGGGTGCCTCGATTGACGACCACCTGCGTGGCGGCGACGGCATCCACGGCATTCCGCGTCAGATCGACGAGGTCTTCGACCCCGACGCGCTGTATCCCAGCTGGGAGGCAACGGACTTTTATCATCACTACGAAGAGGACATCGCCCTGTTTGCCGAGATGGGCTGGAACGTGTTCCGCATGTCCATCAACTGGTCGCGCGTGTTTGCAAACGGCGATGGCGAGCCGCTCGAGGCCGGCCTCAAGTTTTACGACAAGGTCTTTGACTGCTGCGTGGAGCATGGCATCCAGCCGCTCGTGACCCTGTCGCACTACGAGATCCCGTACTCCCTGGTCGAGCGCTTTAACGGCTGGGCGAGCCGCGAGCTTATCGACATCTTCTTCAACTACGCCAAGACGGTCATCGATCGCTACCACGACCGCGTCAAGTATTGGCTCACGTTTAACGAGAACAACCTTGGCTGGTCGGACATGGGCACCATGCTTTCCACGTCCATGCTCAAGGGCTTCTCTGGCCCCAACTCCGCCATCAAGACCTCCGCGCAGGATCGCGTCAACGCGCTGCACTACCAGTTTGTGGCGGCAGCCAAGACCATCAAGTACGTGCACGAGAATTACCCCGACGTCAAGATGGGCAACATGGACTGCTTCATCCTTACCTACCCGCTTACCTGCGACCCCGCCGACGAGCTGGCCAACCAAAAGAACATGCGCATGAGCAACTGGTACGCCTCCGACGTGCAGGCTCGCGGCAAGTATCCGCGCTATGCCAAGAAGCTTTGGGAGGAGTGGGGCGCCGCGCCCGACATCCAGCCCGGCGACGAGGAGCTGCTCGCGGCTGGCAAGATCGACTTCTACAGCTTTAGCTACTACATGTCCAACACCGTGACCACGCACGAGGGCGCCGAGACCACCGCTGGCAACATGAGCATGGGCGGCAAGAACCCCTACCTCGAGGCCACCGACTGGGGTTGGCAGATCGACCCGCAGGGCCTGCGCTTTGCCCTTAACGAGATTTACGACCGCTACGAGATTCCTTTGATGGTCGTGGAAAACGGCATGGGCGCGTTTGACGAGGTCGTCGTGGAGGACGGCGTGGAGAGGATCCACGACCCGTACCGCATCGAGTACCTTAAGAAGCACGTAAAGTGCATGGGCGAGGCCGTGGACGACGGCGTGGACCTTATTGGCTACACCTGGTGGGGCCCGATCGACGTCGTTTCTGCCGGCACGGGCGAGATGCGCAAGCGTTACGGCTTCATTTACGTGGACAAGCACGACGACGGCACGGGCGACCTGCACCGCGCCCGCAAGGACTCGTTCTACAATTACCAGAAGGTTATCGCCAGCAACGGCGAGGACCTGGACTAAAGCTGTGGCCGATTGGGGCTAGGCCCCTTTCGGCCACTTTTAGCGGCGCAGGGTAGCCTCCCGCCCCAACAACCTCTTCGTAACCTGCATGAACAGCAGAGCGAGCGCCGTCCCACACGCCAAGACCAGCAGTATGTAAACCGGCGGGCTGTCGATGGTGAGGATGCCCGTGCCCTTGTCGTAGAACGGCTGGTGGAAAAGGTTGACGAAGAAGCCATGCATTAGATAAAGCTCCAGCGTCAGGCCACCGTAAAAGCCCAGCAACCGACTGGATACCCTTCCACGCAGGGAAAACAGGAGCAGGCCCCACGTAAAGCCGATGGCCGACAGGATTTCGAAGACCACTGCGACGGGGACCAGGGGGAAGACCGTCCCGAACATGAGCGACAGCAGGAAGCCTCCAACGCAAAGCACAACGGAGCAGACCACCTGCTTGCGGTAGGTCCTTCTCATCCATGCCAAAGCCTCCGGCTCCCTACGACCAAGCAGGTATCCAAACGGGAAGAGGATTGCCGTGTTATACCACCACTTGCCAAGGAAGAGTTCGTAGCGATTGATGCCCGAGAAGGCCACCGTCACCGCAATTCCTGCCAAGACGTAAGCTCCCGCTCCCAAGAACAATCGCCGCGTGACCAGCGCCTCATCCGAGCAGCCCCTCCTAGAGGCGTAGAAAAGCAGGTACATGATGGGAAGCGTTATCACGAACCACGAGTTGGGATTGGCAAGCTCGAGCCCGCACAGAAGGCAGACTAACCGCAGGACGTCAAAGGTTTCCCCCATGGCAAGTCGTCCCACCAGATACACCGTGTTGCAGGCGAAATAGATGAGAAGCAGAGGGAGGACCCGGCGCCTCAGGAATCCGTTTAGGTAATCCTGCTTCTTCCGGCAGCTCTGGTAGAGCCCGTATCCCGAGCACAAAAAGAAGTAGCCAACAAACATGAAGCCGATGAACGCCATGACCTCCAAGCCGCTGGGGCCGGGGGCAGGCCTCGTGCTGTCATAGAAGACCTTTTGCGCGCAGTGGTGAATAACGATGCAAAGGGCAAGGAATCCCTGCAGGGCCTTCGTCTGGGCAAGTGACAGGGGCCTGTCGTTCCATCCGCCTCTTGGCAGCCGCTCTGTCCCCAAGATCAAGATTCCAATCAGGGCACCCTGGAGGGCTACTGTAAGCAGGACTTCCATCGCGCTCCTCCTTTCGGGATGCACGCCGGAACGGTATGCCAAGAGACCTTCCTTCAGAGTGTACCACGCCAGAGTGTCGAATGGCCGATTGGGGCAATGGCCGATTGGGGCTAGGCCCCTTTCGGCCAACAAAAGTGATTCAAACACAAACTATTGGAATCCCATGCATAAACACGTTAGTCGAACGTGCTTCACCTATGGCTGACTCCGAGGTAACAGCAGCTCCACAGGGGTACTAAGCGCGAGGTAGTTCTTGGGGATGCGATTGCGTATCTCGATGTCGTGGAGCTCGCGCAGCTTCTCCTCGTAGTACTTCACGCACTCCTGCAGGATGGGACCGTAGAACAGCTCATACTCGTCGGTGACGAAGTGCGTGCTGGTGTTGCGGAACTCCCCCACGACCTCCATGTCGAGCCGCGGCGGGTGAATTAATCCGCGGCGATACTCAACGCGGTAAGACACTGCCTCACGGGGTTCGATTTTGAACCTTTGGGAGGCGGTTTCTTTTGGAGTCCATCATTGTTGCAGTCATCAGGAGAGTGGTCATGCTGGCGGGCATGGTCATGTCCAACTCCAAGTCTCGTGCTATCACAAGTGTAAGATTGATGCCCTTGTCGAGAAGGTCGCAGAGCACAACCGGCTCATCGAGTGCGCCTACGAGTTCGAGCGCGGGCTGGTGCGGGCCGACTCCTGACCGGGGGCGTGCCAAAACGGGTGCGCGAAAACGCACGAAAAGTTGAGGTTCGTGTAGTTTTTCGGTCTCGGTTTTTTCGGGGTCTGATTCGCGGCACCCTCTACCTGCGCAAACGCGGGGCGTCTTTTCCGCCCGTGGGGATTTGGCACCCAAAACTACACTAACCTCGGAAAAACGTGCGCTTTCGCGCACCCGGAATGGCACGCCGCAGGGCGGGGCGCGCTATCGCCTGAAGAAGCTGACAGTCCTGGGCGTGATCCACCATGAAGGCGCCGCGCGTGGCGGAAGATGGGAAGCCAACGAGGGGGATGGCGATGCCTGGAGGACGCAGGAAGGCGGGCAACACGGTAGGGGCCGGCTTCGAGCAGCAGATAAAGAGCGCCGCCGACAAGCCGCGCGGCAACATGGACGCGTCTGGGCACGAGAGCGTCGTGCTGCTCTAAGCAACATCGCTTTGCCTGGCCGTTCCGGCGCACCATCCCAGCATTTCAGCCTGTGGGGTGCCTGCTCGAAGCGGAAGGTGCCGGATGTGCCGGAATGGGTGCCAGAGTCCGGAGGCTTGGAACGGGCGTCGGTCTAGCTTGGGGCAATAAACCGGACAATATGCTCCCCACCGACGTTCATACTCGCAGGCAGTCCACGCTCACCCCACTTGATATTCAATCACGACGGTCGGGACCGAGGACGGGGCCTGTTCCCTCGATTGGCACCCGATTAAGTGACACGGAGCCCCCGTTTCGGCCGTCGGATGTCACTTAATCGGATTTGGTACGCGGCGAAACCGATTAAGTGACACGGGAACCCCGATTTCGACGTCACATGTCACTTAATCGGTCGATGGGCATAAATACTTGCATCGCATGCGACCCTCTGGCCTATTAAGTGACA
>JAGCBF010000302.1 GCA_017652285.1 Atopobiaceae bacterium
AGAACGTCGTGAGACAGTTCGGTCCCTATCCTCCGTGGGCGCAGGAGAACTGAGGGAGGCTGCCCCTAGTACGAGAGGACCGGGGTGGACGGACCTCCGGTGTACGGGTTGTCGACCAACGGCATCGCCCGGTAGCTGTGTCCGGTCGGGATAACCGCTGAAAGCATCTAAGCGGGAAGCCCATCCCAAGATGAGTTCTCCCTTCGGTAAGGCCCCTGGTAGACCACCAGGTTGATAGGCGGCAGGTGCAAGGCGTGCGAGCGCCTCAGCCGAGCCGTACTAATCGGCCGAGCTCTTACTCTTTCGAGTCTCATCCTAGGTCCGGTCGGAGGGATGGTCGTCTTGGCAAGTCGCGCTGTGCGGCCCCCAGGGCACGGCCCTGACAGCAGAATGCCCTACGTTGGTCAGCGACCATGGCAGGGGAGGCACACCCGGTCCCATCCCGAACCCGGAAGTTAAGCCCCCGAGCGCCGATGGTACTGCGGGGTAAGCCCGTGGGAGAGCAGGACGTCGCTGACCAACGGAGGGCATTTTTTCATACAAAGGTCTCGGTAGCGAGACCTTTTTTATTGCAAATTACATGTATACCAACGCTTGTATAACATCGTCAGGAAGCTGTACGTATTAGCTCCTAAATGCAATACAATATTCTGTATCGCGATAATCCTAAGCATAAATAGCGAAATAAAAATGTGCGTAACAGGCGCTGGTAGCTCGATGGCAAGCGATTTGCTCAGTTTTAGGCAACGTTCCGAACGCGTATGCAAATACATGCATACGGCGACGTGTAAGAACCTGATAACTTATCCTCGCGCAAAGTCAGGTTTGGGGATGACTAGCCGAGGAGGAACATGTTTAAAATCCAGCCATCTTCTTTGCAGTATGAATCTCCAGCACTATCATCGCTCGTAAACATACTGCCTTCAGAATGCGTCATTCTATGTGCAGAGCCTGGTATGGGTAAAACGACTTGTCTTACCCGTGCCGTTTCTGTATTTCTTCAGAGGGGCGACAGTGCATCCTATTACGACTTCCAAGGTTCTGCGGCAGCAGATGTTGTCCAAGAACTTCGCAGAGCCATACGCAAGTATTCTAAAATGATCGAAACTGGCAAGAGCGAACACGTACTTATTGCGCTTGACAACATATACGTCGAAGATGAGTCTGAGTCTGAGGCCATTTCTTGTCTGATAGAACGCATGATGAAAAGACGGCTCTCTCTTGCGTTATCCATCGTTCCCGAATGCGAGATGCTTGCAGAAATGATACCTGCAACTATCTGCTTTTGGTCTTGCGATCTGCGATTGCCCCGCCCGGATGTCGAGGCGCGTGCGGGTGAGTTTGATTTGTATGCTAATGGCGTGCCGTGTATGGTGGACGCCATACACAAGGCTTACGCGAATGGTGCGAGTGCCATCGCAAGCGATCCCAGCTTTCAAGAACCGTATATAAGCATGGTATTGTCGTCTGTTCGCAACGGCATGATGGGAGAAGAGAAGCAGCTGCGCATTGCGATGCTGCTTTTGGGGTTTGGAACCAAAGACGAGCTGGAGCAGGTGCTGAGCGTAGTCGATGACGACCTGTGGTTGTCAATTGTGCGAGACGCGCCTTTTTTGGGAGCCGACGCCGTGCATGGCACCTTTAGGTGCGTTGGGTCGCATACGCTTGATTGCCTGCATCTGGCATATTCTGCGCTCTGCACGCTTACGCGAGACTGGCCCGAGCTTACGGGTCGTGTCGCCCGCCTGCTCATTGGGCGTGGAGAGTACTCCAAGGGGGCGCTCGTCGCCTCCATGTGCTCCGATCCCGAAGAACGCCATGCCATGCTCTTGGAAAACGGTCCGCAAATGATCAATGCGGGCGAGTTGGCCGTGGTCGTGGACGCTCTTGACGAATGCAGGGAGCTTGGGCGTACGGAGCTGAAGGGCTACAACGAGACGTCTTGTGTCCTCGCCGCCTTGGGAGAGCGCGGCTTTGCAAAGACGTGGCATGCCTGCCCAAGTCTGGGCAACGATTTGTCGGGACAATACGCGGCGCTGGCGTGGTGGTGCAGGGAGCTGCACAAAGGCATGAACTTAGGAGAAGAGACGCCCGCGTCTTCGCTTCGATTGGGAATGGGCGATGCGGTGGTGGATGCCCTTGCCGCTCATGGCGCCACGCTCAATCACATTGCGTCCGGAAGGCCCGACCTTGCGTATGAGGGGCTTTTGGACAATGCGTCACGCTTAAGGGAACGATCGGTCGCATCCGCCCTCGCTCAGATGGACTACATGCTTTGCTCTTTGCTGACTGGCATCGCCCCGAGTGCGCTTGATCGCGAAACCATGGATGACCACCTGAGTTTTTTGGAGCAGTCGGGATTGACGATGCTCGTGGTTGCATACGATGCGGTGATGGCCGTTTGTTCGCTGTTGGCGGGCCGCACGGCGCCTCGAGACTCGCTGGAGACGCATATACATCGTGTGGAGCGAAGGGGCGACGTGCTATCGCGGGCACTTTTGTTGATGGCGGCAAGTGTGTCCGACATGCGCGTTGGGGCGTTGACGCGTGGCCACGTTAGGTTGCAGCAGGCGATTCGGGCCTTTACGGGCGTGGGATGCCAGACGCTTTCGAAGGTCGCGACGCTCCTGGACCTGGCCTTGCGCGCCGAGTTGGGCGAGAGGATCCTTAGGCCCGAGATCCAAGCCTGCACCGGCGCGACGAAGCATCTGGACCAAGTGGTTACCATTCTTTGTGCGGCGTTGTCCACTACCGGGGCCACCCGAACGGTGGGATCTGGTCGTTGGGGTGCGCTCGACTGTCCTCGAGACGTCATGTGGCTGGTAAACGTGCTGATGAATGACTTTGGAAGCGTGTCGGAAAGGTTCCTGCTCGTAATGCCCACGGCATGGAGGGACTCCGCGATGCATGCGGTCGTGCAGGTAGACGCATATTTGGAGGACGCCGGCGGGCAGGATGCGTCGGCTGGCGACAAAAAGCAACGACGGCCACGCAATTCCGACGATAAGCGCGGGCGGGCGGGAGAAAAGCCGGTGCACATGTCTATGCTGGGTGGCTTCGAAGTGCTGGTCGGAGGTTTGCCGGTATCGAGCGGCAGGCTCGAGCGCCGTCGCGCAAAGGCCCTGCTTGCCCTGCTTGCCGCCGTGCCAGGGCATAGGGCAAAGCGATTCGTGATAATGGAGTCGGTTTGGCCCACGCATGACTACGAGAGTGCGAACAAGTGCCTGTATTCGTCCACGAGCGTCCTGAGGAAGGAAATCGGCTGTTTGCTTGACGACCAACCTTTGGTGACGACCAACAAGGCCGAAGGCACCATCTCGCTCGACCCGTTGGTGTTCGATTGCGACATTGACGAATTCGAGGCTGCGGCGCACGACTTGTTGGACATCGAAGGGGATGACCGCCAGCTGGTTACCATGTGCAGAAAGGTCGAGGAACTGTACCGGGGTGACCTGTTTGTGCCGCCTACCGATGGCGTGGGCGTTGTCGAGACGCGAGCGCGCGAGCTGCGCGCCCTCTTTGCCGATGCCATGATCGCGGGCGCTTCTGCAGCCGGCAGGTTGGGGATGAAGTCCCTAGCATGCCGCTTTGCAAAAAAGGCACATAACGCCGACAACATGAGAGAAGACGCCATGAGGGTCCTGGCGATTGCGCTCTGTGCCGCGGGAAGGCATACGGAGGCAGAACGTTGCTACGAGCAGTTTGTGGGAAGGGTGGTCGATGTCACAAAACGGCCGCCATCCAGGCAGTTGCGGAAGGTAGTCGAAGAGCTGCTCAATGGCAAACTGCAAAAACGAGACGCGCGGCATCAAAAGGGGCGTCTTGTCGGTGCGGGACACGCTTCTGTGCCTGTTGACGGCACGACGTCTGAGCAGATGAGCTTTTCGTTTGAACCAGAACCGCTTCCAAATAGCGAGGTCGCCGATGGTTGAGTATTATAAGGCGACCTGCTAAAGTGGGAACGTTAAGTCGAGGACGCATGTCCTCGCGCACAGAACGAAGGGATAAGCCATGCCAGGCCTGTTTTCTAGAATTCTTTCCATGGGCGCAGACAAGCAGCTCAAGGACTTTAGGAAGATTGCGGCCCACATCAACGAGATCGAGCCGCAGTATAAGAAGATGGACGCTTCCGAGCTCAGGGGGCAGACCGCGAGGTTTCGCGAGCGCTATGCGAATGGCGAAAGCCTAGACGACATGCTGCCCGAGGCATTTGCGGCCATGCGAGAGGCTTCTCAGCGCACGATCGGCCAAAGGCACTTTGACGTGCAGCTGGTCGGTGGCATAGCGCTTCATAAGGGAACCATCGCCGAGATGAAGACGGGCGAGGGCAAGACGCTCGTGTCCACGCTCGCGGGCTACCTTAACGCGATCACGGGCGAGGGCGTGCACATCGTCACGGTAAACGACTATCTTGCCAAGCGCGACAGCGAGTGGATGGGTCGCATCTATGAATACATGGGGATGTCTGTCGGCCTGCTGCAAAACGGCATGAAGCTCGGCCTTAAGCGCCCGGCATATGCCGCCGACGTGACCTATGGCACAAACTCCGAGTTCGGCTTTGACTATCTGCGTGACAACATGGTCACCAGATCCAACATGCGCGTGCAGCGCGGCCACCACTACGCCATCGTGGACGAGGTCGACTCGATCCTTATCGACGAGGCCCGTACGCCGCTTATCATCAGCGGCGCGGGCACCAAGTCCGCTACCACCTATCAGGACTTTGCAGAGGCGGTGCGAGGTCTCGTGGCCGACGAGGACTACGAGATGGACGAGGCGAAGCACACCATCGCCGCCACCGAACAGGGCCTGCAGAAGATCGAGCGCTCCTTGGGCATCGACATTTACGGGGACATGTCGGGCACGCTGGTCAACCACCTGCAGCAGGCGCTCAAGGCCGAGTACATGTTCCATCGTGATCAGCAATATGCCGTTATCGAGGGCGAGGTCAAGATCGTCGACGAGTTCACCGGTCGCATTATGGAGGGCAGGCGGTACTCCGAGGGTCTCCACCAGGCAATCGAGGCCAAGGAAGGCGTGTACGTACGCGAGGAGAACCAGACGCTTGCAACGATTACGCTGCAGAACTACTTCCGTCTGTACGAAAAGCTCAGTGGCATGACCGGTACGGCCATGACCGAGGACGCGGAGTTCCGCGAGATCTACAATCTGCCCGTGCAGGTGATTCCGCCCAACAGGCCCGTCATCCGCAAGGACAACGACGACCTGGTGTACCGTACGATCGAGGCCAAGTTCAACGCTGTCGCGGACGACATACAAGAGCGTCACGCAAAGGGCCAGCCCTGCCTGGTCGGCACGGTCTCCATCGAGAACTCCGAGAAGCTCTCGCAGCTGCTTCATCGCCGCGGAATCGAGCACAGCGTGCTTAACGCCAAGTACCACGAGCGCGAGGCGCAGATCGTAGCCCAGGCTGGCCGTAAGGGCGCGGTTACCATCGCAACCAACATGGCTGGTCGCGGAACGGACATTCTGTTGGGCGGCAATGCCCAAGTCATGGCCAACGACATCCTGGTGAGCGAGGGCGTGATTCTGGCCGAGGCGACCGACGAGCAGAGGACCGCGGCGCGTGCGAAGGCCGATGCCATCTGCGACGCCGAGCGCGAAGAGGTGATCAAGGCCGGCGGCCTGTGCGTGATTGGCACGGAGCGTCACGAGAGCCGTCGTATTGACAACCAGCTTCGTGGACGTTCTGGCCGTCAGGGCGATCCTGGCGAGACGCAGTTCTACCTTTCGCTGGAAGACGACCTCATGCGCCTGTTTGGCGGCGACCGCATGGACCGCATCGCGGCCATGATGAAGCGTTACGACATGCCCGACGACATGCCGATTCAGGCCAAGATGGTCACTAAGGCCGTCGAGGGCGCACAGCGCAAGGTGGAAGAGATCAACTTTGCCATGCGTAAGAACGTTCTTGAGTACGACGACGTTATGAACAAGCAGCGTCGCGTGATCTACGAGGAGCGCAACAAGATCCTGGACGGCAAGGACCTGACCGAGCATCTTAACGAGGTAATGGCCGACACCGTATGGCACAAGGTGAGCGAGTTCTGCCCCGAAGACACCAACCCGGAGCTGTGGGACCTTGAGGGCCTGAGCAAGTGGATTACTTCTCTTACCGGCAAGCGAGAGGGCATTCCGGAGTTTACGGTCGAGGAAGACACCTCCACCATATCCGAACGCGTGGAAGAGTTCGTGCACGCCTGCTACGAGGAGAAGACCAAGGATCTGGGCGACGACATCATGCACGAGCTGTCCACCCAGATCATGCTGCGCGTCATCGACACGCGCTGGATGGCCTACTTGCAGGAGATGGACTACCTCAAGACCGGCATTGGCCTGCGCGGCTTTGGCCAGCGCGACCCGCTCGTGGAGTACAAGAGCGAGGCGTTCAGCGCGTTTTCGCTGCTGGTCAACACCATGTACGAGGACTTCCTGCGCACCATCTTGCGCATCGAGGTCCAAGGCGCGCCCATGCGCCGCGCTGCTGCCGCCCGTGCGGAGGAAGAGGAGCAGGAGCCCGAGGAGCTGAGGGGCGCGAGCTACTCCGGTCCGGCCGAGGTGGACGGCGACCACAGCAAAGACGCGGGTGCGATGACCTTGACTGCGACGACCAAGGCGCCTATGCGCAGCTTTAGCGAGGTCGAGACCGCTCCTGACCAGGCCAAGCGCACGCCGTATCGCAAGGCAGACGACACCGACCCCTATGCCGGAGTCGGTCGAAATGACCCGTGCCCCTGCGGCAGCGGCAAGAAGTACAAGAACTGCTGTGGCAGGAAGGGCGCAGTCAAGGTGCTGCTGGCCAACAAGAAACAGGCATAAGGCATGGCTGACTCCGAGACCGTAGACATAGACGCTCTCGCAGCACGCCTGGAACAAGTGGTGAGCTACCTCCACGTGGACGAACGCCGCGAGGAGGTAGCTCGCCTTGAGGACGAGTCTGCCAGACCGGGCTTTTGGGGCGACGCGGAAGCGGCGCGAGAGACGATGGAGCGGCTGACGCGTGCCAAGGAGGACGTGGCAAGCGTGGAGGCGGCGCTTGCCAAGCTCGACGACGCGCGGACCGCCTTTGAGCTGGCCACGGAAACCGGTGACGAGGACATGCTCCTAGAGTCACAGACGTTGGCCCAGGAGCTTTCTGCGGAGCTTACGGAGCTCGAGCTCAACAGTTGGTTTACGGGTGAGTTTGACCATGGCGACGCCATCGTGACCGTGACTCCGGGACAGGGCGGCCTTGAGGCTCAGGACTGGTGCGAGATGCTCTTTAAGATGTATCTTGCGTATGCCGCGCGCAGGGGATGGAAGGTGGACGTGGGAGACGCCCCCGCCGCGGAGGTGATCGGCATCGATCGGGCCACGTTTACCGTGTCGGGAAAGAACGCCTATGGCATGTTGAGGTCAGAGCAGGGCGTGCATCGACTGGTCCGCATCTCTCCCACGGACGCGAAGAAGCGCCGCCAGACCACCTTTGCCGGCGTGGAGGTGCTGCCGGTTCTGCCCGACAACGTGGACGTGGAAATAGCGCCCGACGACGTGCGCGTAGACGTGTACCATGCGTCGGGACACGGCGGGCAAGGTGTCAACACGACGGATTCCGCGGTCAGGCTCACCCACCTGCCCACAGGCATCGTGGTGACGTGCCAAAACGAACGGTCCCAGCTTCAGAACAAGGCGTTTGCCATGAACGTGCTGCGCTCGAAGCTCTTTGAGCTCGAGCGAGAGAAGCGCGAGGCGGAGCTGGACGAGCTCAGGGGTCCCAAGCACGACATCAGCTGGGGCAACCAGATCAGGAACTACGTGCTCTATCCCTTCCAGCTCGTAAAGGACACGCGCACGGGGGTCGAGACGGGAAACACCGACGCGGTGCTGCGCGAGGGGGACCTCGACCAGTTTGTGGCAGCCTACCATCGATGGAACGTGGGCGGCAGCGAATAGCGGCGAAATAAGGCGCCAAAAGATGCGCGGGGCATGCACTTCTTTGTTCTATGTGTAGGGAATACCAGCTAAAAGGGTTAGGATGCTTGCGGTTTGTTACCATGTGTATATCTGTCCGCATCTAGCACAGTAACAAAGGAGCTGTTGTGCCAAATCACTTTCGCAGCACGGAGCGACAGGGAATGACGGATGTGCCCAACGTGGCACCGCTGGATTCGGCTGCGCCTGTGCGCACCGTAACCGCAAGCACCGACCTCGTTCCCGCAGAGGAGCCGCAGGGAAGAGGCGCGGCGGACAATACGTCCTCGCAGAGTCTCTACGCTTCTCTCGGCGGAGACGGTGCGGTTGTTCCCCACACCGGTACGCCGACGATCTCGCTTCAAAACGTAACCGTGATCTATCCCGCCCAGCCCAACAAGCCCGCCTTGGACGACGTAAGCCTTGATATCTATCCAGGGGAGTTCGTGTTCGTGGTCGGTCACTCTGGTTCCGGTAAGTCGACGTTCCTGCGTCTTCTTACGCGTGAGCTGCGCGCAACCAAGGGCGCCGTTCTTGTGGCCGGTCAAAACCTCACCAAGCTTCGCAACTGGAAGGTCCCCTATCTGCGTAGGCAGATCGGCACCGTGTATCAGGACTTTAAGCTATTGCCCGACAAGACCGTGTACGGGAACGTTGCGTTTGCACTTGAGTGCATCGGTAAGCCGCGTTCGGTCATCAAGGCGCAGGTGCCTGAGGTGTTGCGTCTGGTTGGCCTTGCAGAGAAGATGGACAGCTACCCAGACCAGCTTTCGGGCGGCGAGCAGCAGCGCGTGTCGGTGGCTCGCGCCATGGTAAACCGTCCTCCCCTGCTGGTATGCGACGAGCCGACGGGTAACCTTGACCCCGCCATCTCGCTGGGCATCATGAAGCTGCTCGATCGCATTAACCGCACGGGTACGACCGTGGTGATGGCCACGCATGACCGCGAGATGGTCGACGCCATGCATCGCCGTGTCATCGCACTTGAGGCCGGCCATGTCGTGCGTGACCAAGAGAGAGGAGGCTATGGCTTCTATGATGCCCTCTAACCTTGGATATTCGCTTAGGGAGGCTGGCTCCCACATTCGCAGAAACTGGTCCACGTGCCTGGGCGCGGTGGTCACGATCTTTCTTTCGCTCTTTGTCATTGGCGTGTTTGCCCTTGGCTCCAACTTGGTGAGCAACCTGGTGGGCAGCGTAGAGGATCGCGTGATGATCCAGGCATTCATATCGGACGGGGCTGACCAAGCGGCCGTCGATGCCTACAAGGCAAAGATAGAGGGCTGGTCGGACGTCGAGTCGGTGACGTACAAGAGCAAGGACGAGGCTCTGCAAGAGTATCGCGAGACCATGTCGAACCGCAATGCGGAAGACGCCGTCGAGGCGCTGGATGGCCAGAATCCCGTTCCCGCGTCTTTGGTCATCAAGACGGACGAGCCGCGTCAGGTGGAAAGCGTTGCCAACAAGATCATCGAGGACCCGGAATTCGCCGCCATCTCTGATGACGTGGAGAACGCGGAAAGCTCCGTAAAGTATGGCAAGGAGACGGTGGATCGCCTCTTTAGCGTGACCAACTACATGCGCATTGGGGCAGGCGTGCTCATTCTGCTGCTCGTCTTCGTGGCGTTTGTCTTTATCAACAACACCATACGCTTGGCAATATCTGCTCGTCGGCGCGAAATCGCCATCATGAAGCTCGTTGGCGCGTCGAACAGCTTTATTCGCGGACCCTTCGTGGCCGAAGGCGCCATCGAGGCCATTTTGGGCGCAGCCCTGGCAATCGTGACCCTGCAGGTGGGCTGGTCGTACCTGCAGCCGCAACTCGCGAACAGCCTGCAGTTCCTTTCGTTTGAGCTGTCGCGTGGCGTGACGATCAGGGTATACGTCATATTGCTGGTGGCCGGCGTGGCCATTGGCCTGTTTGGTTCCGCCATTGCCATGCGTCGTTACCTCAAGGTGTAGCGAGTAGGCAAAAGATCGAAATCGGAGCCGTCTCCTTATTCCTGCAAAAGAATAAGGGGGCGGTTCTTTGTTCTTAGGTAGAAAGAGGTGGGATATGTCGCGAAGGCGGCCGCACCATGGAAGCAGAAGAAGGGGAACGCATCCCAAGCCGCACAAGATGCGCGCGACCATAGAGGGGACGCTGCGCGTGATACGGCCCGGGGTGGCTCAGGTCGACACGCCCGAGGGCACCTTTGCCGTTGCGCGTAGGGGCGTGCGAGAGGCAATGAACGGCGATGAGGTGCAGGTGAGCTTGGTGCCCATGCATGGGCGTGGCGGAGAGCGCGTGGCATACGTGCAATGCGTGTTGCACCGTGCCATCACCCAAGTCGTGGGCACCTATGGCAAGGCCGATCCCCTGGGCGTGGTGTCGCCGCTGGACGCGCGCATGGTCCACGACTTCTTCGTGCTGCCAGAAGACACCAGCGCCCTTCGCTTGGGCGTGGACGAGGGTGATGTGGTGGTGGCCTCCATTTTGGAGTATCCCACGAGGCAGAGCGCGGGAGTGGCGACCATAGCCCGGCGCCTGGGCTCCGCTGGCGAGCTTGACCTGCACGTGGAGTCCGTCATCGCGTCGTATGGGCTTGCCACCGAGTTCTTGCCGGCCACGAAGGAGGAGGCGCAAAACGTCCGCCTGGACGTGGACGAGGCCCTGGCGACCGACGGCCTGCGCAAGGACCTGAGGGACGAGCTCTGCTTTACCATCGACCCCGCCGACGCCCGAGACTTCGACGACGCCGTGGGCGGAAGAAGGCTCGAGGATGGCGGGTACGAGGTGTGCGTGCACATTGCGGACGTCACCCATTACGTGCCGTGGTCGGGTGCCATGGATGTGGAGGCGCGTCAGCGCACATGCTCGGTCTACCTGGTCGATCGCGTGCTTCCCATGTTGCCCGAGCGCCTGAGCAACGACGTCTGCTCGTTGCGACCGGGCGAGGACCGCTTGGCCATGTCGGTGCGCATGCGGCTCGATCGAAAGGGCGAGATCGTGGCGTTCGAGGCGTTTCCCAGCGCCATACGCTCGTCCGCACGGTTGAGCTACGACATGGCCGATCGCGTGCTGGAAGAAGACCAGGCGCATGCCGAGCTGCCTTGCGACGAGTCGTGCAAGGCTGACGTCGCGGCGTGTCTGGCGCTCTTGGACGAGGTGGCCCGGCTGCGGGGCCGCATTCGACGCGATCGAGGCTCCGTGGACTTTTCCACGGTCGAGTCCAAGGTCGTCTTGGATCACGACGGGCATGCCGTCGACGTGCGGGTACGCACGAGGACGCGTGCCACGAGCCTGATCGAGGAGGCCATGCTCATGGCCAACGAATGCGTGGCAAGGCTGTTGGCCGACCACGACGTGCCGACCGCGTATCGCGTGCACGAACGCCCGTCGGCGGACGACCTCATGGGCTGCGTGCCGGTGCTGCGCGAGCTTGGCGTGATCGAGGGAGAGGATGCGGCGCGGTTGGCGGCGGCCGACCCCTTTGCTCTGCAAAGGACGCTTTTGGCGGCGGAAGGCACGAGCGCCTCCGTGCTGGTCAACACGGTGCTGCTTCGCGCGCAAAAGCGTGCCGTGTACCTTCCCCACAACGACGGGCACTATGCGTTGGGGGCGCGCGCGTACTGTCACTTTACGTCGCCCATCAGGCGTTACCCCGACGTCTTGGTCCATCGCGCGCTCAAGTGGTACCTGCGGGGCAGGCCAAAGGACAAGGGCCAGGTAGAGACGCAACGCATGCTCGCGCAGCTTTGTCGCACGTGCTCGGACAAGGAGCGCATTGCGGAGTCCGCCGACCGGGCTTCTCAGCGCGTGAAGATGGCGGAGCTGTACGAGGGCCGCATTGGCCTGAGGTATTCCGGCGTGGTGGTGGGATGCGAGCGCTTCGGCCTGTTCGTGATGCTCGACGACACCTGCGCGGAGGGGTTCTTGCCGGTGCGCGCGCTGGGCGAGGAATGGTTTGCCTACGACGCGGAGCGCATGCGGCTCGTGGGGGAGTCGACGGGGCGCATGTGGCGCGTGGGACAGCGCGTCGCCGTCGAGGTCGCCGATGTGGACGTTGCACGAGGGCGCATAGACCTGTCGTTGGCTGGCGCGCGCCCGAATCGTGATGGGGCGTAACGTGGACGTCGTAACGTGGACATGCGCCGCTGGCCTATAGCGGTATAGTTAGGTATGAGGAACGTGGACGAGGAGTTGCCTTGAACCAAACGATGCTTATGGACGAACTGACGCGCGCAGAGGGGCTGCTGGTGCAGGAGCAGGACGAAGAGGCGCGCGATCTGTTGTTGCGACTGGCCGAAGACGCAGAGGAATACGTGGACCGCAATTGCGTGACCACAGAAGAGGTGCAGTGGTTCTGCTTCCCCAGCATCTTTGAGCGCCTGTGCTACCGTCGGGTGGAAAACGACCCGCGCGAGCTGCGCGACGTGGGAGAGCCCTTGGATCGCCTGTATGCCGACCTGGCCCTCGCGGACGTGCGCTTGGGCGAATACGACCATGCCATAGAGGCTCTCAAGCGTGCGGTGCGGTGGAATCCCATGGGGTGCGGGTACCGACTGGACCTGGCCGACCTCTTTTTGATCAGCGGAAACGTGGACGAGTGCCTGGGGTTGGCATACAGCGTGTTCGATCGTGCGAGCGACGCCCGCCATCTTGCGCGCGCGTTTGTGGTGTTTGCCAACTGGTTTTTGCAGACGGGCAACGAGCCGGCGTGCGCTGCCTCATTGCGCGCGGCGCGCAGGCTCGACGTCGAGGACGGCGCGCTCGCCGCTGCGCTCGACCAAGCCAAGGACACCAAGCACGACCCCGACTCGCTCACCGACGAGGAGGCGCGTGACATCCTGGGCGCCGAGGGGCTTCCAGAGGCGGCCAACGCGGAGGTCGCCATATGCCTGCTCATGTGCGCCACGGACGCCGCGGCGGCAGGGGACCGCTATTTGGCGACCGAGCTTACGGTACGCGCGCGCGACCTCGTGGGCGAGCCCGCGGCCATGGCACTTGTCCAGCTCATACGCGAGGGCGACAAGGAGCTGCAAGAACAAGGGGAGGCCGACCATGCCGGATAAGCGCACGCGCAAGACGATCGCACGCAACAAGGCGGCGCGACACGCGTACTTTATCGACGAGACCTTTGAGGCGGGCCTTGTGCTCACGGGCACCGAGGTGCGTAGCTTGCGCGAACGCAACTGCAACATCGCGGACTCGTTCTGTTTGATTCGCGGCGGCGAGGCATGGCTGATGGGCGTGCACATTCGTCCCTATTCGCATGGCGGCGTATGGAACGTAGACCCGGACCGCAGGCGCAAGCTGCTGCTGCACCGCAGGCAGATCGACTATTTGGACGGCAAGCTGCGCATGAAGGGACTGGCGCTGGTGCCGCTTGAGCTGTACTTTGACGAGCACAATCGCGTAAAGATCACCATTGGTCTGGCGCGCGGCAAAAAGCTGTACGACAAGCGCGCCGACATGGCGAAACGTGACTCCGACCGCGAGATCCAGCGCGCGCTCAAGGAGCGGAGTCGTTATTAGGAAAGGCTGCAACAAGCAAGGAGGGAATCATGGACGTAACGGCGTTGTACAAGTTCCACTCGGGCCTGTACGTGGTGTCTGCCCAGGCAGGCGAGGACGTAGGGGCCTGCATCATAAACACGGGCCTACAGCTCACGAGCGAGCCCTTGCAGGTAGAGGTGGTCGTCAACAAGCAGAACCATACCGAAGGCGTCATACGGAAGGCCGGTCACTTTGCGCTCACGGTCGTCACCGAGTCTGCCAACATGCTCTACATCGGGCGATTTGGCTTTAGGACGTCCGCGGACTACGACAAGTTCGAGGGCATCGCGCATGCCAAGACGGCGCTGGGCGACCCCTACACGACGGAAAACGCCGCGTGCGTCCTGGCCTGCGAGGTGGTCAACACGTTGGACGTGGGCACCCATACCGTCTTTGTGGGAGAGGTTAAGGACGCAGCATGCTTGAGTGACGACCCACCCATGACGTACGGGTATTATCACACGGTACTTAAGGGTAAAACACCGCCCAAGGCATCGTCGTTCGTCGCTAAGGCATAGCGTTACGGGTGCCATAGATGGTAAGCTATTGACAAGGACGGGGTGGGGACCCCGTACAAAACGAGAGGAGCCATAATGGAGGAGAAGACCTACAAGTTTGTGTGCACCGTTTGCGGCTTTGAGGTAGAGGTCGACACGCCCGAGCTGCCCGAGGACTTCGTGTGCGAGGTTTGCGGCGTTGGTGCCGACATGTTCGAGCTCGTCGAGGAGTAGACACTCTCTGTTGTAAAGATCGCAAGGCGGGGGCAGTCCTTTTCTGACGCAAGAAAGGGGCTGCCCCTTGCATTTGGCGCGGCTTTTTTGGGGCGACGCCTTGGGGAGCGCCCCGCCTTGACTGGGCAAGGAGGTGAGCGTCGTGGCATTTGTTGAGTTTAGAGACGTGTGCAAGGTCTATCGCATGGGAGACGTCGAGGTGCGAGCCGTCGATGGCATGAGCTTCTCCATAGGGCAGGGGGAGCTTGTGGTCATAGTGGGGCCATCGGGCGCGGGGAAGACCACGGTCCTCAACATGCTGGGAGGTATGGACGCCGCCACGTCGGGCACGATCGAGCTGGACGGACGAGAGGTCAGCGCGTTGGGCGAAGCGGAACTCACCCAGTATCGTCGACACGACATAGGCTTCGTGTTTCAGTTCTATAACCTGGTCCAAAACCTTACGGCGCTCGAAAACGTGGAGCTGGCAAGCCAGATATGCGAGCATCCGCTGGCGGCTGACAAGACCCTCGAACAGGTGGGCTTGGCGCATCGCATGGACAACTTTCCCGCCCAGCTTTCGGGCGGAGAACAGCAGCGGGTCGCCATCGCGCGTGCCCTGGCGAAGAACCCCAAGCTGCTGCTCTGTGACGAGCCGACGGGCGCCCTTGACTACAAGACGGGCAAGCAGATACTCAAGCTGTTGCAAGACACCTGTAGGTCGACGGGCAGAACGGTGGCCATCGTCACCCATAACCTTGCGTTTACCCAGATCGCGGACCGCGTGATTCACGTGCGCGAGGGTCGGGCTGACCATGTGGAGCTCAATGCGCACCCGGCGGACGCGTCCACGGTGGAGTGGTAGCCATGAGGGCCGGCCGCGCGAGGGGCTCCGCCTTCTTTAAGACCATCGTACGAAGCATTGGGGGATCGCTGGGGCGGTTCTGCGCCATCATGGGCATCGTGGCGCTGGGATGCGGCTTCTATGCCGGCCTGCAGATGTGCGGGCCCGACATGCGCTTGGCGGCGGACGTGCTGTACGACGGCACCAACCTGTACGACATTCGCCTGGCATCCACGCTGGGCTTTACCGACAAGGACGTCGCGCGCGTGTCCGAGGTGGAAGGCGTGGAGGTCGTGATGCCTGCGGCATCCTGCGACGTCATGGTTCGTATGGGTTCCGAGCAGCTGGCCATGCGCATGAGCTCGCTGGACGTGGACGTGGCGCGTGCGAGCGAGGAGCAGGGCGCGTCGGCGGTCGCGTCGAGTGACGAAGGCTACGTCAACCGCGTGTTCTTGCGCGAGGGGCGGTGGCCGCGGGCTCCGGACGAATGCGTGCTGTGCGCAGACAAAGACGTCGCGGGCATGGGCGTGGGCGACACCATAGAGGTGCTGTATGGAACCACGGAGCTCGACGACGTGCTCAAGGAGCGCATGTTTAGGGTGGTGGGACTCGTGAGTTCGCCCAACTACCCCTACACGGGAAGCTTTGGGTCCACCACCTTGGGATCGGGGACCATAGGGGAGTACGCGTACGTATCGCCGGAGGCCTTTGTCGACGACGCGCCCTTTACCGAGCTGTTTGTGCGCGTTGACGGCGCGGTGTCGCTCGAAAGCGGCTCGGACGAGTACGAGGCCGTCGTGGATGAGGTCCGTGCGCGCCTAGAGGGGCAAGGGGACTCCTTTGCGCAGTCGCGCCTGCAGGACGTGCGCGCAGATGCCCAGGAGGAGTTGGACGAGGCCACGAGGAAATACCAAAAGGAAAAGCGAAAGGCGAACAAAGAACTCGCGGACGCCCAGGAGGAGTTGGACGAGGCGAAGGGCGAGCTGGAGGACGCCAAGGCCAAGCTCGAGGAGGCCAAGACCGAGCTGGAAGACGGCGAGTCTGAGCTGGGAGACGGCGAGCGCGCCTATGCGGAGGGGGCCGACCAACTCGCGTCTTCCAAGGACGAGCTCGATGCGGCCCAGCAGGTGCTTGACGAGTCGTACGACCAGATCCAACAGTCGCGTCTTGAGCTGGAAGACGGCGAGTCCGAGTGGCAGGTCGGCAAGCAGGAGCTGTTGGATCAGCTTGGCTTGGACGCAGGCACGTCCCTCGAGGCCGCGCGGACGCATGTGGAGGACATGCTGGAGGAGCTGCGGGACGGCACGGCCCAGCTTACGGAAGGTATACAGCGGGCACAGGCGGGCATCGAAGAGGCCCAGGCGGGCATAGAGGCGCTCAAAGGTGCCGTGGCCGCCCTTGACGCACAACTTGCGCAGACGGCGGATCCGGCGCTTGCGGCCGAGCTTGGCGCACGGAGGGCGGGAATGCAGTCGCAGCTTGGTGCGGTGGAGGCCGGGCTGGCTCAGGCGCAAGCGACGAAGGAGCAGCTGGAGCGCCAGCTGTCTGCGCTGCCTGACCCCAGCGAGCTGGAACAGGCGCTGGAAGGCATCGACCGGCTTGAGGAAACGCGGGTCACCTTGGACGAGGGGGCACGGAAGCTGGCACAGGGCGAGGACGAGTACGCCGCGGGGGTGGCTCAGTACGAGGACGGGGTCGATCGGTACAACGATGGCGAGGCGGAGCTGGAAGAGTCCGCCAGCAAGCTGGAGGACGCGCGCGCCGAGCTTGCCAAGGGACGTGCGGAGTACGAGGACGGTCAGGCGGAGTACGAGGACGGCCTGAGGGAGTACGAGGACGGCCGCGCGGAGTACGAGCAATCGCGCAAGAAGGCTCAGAAGGAGCTGGCCGATGCCAAGCGGGAGCTCGACGACGCGCAGGCGGACATAGACGCGATCGAGGCGCCGGACATCTATGTGTTGGACCGCTCGCAGCACGAGGGGGTCATGGCGCACAACGCGGACTCGCACCGGATGAACTCCATCGCGGACGTGTTCCCCTTCATCTTCTTTCTTGTGGCGGCGCTGGTGTCGCTTACCACCATGACGCGCATGGTGGACGACGACCGCATAGAGATTGGCACGTACAAGGCGCTGGGATACTCCACGGCGCGCATTGCGAGCAAGTATTTGCTGTATGCAGGCGCGGCGAGCGTGGTCGGGGCCGTGGTGGGCATTGCGGTTCTGTGCCAGGCGCTGCCCTACATCGTGATGTCGTCCTACGGGATTATCTACACGGTGCCGTTGCAGGGGCCTCCCTTTGCCGTGGACGCGGTCGTCGTGCTGTTGAGTGGCGGACTGGGCGTGGGAGTTACGCTGCTCGCCACGTGGGCGGCCGTGGTGGCGAGCCTGCGCGAGACGCCCGCCACGCTCATGCTGCCGCGTGCGCCGGCGTCGGGCAAACGCATTTTGCTGGAGCGCGTCGGTCCCGTGTGGAGGCGCCTGTCCTTCTCGTGGAAGGTGACCTGCCGAAACCTGTTTAGGTACAAGCGGCGTCTGGCCATGACCGTCATCGGCATTTCGGGCTGCACGGCACTGCTGCTTACGGGGTTTGGGCTGCATGACGCCATTTGGGACATAATCGACGGGCAATACGGGCCCGTATACCACTTCGATACGACGGTGGGGCTCAAGGACGAGGCCACGGAAGACGACGTGCAAAAGGTGGTGGCGTATCTGGAGCAGACGGGTGCGGTGGACAACCTCGTGCGGATCCAGTCGCAAAACATGCAGGCCGGAACGGCGCCAGACGACACCATGGCGGTGAGCGTGCGCGTACCGCGCTCGGCTGACGAGCTGGAGCGGATGGTGACGCTGCGCGACCGGCTCACCAAGGAGCCCGTTCCCTTTGACGACGAGGCCGTGGTGGTAACAGAAAAGCTGTGCTCCATGTATGGGCTTGCGGCGGGTGACAAGATCGTGCTGTACGAGCAGGACGCGATTGGCAACGTGTCGGGCAAGGGCGCCGAGCTGCGCATTACCGGCGTTGCCGAAAACTACGTGGCGCACATCGTGTATGTGGGCAAGAACGCTTGGAAGACGGTGGACGACGATGAGCCGGTCTTCTCTACGATCTTTGCCCGCACGCAGGAGGACGAGGCCGTACGCGCGGGAATCGCCGATGCGCTGCACGACTTTGGCGACGTGTCGACCGTCGCGTTTATTGACGAGACGATCGGCATGTACCGCAACATGCTTTCGGTGGTCGACCTGGTCGTGGTGGTGCTTATCGTGAGCGCGGGGCTGCTGGCGTTTATCGTGCTGTACAACCTGACCAACATAAACATCGGCGAGCGCGTGCGCGAGATCGCGAGCCTTAAGGTGCTGGGCTTTACCAAGCGCGAGGTCTACGCGTACATCTTTAGGGAGATCGCGCTCTTGTCGGTGCTGGGTGACGTGCTGGGCATGGTGCTGGGGTCGTTTTTGGCCACGTTTGTGGTGACGACGGCAGAGGTCGACTACGTCATGTTTGGCCGACAGATCCATCCGTTGAGCTACGTGTATGCGTTTGCGCTCACGTTGGCCTTTACGGCGCTGATCTTGCTGCTTATGCGCGGGAAGCTCGACAAGGTAGACATGGTGGAGTCGCTCAAGTCCGTGGACTAGCTGCGCCAGGAAAAAGGTGGCCGAAAGGGGCCTAGCCCCAATCGGCCACCTGTTTTACCATAGGGATATGCCCGATGGACAAGAGAGAGGAGAAATCATGGCAAAACAAGTATTGAATCGAGTGACGGCGGCGTTGGTTGCGGTGCTTATGGTGCTGGCGCTTGTGCCCACCAATGCGCTGGCCGCCACGAAGAAGACGGTCAAGAGCCTGGACTTTGCCGGCGGCGTGCGCACGACCATCCTTAAGAAGGACACGGTGGTAAAGAAGGGCACGACCAACCTCACCTTTGCCAAAAAGAGCGGCTGGATCACGTTCGTCGCCCCGGCAAAGGGAGCCTACAGCTTTACCTTCTCCAACTTTAAGTGCGTCAACAAGAAGTGCCAGAGCGCGGTGATATCCACGTACGTCGAGCAGGGTTCCTATAGCCCGTACATTATGAACAAGGACACCCACACCTATGGCGGCTATAGCGACGCGCTGCGCTTTTGCGTTAACGGCACGAAGTTCCCGACCAAGGGCGTGAGCAAGATAAACCGTTGGATCGGCACGCGCACGTCGAAGGTCAAGCTCAAGAAGGGACAGCGGCTCTACTTCTTTGTCAACTACGACAACTCCGGTGTCGTCAACAACAGCAAGTTGACCGCCAAGCTCGTGGTGAAGAAGCTCTGACGGGAGGCGAGGGGACACTCGTGCGTCACTGCTGGGGCGAGCCGGCATGCCGTCTGGGTCAAGACGGGCTGCTGGCTCGCCTTTTTATCCTTATTTGCTCATGCACTTTTGTATGACTTGGCTTACCTTCAGGTTAGAGTTTTGCCATGCGAGCCAAAGGAGGGATTATCATGGTAAAAAATATCGTGTTTTACCGGACCAATAGAACGGGCCAAACGGTATGGGGAGCCACGTTA
>JAGCBF010000303.1 GCA_017652285.1 Atopobiaceae bacterium
CGCCTATGTAATCCACCGTGCTTTTCTGGTCAAAATAGGCCAGGGTAATCTGCCGGTTCTCCTTGTCAATCTTCAGAGGAGTGATGGGCGTGGGGATTTTCTGGATCAGGGCCAGGCCCTTTTCCAGATAAAGCTCGTTGGTCCGGTTGATCAGGTCCTCCAGGGTGGAGCCCCTCAGCCCTCTGGTCTTTCTCCCGGCCAAGTCATCATTCCCCTTCCTCTTCCTCTTCCTTCCCATGGTCGGCCTCCTCTCCGCCGCTTCCGTGGCGCCCCGCTGGCGCCCCTTTTTTCGGCGGCCCGGAGGGCCGCGACCACTTTCGGGCCTGCTTTTCAAGCCCGTTGGGCGAACGGTATGGAAAGACCCGTGTGCGGCTGCGCCGCGCACGGGTCCCGACCTGCTATTCTGTTAACTAAATGGCGTTGGGCCTAGCCCCAATCGGCCATTCGTCATCGCCACGGGCGTCGCGTAGGCGGCCAGTTGGGTGAGTGTGGTCGTTTTTGGCCGAAAGGGGCCTAGCCCCAATCGGCCATTCCCGGCCAGTTTTGATGGGCGCGCACGTTTTTGAATCATGCGGTATCATAGGTGTGGACATCACGACGAGGAGGACATTTGGAACCTACGCAAGTGCGCATGACCATACCGGACTCGGTGGACCCCACGCTGCTCATGGGGCCGTCAGACGAGCTGTTGCGGCGCATCGAGGAGTCGTTTGACGCCCTCATCACGGTGCGGGGGAGTCAGGTGGCCGTAATAGGTGCTGCGGATGTGGTCAACCAGGTGACCTCGGTGTTCTCTCAACTCATACAGGTCGTGGAAAACGGAGAGACGCCATCGCTCGCGGACGTCGAGCTGGCCATCGGGCAAGTGGCGCGCGGCGTGCAGGCGCAGGGCGCTGCCGCCTACGACATCCTGCTTACGTATCGCGGTCGGGCCATTCGTCCCAAGACGCAGGGACAGACCAAATACGTGCAGGCGATACGCAAGAACACCATTACGTTTGGCTTGGGACCGGCTGGTACGGGCAAGACATATTTGGCCATGGCGATGGCGGTGGCGGCGCTCAAGCGACGCGAGGTCGCACGCATCGTGCTCGCGCGACCCGTGGTGGAGGCTGGGGAGTCGCTCGGCTTTTTGCCGGGCACGCTGCAAGAGAAGCTCGATCCCTACGTGCGGCCGCTCTACGACGCGTTGTTCGACATGACGGATCGCGAAAAGGGCAACGCGCTCATCGAGCAGGGGATCATAGAGATCGCTCCCTTGGCGTTCATGCGGGGACGCACGCTCAACGACGCGTTCGTCATTTTGGACGAGGCGCAAAACACCACGCCCGATCAGATGAAGATGTTCCTTACGCGCTTGGGCTTCTCGTCCAAGTTCGTGATTACGGGAGACGTGACGCAGCGCGACCTCAAAGGCTCCTCGGGCGTCGACGTCGCGCGCAGGGTGCTCGAGGGCGTCGAGGACGTGGCCTTCGTCGACCTCGATCCGGCCGATGTGGTGCGCCATTCCTTGGTCGCCCGCATCGTGGATGCGTATCGTGCCTACGAGGGAGGTGCCTCATAGCATGAGGGTGTTCTTGTCCTTAGATGCCGATGTGCCGTGCGCGATTGCGGAAGACGAGATCGAGCGCATCTGCGAGCTTGTGCTAGACAAGGAGGGCGTGCAGCGGGACTGCTACGTATCCGTGAGCGTTGTCGATGACGCACGCATGCAAGAGCTCAATGCGAAGTGGCGCGCGCAGGATCGTCCCACGGACGTGTTGTCGTTGGAATGCGAGCGGCCGGACGACCCGGAGCTGGCGGACGGTGAGCCCTGCGAGCTGGGAGACGTCGTGGTCGCGCCGGCATACATCGCGCGACAGGCAGAGGGTTTTGGCACCACGGCGGCTGACGAGACGCGCCTGCTGCTCATACACGGTCTCCTCCATCTTTTGGGCTACGATCATCTTGAGGACGACGAGGCAGAGCTCATGGAGCGTCGCGAGGACGAGCTGCTGGCGCTGCATGGCACGGATCGTGACCTGAGCGGTGTCGTGCTGACAAGGCACGAGGGGGAGTAATCGCCATGATCCCCGGCCAAGAAAACAATCACCCCACCTTTCTTCGGAGCTTTTTGTTTGCGATCCAAGGATTTCGCATGGCCTTGAAGACCGAGCGAAACATCAAGGTGATGCTTTTGGGGTCTGTCTTTGCCGTGAGCATGGGCTTCTTGCTCCAGATCGACCTGCTGAGCTGGGCCATCATACTGTTGTGTTGCGGTGTCGTCATAGCGGCGGAGCTGCTCAACACGGCCGTGGAGACCATCGTGGACTTGGTGTCGCCCGAGTACCATCCGCTGGCGGGCAGGGCCAAGGACATATCTGCCGGCGCCGTATGGGCGCTGTGCGTCATAGTCGCGCTGGTGGGTGTAATAGTGTTCGCAAACGCGCTGCTTGGATAGCCCTTATGCCTTTAGGGCACGGGGCGTGCAAGAAGGGATGACGGTATGTCAGATGTGTTTAGGAGTGGCTTCGTCGCTCTTGTCGGCAGGCCCAACGCCGGAAAGTCAACGCTGCTCAACGCCTGCCTGGGGCAAAAGATTGCCATCGAGAGTCCCGTTGCCCAAACGACGCGCAAGCGGTTGCGTGCCGTGGTCAACACGCAAGACGCGCAGCTCATAATCGTGGACACGCCGGGTCTGCACAAGCCAAAGGACGCGCTTGGCAAGGAGCTCAACCGATCTGCATTGGGCGAGCTGGCGGACGTGGACGTGGTGGCGCTTTTGGTCGACGCCACCAAACCCGTGGGACGTGGCGACGCCTGGGTGGCGAGCCACGTGCAGGCGTGCGGCGCAGACTACAAGCTGCTGGTGCTGACAAAGGCGGACCTGTCGAATCCCGAGCAGATGGCAGCACAACTGGCTGCGGCAAAGGAGCTGGCCTCGTTTGATGACGCCATCATCGTGTCCGCGAAGGAGAACTTCAATGTGGACGGATTCCTGGGCCTCGTTACGGCTCACCTCCCGGAAGGACCCAGGTGGTTTCCCGAGGACATGCCGTATGACGCGACGCCGGAGGACCTTGTGGCGGAGTTCGTGCGCGAGAAGGCGTTTCTTAACCTTAAGCAGGAGCTGCCGCACTCGTTGGGCGTGCGTTGCGAATCAATCGAGTACGCAAAGGACGGGCATGCCTCCATACGCGCCACGATTCTTGTGGAGCGAGAGGGGCAAAAGGGCATCGTGGTCGGCAACAAGGGAAGCATGATACGGCGCATCGGCTCTGAGGCTCGACCAGAGCTTGAGCGTTTGCTCAACTGCAAGGTATACCTCGACCTTAACGTTAGGGTTCAGCCCAAATGGCGTCGGGACAAGAACGAGATACGTCGATTGGGCTACGATGCCGGTGAGTAGCCATGGCGGGTAGACGGACGATTCGAAGACGAGCCATCGTGCTCGACCGCACCAAACTAGGAGAGCAGGACCTCATCCTCACCATGCTGGCGTCGGATGGCGAGCAGCTGCGCGTGGTGGCAAAGGGCGCTCGAAAGCCGGGCGGCCGCTTGGCGGCTCGTACGGAGCTGTTCTGCGACGTGGACATGCTGGTGTCTGAGGGCAGGGGACTCGGCGTGGTCTCCGAGGCGCAGGTCATCGACGCGAACGAGGGCGTGCGCGTGAGCCTGGAGAGCCTGTCGTGTGCGTCTGCCATGGCAGAGGTCGCACGCTTTACCTGCTACGAGGATGTTGCCGACCCGTTCCTGCACCCCTTGCTATCGCGCGCCCTCGTCGCATGCGCAGAGGCCCGCGACCGCATGCATCTGGACTTGGCGTTTGCGGCATACGCGTTCAAGGTGCTTTCCCATGCGGGCTGGCGCCCCGTGCTGGATACATGCGTCGCCTGTGGCGAGGCGTCCGTCGCACGGTTTTCCGTAAGTGCGGGAGGCGTGCTGTGCGATAGCTGCGCGCGTGAGTTCGAGGGAGCGCAGTGGGTCGACGAACGCGTGGTGGAATGGATCGCGGCGCTCGTCGGCTCTACGTTCGACGCGCTCATGGCAGCCGCGCTCAACGAGGAAACCTCATCGATGCTTCTTTCGCTTGCGCATGCATGGGCCTCGACGCACTTGGACGTGCGGCTACGTGCGGTTGAGTTCTTTGCCGGGGTGTAACGACAGTAGGCGTGACCTGCGAATCTCGACCGAAACGGAGCCCGTAACGACTATCATGGAGAAATACGTTTGGTCGAAAGGGGCAGGGCTCCCTTGGCCAGCGTGCGGATAAGGCCGCACTTCTCGGCCTGTCGTGGCGATGTGGAACTCGAGGAAAGGATGGCTATGACCGCAATGAGGAACACGTTAAGAATGCTGGCAAGCGCTTTGATGTCGTGCTTGCTGGTGCTTTCGTTGGTACCCATGCCGGCGTTGGCGGAAGAGCCCGTCGAACTGGCTTCCGAGCCCGGGCAGGAACTCTTGGCACCTACGCCAGAGGATACGGACCTGGAGCTTGGACCGACAGTCGAAGGGCAGGACATGGCCGACGACGCGAGCGACGAGGGCGGCATCGCGAGCGACGACGGCATCGCGATCGATGACGCGGTGCCAAGCGAGGAACCGTCGTCCGACGAGGTCGTCGTCGAGGACGCGGACGAGGCGAGCCTTGACGTCATCACAGACGACCAGGACGCGATCGAGGTGCTGTCGGACGACACACAGGCGGTGCCAGAAGGCGACGGGGCCATAGCGGCCCAGTCCGAGGCGGCCCAACAGGTGCGCGTGGCGTATAGGACGCATCAGGCGGGCGGCTCGTGGACTTCCATGACCTACGATGGACAAGAGGCGATGAGCGCCGACCCGTCGGCGGGCATTGACGCCATAAAGCTCAAGCTGGACGCGGGAAGCACGGGCGTTAGCGGGAGCATAGCGTATCGCACGCACGTGTCCAAGAAGGGCTGGCTTGGCTGGGTCCAGGACGGCGCGCGCGGCGGACTTGCAAGGCAGCTGAGCATCGAGGCGCTCCAGATAAAGCTCACGGGCGCCATGGCCAAGAAGTACGACGTGTACTATTCGGTAAACGTACAGGGCAAGGGCTGGCTTAAGTGGGCGAAGAACGGCGCGACCACGGGTTCGGTCGGCATGGGCCTGCGCGTGCAGGGCATCAAGGTACAGCTGGTCGCTCGCGGTGCGGCCGCGCCGAGCTCGAAGCACGTCAACTACAAGTCCATCCTGCTCTGCGGCTCTCCGGTGAGCGTGCGGGCAAAGGTGCGGGGCCAGGGATGGCACGGTGCCGTTGGCAACAACGTCGTGGCGGGCACCACGGGGGCGGGACTGAGGCTGCAGGCGCTCAGCGTGACGCTGCCGAGTGGCGAGGTCCCGGGGGAGGTCCTGGTCAGGGGCCACATCCAGGACACGGGTTGGACCGCATGGAAGACAAAGACCATCTCTGCGGCATCGTCCAAGCGTATTGAGGCCCTGCGGCTCAAGCTCTCGGGCGAGGCGCAGAAGAAGTACGACATCTATTATCGGGTGCACGTGAGTCGCCTGGGTTGGATGGCTTGGGCAAAGAACGGCAAGACGACGGGGACCAAGGGCCTGTCTTTGCCCATCGAGGCCGTCCAGGTATATGTGGTGAAGAAGGGCGGCAAGGCACCAAGCTCCAACGGGTCGATCGAGGCCGTCTATTACACCGGCACCAGCATACGGTACCGCGCTCACTGCGAGAGCTACGGATGGCGCAATGAAGTCAAGAACGGTGCCGTGGGCGGCACCACCGGCAAGGGCAAGCGCCTGGAGGCGTTTACCGCCCGCCTTTCTGGCGGGACCATTACCGGCGGCATAGACTACGACGGTTACGTCGCGGGGTCTGGCTGGCAGGGCGGCGTTTCCAACGATGCCGTCTGCGGCACCTTGGGGCAGTATCGCGCATTGCAGGCAATAAAGATGTCGCTGAGCGGACGGGCGGCAGCCGTGTACGACGTGTGGTATCGTGCGCACATCGCTGACGCAGGCTGGCTGGGCTGGGCAAAGAACGGCGAGGTGGCGGGTGCGCCCGACACGGGCAAGGACGTCCAGGCGATTCAGGTTAGGTTGCTCCCCAAGGGCTCCGCGGCACCGGGATCCACGGCAAATCACGTCGTGGACACCAGGTTCTTCCATGGCGACATGGTCATGCGCGCCCAAGGGTATTCCAGCCCGACGGGTTGGCTCATCCTCGTCGACGTGGACCAGACGCGCCTGGGCGTGTTCAGGGGGTCGAGGGGCAACTGGAAGCTGTACAACACCTGGAAGGTGTCGTGTGGCGCGCCGGGCACGTCTACGGTACGCGGCGTGTTCTCGGTGGGCGACCGCGGCTATGTGTTCGGGCATGGCTACTCCTGCTACTACTACACCCAGTTCTACGGCGCGTATCTGTTCCATTCGATCAAGTATTACGAGGGAACGTTTGACGTCATGGACGGGCGATTGGGCGAGCATATCTCCATGGGCTGCGTGCGCATGGACATCAACAACGCCAAGTGGATTTACGACAACATTCCCACCTACACGACGGTGGTGACGTATTAGACTTGCCGGACGATGCCGGGCACCCCTCGACCGTCCGAGGGACGCCCGGCCAGGCGTTGCCCCCGTCACATGACGGGGGCTTTGTCCGCTGTGGGAGGTTTTGGGATGCATATCGTTTCGCAGCTGCTTTGTGCGCTGGGCGCGTATGCATGCGCGACGGTTACGGCAACGTACCTGCAGCTTGGTCCCATGCCGCTGATAAGGGCCATTCTGTTCGTGCTCATGGGCGCCGCAGCACTAAGGATTTCGTCGGAGCGCGTGTGGCACAAAAGAGCCATAGTCAGCATGTGCGGGTTTTCTCTGCTGCTTTCCGCAACGCTGGTGGTTGGGTACCACATCCATGTGGAAGACGCCTATGCGGGAACCATCGACGTCAACTACCTCACGCCCCTTAATGCATCCGACGGCGCAGCCCTTGTGGCGATGGCGGGAGGCATCTTTGTGGTGGCCTACGGCGGGTATGTATGGGCATGCGCATGTCGGCTAAAACGAGCGCGTGGCAACCACATGGATGTGGGCCGGCTCGAAGCCATGGCCTGTGAGCCTGTGTCGTTGAGGCAGGTGGCGATATGTGCGGGCATACTGTTTTTGGCGTGGCTGCCCTACCTGCTCACCTCTTGGCCCGGGCACGTCTTTGGCGACACGATCGTGTCGCTCAGGCAGGTCTTTGGGGATAGGCCCCTCAACAATCACCATCCCATACCCTATACGCTCTTTTTGGGCGCATGCATACGTTTGGCGCTGGCGCTTGGGCAAAGCGTCACGGTCGGCATGGCCGTCTCCACCGTACTGCAGATGCTCGTACTTGCGTTCAGCGTTGGGATGTTGGTCACGTGGGTGCGCGTGCGAGGCCGTTTGGCGAGGCCGGTGGCCTGGCTGATGCTGGGATGCTTTGCGTTGACGCCTCATGTGGCAAGCTTTAGCGTTGCCATGTGGAAGGATCCCCTGTTCACCGCGGCGTTGATCTGGGTGTCTGTGCAGCTCGTGGACGCCATATGGTTTGGTGGTGCGTCGTTTGAGGCCCAGCGATGGCAGCTGCCGACGTACGCGACGATGCTCCTGCTTGCCATGTTTACGCGCAACAATGGCTTGTACCTGGTGGTTCTTACGCTGGTCGGCCTGGTCGCCTTGCTGTTGGCACGCAAGCGGCACGGGCGAGCGGACGGATGGCTCATGCGCCTGACGGTGACGACCGCCGTGTGCGCTACCTGTGCAGGCATCGTTACCGGACCGGTGTACGATGCACTCGGAGTCAGCGGACCGCGCGTCGAGAGCGCGGGGGTGCTTGTCAACCAGATGGCTCGGGTCGTGGCATGCGGGGGCGACATGACGGATTCTGACCGCGCGTTCATGGACGCGGTCCTGCCGCTCGAGAAGTACAAGCAGGTATACACGCCATGCTGCGTGGACAAGCTCAAATGGAACAAGTCGTTCGATTCGTCGGCGCTCAAGAACGGTTTCGTGTCCCATTGGGTCTCCATGGGCTTGCGCAATCCGCTGATCTACGTGGAATCGTGGATACTCGAGACCTACGGCTTCTGGACGATCAATTGTCCGGACATCAACTCTATAGATTGGAACGTACGCGGCGGCGCGCCCCGCAACCAAAGGCCTGCGGACGACGGTACGATAATCTATGGCATAACGCCCGCAAACCTTCTTGGCGCAGACGAGGCCTTTGCGGTGTTTCCGCAGGACGAGTGGTCCGTGCCCCTTGGATGGATCGCGTGGGCGCTCGCCTATGTGTGCGTGGTGCTGGCGCTGGAAAAAAGACCCGCCTGGATCGTCGGGCTGCTGCCTTCCGTCGGGCTCGTCCTCACGTTGGTGATGGCATTGCCCATACGCTATTGGGCGCACTATGGCATGCTCTTGCAGGTTCTGCTGCCGCTGTATGCGCTCGTGGCGTACAAGGCGTTGGTGGTGGCTCCACAGGATGGCCGTGACGAATGAGCGCGTGCGCGCTTAGGAGAAAACAGGAGGAAATGTGGCTATGGATAAGCGGATAAGAACGTCCTGCACGTCGTCGATGCTGCTTCGGCTCGTGGTCGGCATGATAAGCGCCGTGCTGGCCGTGACGGCGCCCGTCAAGGCGTCTGCAATGGCCGAGCAAGATGCGGGCGCGCTGGAGCTGGCAGGCGAGGCCGCCGTCTCCAATCCAAGCGTGGAGGTGCAGGAGGAGGCATCCTTGCAGGAACAGGATGCCGAGCACCCGGGCATCGAGCTCGTCCAGGATGCGGGCTCGGACCAGCAGGTCGACGTGGTGGGCGGCGAAGTCGAGGAAGAGCTTGTCGATTCCGGACTACAGGCGGAAGCCTTGGCCGACGAGGGCGTCTCTCTTGTGGTGCAGGGAAGCGACAGCGCCGTGATGCCGGCGCTTACGGGCTCTGCATACGAGAGCCGAACCGGCTGGAAGAGGGGGCTTGCCCAAGACGGGAGCCTGGTGCTGGGCTCCGCTGGCGACGGCCTGGCGCTCGAGGCCTATAAGCTGCAGATGACGCAAGGCGAGCTGTCGTGCAAGGCGTATGCGCAAAAGGCGGGCTGGACAACGTGGAAGAGCTCTGGCACGACGATCGGCGCCGCCGGAAAGGGCCGTCAGCTCGAGGCGGTGCGCATGAAGCTGAGCGGCCAGGCCGCGCGCGATTGGTCGTTGCAGTATCGCGCGTACGTGGCATCGCGGGGATGGATGGGATGGACGCAGGACGGAGCCCCTGCGGGCACAACGGGATTCGGGGCCGCGCTTTGCGCGATAGAGATGAGGGTAGTACCCAAGGGAACGGCGCTTGTCGCAGGTGGTGGTGACGCCTACCAGGACGCGGGCTTGTCTGCGAGCGCACATGTGCAGGCGGTCGGTTGGCAAAGCGCGAAAAGGGGGTACGACGTCACGATTGGAACCATGGGCAGTTCGTTGCGCATGGAGGCCCTCAAAATCAATCGGCCGGCGCTCGACCTGTCGGGAAACGTGGTGTATCGCGCCCATGTGCAAGGCATCGGTTGGCAGGAATCGGTGAAAAACGGCGCCTTGGCAGGAACAAAGGGCAAGTCGCTTAGGATCGAGGCCCTAAAGATCGGGCTGACCGGACAGCTGAGCAAGAGCTATGACGTTTGGTATCGCCTGCACGTGCAAAACCTTGGTTGGCTTGCCTGGGCGAGCAACTGGCACGCTGCCGGAACGCAAGGGTTTGCCCTGAGGGTGGAGGCGGTGCAGATCGTGCTGGTACCCAAGGGCCAAAAGGCGCCCGCGGCGGATGGCCAAAACGTGGGAGTTCCCTTTATCAAGACCTTCAAGGCATCGTATCAGGCCATGGCTGGTGGTGTCTGGAGCTCCCGGCGGACTCTTGGCGTCACCGGCAGCAAGGGCGGGCCGGCTGTCAATGCGATTCGCATGCGACTTCCCGCGGGCGTCGAGTCGGACATTCAGTATGCGGCCCATCTTTCTGGCATCGGGTGGACGGGCTTCTCGGATGGAGACGCGCCTGTCGGGTCCGGGCGCACGACCGTCGAGGCAGTGCGCGTGCGCCTGGTCGGCGCGGCGTCACGCATCGCGGACGTGTGGTATCGCGTCTATGTTCGCGGCGTGGGATGGACGAAGTGGGCCTGCAACGGTGGCGACGCCGGAACCACGGGCAGATCGCTTTCCATCAGCGCGTTGCAGGTGCGGGTCTTGTCACGTAACGCAGATGCTCCGAGCAGCGACTCTGCCGCGCTTGCCTATGAGTGCCTGGACTCTTTTGGGCCTCAGCTTAAAAAAGATGCCAACGGCGCACAAAAGAGGTTGCGCAGGTCTGCCTTGCGAACCCCATGGCCAGGCGCCGCGCTGTGCGCGGGCTGGGTGGAGCTCGTGTACGAAGGTGCGGGCTTTGGTATGATAAACGGCAATGCGAACGACCTCTACGACTGGTATTGCAAAAGCACCAACGTGAGTGACCTCAAGGTCGGCATGATCGTGGCCGTGAGCACGCACACCCACAGCTATGCGGGCTGGAAGTGGGGGCACGTCGGAATGTACATTGGCGACGGATGGGTGATGCATAGCATCGGCACGGGGGTGTTCAAGATGCCCCTTACGGACTGGATGGCGCACTACGGCACGACGGTTCCCCCCAAGTGGGGCTGGCTCGGAAACGTGGGCGTCGCCTAGCGCGGGCGGCCGAAAGTGGCCGAAAGGGGCCTAGCGCAGGCGGCCAAGAAAATGGCCGAAAGGGGCCTAGCCCCAATCGGCCAATAGCGATGGGCGCAGACGTCGTCTGTACGTTTTGTGCACGCGGCCGGGCAATGATACAATGCATCAGTCATTACCCCGTACCTAGAGGTGCGTCACACCTTGACGGCCTTCTCGGTTCGGGGCGTATCTACGAAGAAAGGTGGACAACATGGCAGTATCCAAGGAGCGTAAGGCCGAGCTCATCAAGCAGTACGGCAAGGACGAGAACGACTCCGGTTCCGCGGCAGTTCAGGTCGCGCTTCTCACCGAGCGCATTCGCGGCCTGACCGAGCACATGAAGCAGCACAAGAAGGACTTCCACACCCGTCGTGGCCTGCTCATGCTCGTCGGTAAGCGTCGTCGTCTGCTCTCCTACATCAAGAAGCAGGACATCGAGGCCTATCGTACCCTCATCAAGAGCCTTGGCATTCGCGACAACATCCAGTAAGAAAGCACATTGTGGTACCTGGGGCGCCTGAGGGCGCCCCTTCAATATGTTTGTCCTTTGGGATGCGTACGGGGGATTGACCTTTGGCGTGAGGACAAACGAGTGGCCCGCCTGCCAAGGGGGCAGGCGGAGACAAGGGAAAAGAGAAATGACAAAAGTTAGACACGAATTCGACCTCTATGGAAAGCACTACGCGCTCGAGTCGGGCGAGTTGGCCAAGCAGGCCACCGGCGCCTGTCTGGTGAGCTGCGGCGAGTCGACCGTCCTTCTGACCACGGTCGTCTCCAAGGAGCGCAAGGACTACGACTTCTTCCCGCTTACGGTCGACTTCATCGAGAAGATGTACGCCGTGGGACGGATCCCGGGCGGCTACCTCAAGCGCGAGTCGCGTCCGAGCGAGAAGGCCACGCTCACGGCACGCCTGATCGACCGTCCGTTGCGCCCCTCGTTCCCCGAGGGCTTCCGCAACGAGGTCCAGGTCGTGGCTACCCCGCTCGTCGCCGACCAGGTCAATTCCGTGGACACCATCTGCGTCATGGCCGCAAGTGCCGCGCTTACCGTGGGCGGCGTGCCCTTTGAGGGCCCCCTCGCCTGCGTGCGCATCGGTCGAGACGTGACCACGGGCGAGTTCGTCGTCAACCCGACCTACGAGGAGCGCGACAACTCCGACCTCGATCTCGAACTGGCCGGCTCCGCGACCTTCATATCCATGCTCGAGGCCGGTGCGCATGAGATCAGCGAGGAGGACATGCTTGCCGCCATGGCCTTTGGCCAGGAGGCGATCACTGCGTTCTGCGAGGAGCAGCAGAAGTTCTTCCAAAAGTACGAGGAGGCCAACGGACCCATCGCAAAGCGGGAGTACGTTCTGGACGAGCCCATCCCCGAGGTGCACGAGCGCGTCTTTGCCCACTTCGACGACATGAGCGCCGCGCTCAAGGACGCCGACAAGGCCGCGCGCGTGGGCAAGGTCGAGGAGCTGAAGGAGTCCATTCGCGCGGAGTTCAGCGAGGACGAGCAGCTCGAGTGGTCGCGCCCCATCACGGTCGAGCTCAAGGCGCTCGAAAAGCACGCAATGCGCCTCATGGTCGTGGAGACCGGCGAGCGCGTGGACGGGCGTGTGGCCAACGAGGTTCGTCCGCTTATGGTAAAGCCCAACTACCTGCCGCGCGTCCATGGCTCCGGCCTGTTCCAGCGCGGCCAGACGCAGGTGCTTTCCATCTGCACGCTTGGCATGCTCAACGAATGGCAGCGCTTGGACACCATCGAGCCCGTCGATGGCAAGCGCTACCTGCACCACTACAACTTCCCGCCGTACTGCACGGGCGAGACCGGCCGCATGGGCGCGCCCAAGCGTCGAGAGCTTGGTCACGGTGCCCTGGCGGAGCGCGCGCTCTTGCCCGTGATTCCTTCCGAGGACGAGTTCCCCTACGCCATCCGTGTGGTGTCCGAAGTCATGGAGTCCAACGGCTCTAGTTCCATGGCCTCGACCTGCGGCTCGACTCTGGCGCTCATGGATGCGGGCGTGCCGCTGGTGCGTCCGGTTTCCGGCGTGGCCATGGGCCTTATCCAGGAGGCCGGCAAGACGGTCGTGCTCACCGACATCCAGGGCGTGGAAGACTTCCTGGGCGACATGGACTTCAAGGTCTGCGGCACCACCAAGGGCATCACGGCCATGCAGATGGACAACAAGGCGACTGGCCTTACGCCCGAGATCCTGCGTCAGGCGCTCGTGCAGGCGCACGAAGGCCGCATGTACATACTTGACACCATGCTCGAGGCCATTCCGACCCCGCGCGAGGAAACCAAGGACTGTGCTCCCAAGATCATCTCGCTCACCATTCCCACCGACAAGATCCGCGAGGTCATTGGCTCGGGCGGCAAGGTTATCCGCGGCATCCAGGACGACACCGGCGCGACCATCGACATCCAGGAGGATGGTACGGTGTTTATCGCCGGCGTTGCGGATGCAGCCAACGAGGCGGCCGATCGTATCAAGGCGATCGTAAAGGTGCCGGAGCCGGGCGAGGAGTACACCGGTCGCGTGGTCGGAATACAACCCTTTGGCGCCTTTGTGGAGCTGCTGCCGGGCAAGGATGGCCTGCTACACATATCCCGCATGGCGAAGGGCCGCGTGGAAAAGGTCGAGGACGTGCTTTCGGTGGGCGACGAGGTCCGCGTTCGCGTGCTCGAGGTCGACGAGAAGGGCAAGGTGAGCCTTGACCGCGTCGACAAGCCGGAGGTTCCCACGGCAGAACGTGCGGAGCGCGAGCCCAGACCCAATCGTCGCACGCGTCGCCCCGGCGACAACGGCGGCGAGCGCAAACCGCGCCGTCGTCACGAGAGCAACTAACCAAAAAAGGGCGACAGGGGGCGAGCCTTCTGTCGCCCTATTGCCGAAAAATGGCCGAAAGGGGCCTAGCCCAACGCCATTTAGTTAACAGAATAGCAGGTCAAGACCCGTGCGCGGCGCAGCCGCACACGGGTCTTTCCATACCGTTCGCC
>JAGCBF010000304.1 GCA_017652285.1 Atopobiaceae bacterium
CCATTGCCAGGAAGACCGCAGAGTAGTCGGCCTGGACGTTCATTACTAACAAGGCAGGCAGAGGCCCCCGTCGCGTCGACGTCGATGCGGCGGGGGCCTCTTGCGTCGGCGACCCGCTCCGTCGCCCGTGCACGCCACGTTGCCAAACGGGTCCTACTTTGGCTCCGTGCGAGGACGTGGGGCATTACGGTGCTATCATACGTTCTATTCGTACTTGCCATGGCGAACACGAGCTTTTGGGAGGGATGCCATGGAGATGGAGCAACTCACGGGTCGCGCGCAGGCGCACAGACGACACGGAAGGGCTGCGGCGTTTTGCCTTGCGTGCGTCGCGATCAACACCGGTGCGGCATATGCCGCCACCGTACTCAACCTGCCCGTATATCTTGACACGTTGGGAACGGTCCTTTCGTGCATGCTCGGCGGCTACGTTCCGGGCATCATCGTTGGGTACGTGACCAACTTGGTCAACGCCGGGTTCGACAGCGCGTCGATCTATTACGGAATCATAAACGTGCTCAACGCCGTGCTCGCCGCATACCTTGCCAAGCGACGATGGTTCGAGTACTTGCCGTACACGCTGCTGGCAATACCCATCTTTGCCCTGGCCAGCGGTCTTTTGGGCTCGCTGATCGCGTTTGCGGTAAACGGGGGCGACGCCAGCAGCGAGTTGGCCGCGTCTCTCGCCCGGCAGCTCGAGATGGCGGGCGTGCACAACGCGGCGGCATCGTACGTGCTTGCGGAGCTGTGCACCAACTTTGTTGACAAGACGCTCGTGCTTCTCTCGTGCACCCTCGTGTACCACATGCTGCCCGAGTCCTTCGTCGCTTCCCTGGACTTCGTGCCTTGGCAGCAAGCGCCGCTTTCGCAGGCGGAGTTCCAAGACACCATGGGCGAGAAGCCCCGAAGGATGTCGTTGGCGACCAAGCTCATCATGTTGGTCGCGACCATCGTGACCTTCATTGTCGTGGCGACGACGATGTTTAGCCAAATAACCTACCATCGATCCATGGTCGAGGCCGAGACCGGCACGGCCAGAAGCGTCACCCATCTTATGGAGACCGTCGTGGATCCCAGCAGGGTCGCCGAGTTCTTGGAGAAGGGTGACCAGGCGCCGGGCTATGCGGAGGTCGAGGCGCGGCTTGCGGACATCCGCGACTCCTTTGAGGACGTAAAGTATGTGTATGTGTACCAGATCCAGCCAGATGGCTGCCATGTGGTGCTCGACCCCGACACTGCGGACGAGCCGGGGTCGGATCCGGGCGACGTCGTCGCGTTTGACGAGTCGTTCCAAAGCATGCTGCCCGCCCTTCTTGCGGGCGAGGAGATCGAGCCCGTGATCTCCGACGAGACGTATGGCTGGCTGCTCACCGTCTACAAGCCCCTCAAGGACAAAACGGGCACCACCGTCTGCTATCTTGCGGCAGACATCTCCATGGAGCATCTGGTCTCCGAGGAGTCGTCGTTTCTTGCGGGCATCGTGTCGCTGTTCGCGGCGTTCTTCATCCTGGTGTGCTCGGTCGTGATCTGGCTGACCAAATACAACGTGATAATACCCGTCAACTCCATATCGCACGTCGCGAACGGGTTCATGATCGGCGGCAAGAACATGCGCGCAGAGACCCTCGAGCCCATCAGCCGGCTCGACATCCGCACCGGGGACGAGATCGAGAACCTCTACGGTGCCGTTGAGCGGATGGCGCAAAACACGCTGGGCTACATCGACGAGGCCCAAGGCAAGAGCGACACGATCTCGCGCATGCAGAGCAACCTGATCATGGTGATGGCCGACCTCGTGGAGAGCCGCGACAAGTTTACCGGCGACCACGTGCGCAACACCGCGGCCTACGCACGCATCATCATGAATCAGATGCGCCGCGAGGGGATCTGCGCGGACGTGCTCACCAACGAGTTCATCTCCAACGTGTATCAGTCGGCGCCGCTGCACGACATCGGCAAGATCGCGGTCTCCGACACGATCCTCAACAAGCCCGGGCGCCTGACGGCGGAGGAGTTCGAGATCATGAAGGGCCACACCCTGGCCGGCCAGCAGATTCTGGAAGGTGCCAAGAGCGCCGTCTCCGAGTCCTCGTACTTGGACGAGGCGCAGCGCCTGGCGGCGTATCATCACGAAAAGTGGGACGGTTCCGGTTATCCGTACGGCCTGGCAGGGGAGGAGATTCCCCTCTCGGCCCGCATCATGGCCGTGGCGGACGTCTTCGACGCGCTTGTCTCCAAGCGCAGCTACAAGGCGGGATTCCCGGTGGACAAGGCCTTCGCGATCATAGAGGAGGGCATCGGCACTCACTTTGACCCAAAGGTGGCGCGCGCGTTCTTGCATGCGCGCGACAAGGCCCGGGCCGTGGCCGAGAAGAGCAACGAAAAGAAGCGGCTCGAAGAAGAGGAAGCCGAGCGCAAGCTGGCTGCCAACGATGATGCCGCGCCAACCAACGACGCGTCCTAGAAAAGCGGTGACATGGATGAAAGACAAACAGATCAAACAGGCAACGGGCGGGATCAGCATCCGCGTTATTGGCGGCATCACCGTCTGTATCGCCGCGCTGCTTGCGCTGTACGCGTTTACGCTCGCCGAGCGCGTGGACAACGTGCAAAAGACGGTGGCGCAGGACGAGACGCGCAACATTGCCTGCCGAGCGGCGATCGACGAGCTGCAGACGACGTCCGACTTCCTTACGTCGCATGCCCGCATGTTCGTCGTGACGGGAAACCGCGCGCACCTGGATGCCTATCTGGACGAGATCAACGTGACCAACCGTCGCGCAAAGGACGTGGAGGTGTTGCGGACGAGCTTTTCGCCGCAGAGCGAGGCGGCTCGTGCGCTCGAGCGTGCGCTTGACGCGTCCGACGCCCTTGCCCAGACCGAGCTGGCGGCCATGAGCCTTGCCGCTGGTCACTATGGGCTGCAAGACGTTCCCGACACGCTTGCGCAGGCAAACGTGGACGCGTTCCGGCTCGAGGGAGACGAGCGCGACGACCTGCAGATCGCGACCGATCTTGTGCTGGGCGCAAGCTACGACGAGCAAAAGGACAAGATCAGGGAGGACGTGGAGGTAAGCTCCAACGCGCTGCTGAGTGCCTTGGAAGAGGGGCTCGACGCCAACGAGACGCTCATGCAGAGCCTGCTGTTGCAGCTGCGCGTCACCGTCGCGTTGCTGCTCTGCGTCATCATGGTGTTGGTGCTGGCGCTGTTCATGTACGTGCTCAAGCCGATTGGCGGCTACATCAAGCGCATTCGCAGCAATGAGCCGCTCGAGGAGGACGGCGCGTACGAGCTGCATTACCTTGCGCACGCGTACAACGAGATGTACGAGGACAACGTCAAGCGCATCGAGCAGTTGCGAGCGTTTGCCGAGCGCGACCCGCTTACGGGCATCAGCAACAGGAGCGGCTACGACAGCTTCCTTGCCACCCATACGCGCGACATAGCGCTGTTGCTCATCGACGTCGACAACTTTAGGGAGTACAACAACGTGTATGGTCGCGACGTCGGCGATGCCTTGCTCGCGCGGCTGGCCACTGCCCTGGTGGATGCGTTCCGCTCCACCGACTTCCCCTGCCGCATCGAAAACGACGAGTTCGCGGTCATCATGACCAACATGAGTGCCGACCTGCGCGGCGTAATAGAGAGCAAGGTCGAGCATGTCAACGCGATCCTTGCCGAGGAGTCGGAGGACCTGCCCCTCGTCACGTTGTCCGTGGGCGCGGCCTTTAGCACGGAGGGCATGAGCGACCAAGACATCTACCGTGCCGCCGGCACCGCGCTGTCGAGGGCAAAGCAGTCCGACACAAACAGCATCGTGTTCTACGGAGAAGGCTACGGCAGCCAGGCCGAATGACCACGGGCGAGGTGGTGACAATGGCTACGCACAGAAGGCTCTATCACGGCTCCGACGTCGTCATCGAGCGACCGGACGTGACGCACAACACGGGTTTTGCGGACTTGGGCCAGGGGTTCTACCTCACGGACGACCATGAGGCGGCCAGGCGGCGTGCCGCCTCGCGTGCGCGAAGGACCGGTGCCGCGGTGGGCGTCGTGTCCGTGTTCGACCTGGACGAGGACTGCCTGCCGTGGGTGACGATGGGGAAGGGCGACATCGCGGGCGCGGAAGGCCCGGCCGGTCCCTTCGCCCTGCGCTTTGCCGACGGCGTCGCTGGGATCAGCGCATGGATAGGCTACATCTTGGCCTGCAGGTCCGGTCAGACCCAGGTTGGGTCATTGGGATCTCCTGCCCTCGTGCGAGCCTGGATCGCCACGGAGGAGGTCGAGCTGGTGAGCTCGGGGCTGCTGTCTGCCGACGAGGTGGCCGAATACATCGATCCGTCAGAGCTTCTCGTGCAGTATTGTCTGCTGGACCAAGACGTCGTCAGCACGTGCTTGCGCTTCGTGGAGGCCGAACACGTGCCCAAGTAAGGCGCTTGGGGTGCTTCCCTTTGCGTTGCGGAAGAATCTTGTATATCGTTATTGTCATGGATCATACAACATGTCTTCTGAGGAGGCGCACATGGCGCAGAGCATCAAGGCAATTCTTCTTGACGTCGACGGCACGCTGACCAACGACCAAAAGGTTATAACCCCGCGCACGCGCGAAGCGCTGCTCAAGGCGCAGGAAAAGGGCGTCGTGCTGGTGCTGGCGTCTGGTCGCACGGCAACGGGCTTGTCACGTTACGCGGCCGAGTTGGACCTTGCCCATCACAACGGCGTGCTCGTGTGCTACAACGGCGCCAAGTCGCTTAACTGCCAGACCGGCCAGGTCTATTTTGAACAGTCTCTTACGGTTGACCAGAGCAAGCGTGTGCTTGAGCACATGAAGCAGTTCGACGTCGCGCCGGTGATCGACCATGGCGACTACATGTACGTCAACGACGCGTTCTTTACCATTCGGCGCGATGGCGAGCCGTGGCACATCATCGAGTACGAAGCCCATTCGAACAACTACCTGTTGTGCGAGCAGCGCGACCTGGCGGCAACGGCGCAATGGCCCATCAACAAGATCTTGAATGCGGGACAACCCGAGTACCTGCAAGAAGTCTGGCAGCAGATGCAGGAGCCGTTTGAGGGCGAGCTGTCCTCCATGTTCACGGCACCGTATTACTATGAGTTCACGCCGCTGGGCGTCGACAAGGTGCGCGCTCTCAAGGACACCTTTGACGTGCTGGGCATCGACCAGTCCGAGGTCATGAGCTTTGGGGACGCGCAAAACGACCTGACCATGATCAAGTGGGCGCAGATCGGCGTGGCCATGGGCAATGCGGTCGACGAGGTCAAGGCGCAGGCGAGCTACGTGACCAGTGACAATAACAGCGACGGCATCGCGGACGCGCTCGAGCGCCTCGTGCCCGAGCTCGTGGCGTAAAATTGGCCGATTGGGGCTAGGCCCCTTTCGGCCATTTTGGGCCATGGCGCCGTCGCCACGCCGATTTGGCCGATTGGGGCTAGGCCCCTTTCGGCCAATTTGGCCCCTTACGGCCATTTTGGGCCTGTCGGCCAGCTCGACCGTTCGCCTTTACTGTTCGTCCGCGGGGAAGATGACGCCA
>JAGCBF010000305.1 GCA_017652285.1 Atopobiaceae bacterium
GAAAGGGGCCTGTCCCCAATCGGCCAGGTTGCGGGAGGCTGGCCGAAAGGGGCCTAGCCCCAATCGGCCACTTTTGCAGAAAAACGGGGCTTATCTTTCGAACCTCGCGAAGTATCCCATGCTGTCGTAGGCGAAACGCGTGCTCTTGATCTTGTACGAGACGATGAACGGAAGGCGGATCATGAAGCCGATGAGGAACATCACGAACAGGATCCCTCGCAGGTCGCTGGGCACGAACGTCCCGGAGGTGATGAGCCAGTGCAGGCTGGCGATGCCCACCGGCAGCAGCGTGCAGTACGCGGTCACGATCCCCGGCGTGTAGGGTGACCTCATGCCCGCCGCCTTGTAATGGCGGAGCGTTGCGACGGTGAACGCGGTGTGGGCGATGGTCTCGCCGATGCCGAAGAACGCCATGAACACCACGAACATGTTGCCCGCGACGGGCGTGAAGACGAGCATCGCGATGAACATGACCTCGGCGCCGAAGTTGGTGATCATGTCGGTCAAGCGGTTCTCGGGGTAGGCGAGCGGGTTGTCAGACTTCTGGATGACCTTGTTCATCATGAACTGGAAGCCGTTTGGCCACTCGAGCTCCTCGAACACGTGCAGTGGCAGCAGTACGCACAGGATGCCGATCAGCTTCTGCGGCACGCTCCACGAGCTCCGGTTGAGCACGAGCACCACGAGCATCACCGCGCCGAGTACGTACGTCGCGTACAGCCACGGCTTTCCGCACCACCAATCCAGCAGCGTCCTTTTTCTACTCTCGGCCACCTCGCGCGCCTCCTTGACATCCGGCTTGTTTCCTGCCACCACGTTAATTAGATACCTTAAAAGTGGCCGAAAGGGGCCTGGGCCAATCGGCCATCACGGCGGCAATAGCCGTTCGGGCCCAAAAGTGGCCGAAAGGGGCCTAGCCCCAATCGGCCATCACGGCGGCAATAGCCGTTCGGGAGCAAAAGTGGCCGAAAGGGGCCTAGCCCCAATCGGCCATTCACTGCTGGAGCAGCTCGTTGGGCGGTGCCGTGCGCTATACGGCTACGGTGCGCTCCTCGTCGATCTGGGCCACCTTGCGTCGGCGGTTGGCGTAGCGCTCCGCGGTGAGCGCGTCGGTCGCCATCCAGGTCTTTACGATGGCCATCGCGAGCACCGGACCAATCAGCTTGCCGCCGATGCACAGCACGTTTGCGTCGTTGTGCTGGCGCGCGAGCTCGGCGCACACGGGATCTTGGCACACGCAGGCAAAGATGCCGCGGAACTTGTTGGCGATCATCGCGGAGCCATAGCCCACGCCGTCAACGAAGATGCCGCGCTCGCAGTCTCCCTTGGCCACGGCCATGGATGCGGGGTAGATGAAGTCAGAAAGATCGCAGCCTTCCTCGTCGTATGTGCCAAAGTCGACGACCTCGTGGCCATTCTCCTCTAGCCATGCCTTGATCTCGTTCTTAAGTCGGGTTCCTGCGTGGTCATTTGCCATAGCGATCTTCATGGGATTCTCCTGTCGCGAAGCGGATGGAATGGGGTTCTCTTAGTGTAAGCCCGCCGCGTGCCGGCACGCACCTCCCATCGCCAAGAGGTTCACGACCGCGTCAGAGCGTCGAAGAGAAGGTATGACAAGGAGATGATGTTACGTGGACGTGGTTCGCCATCCCGTAATGCATGCGGCGATAATCGAAACCATAAGGCGACCGCCTCCCAAGGTCGACGTGCGTCCTCGGGAGGCGGTATCTTATGGCGTCACCTTGTGGTGATAAGAGCCGACGCTAGCTCTTGCGCAGCACGACCTTGATGGTGTTGAGGTAGTCGAGCGCTCCCGCCTTGACGGCGACACGGTCGCCGCGCGCGTAGTCGTTGTCGCATTCGACCCAGTCGGCCCACGCCTCCTGCGTGCAGCTCATCTCGCGCATGTCGGTGACCTCGACACCCGGCGTCTGCTCGAAGATCGCCCGCCACCAGGCCATGTCGTGCATGTAGTCGAGCTGCTCGGGCGTCCACGACGCAAGCAGGCACGCGGGAAGGTCGTCGTGACAGTCGCGCACCATGCCGGGGATAGCCAGCAGGATGCGTCCGCCGCGCTTTAGATAAGGGAGCAGCTTGTATTCTAGGTACTTTGGCTCTCGCCCGAAGTAGTTGTAGGAGTCGACGCTTACCACGGCGTCGAAGAAGCCGTGCGCGAAGGGCAGCACGTTGGCGTCTGCCTTGATTGGCACGACCTGCCGGTTGGTGAGGCCGAGCGACTCGAGGAAGCGCATGTTCTGCGAAGGGTCGCTCCACAGGTCGGCGGCGTAGGTCACGAGGCCGTACTCGCGTGCGAGCATGGCGGAGCTGATTCCGCAGCCGCTGCCCAGGTCGAGCACGATCGAGCCGGGCGCTATGAGCTCGCCCTCTAGCAGCTCCTCGGTCAGCTTGAGCGTGTTCGGCCCCATGATCTTGGCGCGCACGAGGTTTTTGTCAAAGTGATTGGTCTTGGGGAATTCCATTTCCTTGTCCTATCTGTTGGTAGCTATTTCGAAAAGGCATGACTAACTGGACGCGGCTGATGCGTCCACCTGCGTGTTCTTCGGCTAGGCGGCAGCCAGGCTGCCAAAGCTACAGGACAAGGTCCAAAAAGACATCCCCTTAAAGGTCTTATGCGGAGAATCGTTTCTCCGACGATCAACATGTTACCATATGCCGCCAGGCTCTTCTCCGTCACAAATGGCCGATTGGGGCTAGGCCCCTTTCGGCCACTTTCGGGAAATGGCCGATTGGGGCTAGGCCCCTTTCGGCCACTTTTGGCCAATCGGCCAGGCGGCCCCAACGGGCCAGGCGGCCCCAACTGGCCAGACGGGCGGCCCCAACTGGCCAGGCGGGCAGTCCCAACTGGCCAGGCGGCCCCAACGGGCCAGACGGGCAACCCCAAATGGCCGGACGGGCAGGCAAATGGCCAAGGCGCACGGCATCAGCGCAGGTTGTAGAACGCGGCGAGGCCACCGTACACGGCGTCGCTGCCCAAGCGATCCTCGATGCGCAGGAGCTGGTTGTACTTGGCGATGCGGTCCGTGCGGCAGGGCGCGCCCGTCTTAATTTGCCCGACGTTGGTAGCGACGGCCAGGTCGGCGATGGTGGAGTCCTCGGTCTCGCCGGAGCGATGGCTCACGACGGCGGTGTAGCCCGCGCGCTTGGCCATCTCGATGGCGTCGAGCGTCTCGGTGAGCGACCCGATTTGATTGACCTTGATAAGGACTGCGTTCGCGGAGCCGTTCTCGATGCCCTTGGCCAGGCGCTTGGTGTTGGTCACAAAGAGGTCGTCGCCCACGAGCTGGATCTTCTTGCCCAGGCGCGCGGTGAGCTCCTTCCAGCCCGCCCAGTCGTCCTGGTCGAGCGCGTCCTCGATGGAGATGATGGGGAACTCGGCGACAAGTGCCTCCCAGTAGTCGATGAGCTCGGACGCGGAGAGCGTGAGACCCTCTCCCTGGAGCTCGTAGAGACCCGTCTTTTTGTTATACAGCTCGCTGACGGCCGGGTCCATGGCAAAGCGGAAGTCGCGGCCCAGCTCGAATCCGGCGTCCACGACGGCCTGGCTCATGTACTTGAGCGGGTCCTTGTTGGTCTTGAGGTCGGGGGCGAATCCGCCCTCGTCGCCCACGCCCGTGGAGAGGCCCGCTTTGGCGAGCTCGGCCTTGAGCGTGGCGTAGACCTCGCAGCACCAGCGCAGTGCCTCGGAAAAGGTGGGTGCGCCAACCGGCATGATCATGAATTCCTGGAAGTCGACGGTGTTGGTGGCGTGCACGCCGCCGTTCATGATGTTCATCATGGGCACGGGCAGGGTGTGCGCGGCCACGCCGCCCAAGTACTCGTAGAGTGGCAGGCGGACACTTGCGGCGGCGGCGCGTGCGACGGCAAGCGATGCGCCCAGGATGGCGTTGGCACCAAAGTTGCCCTTGTTGTCGGTGCCGTCGGCGGCGATCATCGTGGTGTCTATCCGGCGCTGGTCGTGGGCATCGAGGCCCACGATGGCGTCCCTTATCTCCTTGTTCACGTGCCCGACCGCGGTAAGCGTGCCCTTGCCGCCGTAGCGCGCCTTGTCGCCGTCGCGCAGCTCAACGGCCTCGAAGTCGCCGGTCGATGCGCCAGACGGCACGAGCGCGGAGGCAAAGGTGCCGTCCTCGAGCGTCACTTCGACTTCGACCGTGGGGTTGCCGCGCGAGTCCAGCACCTCGCGTCCGTACACGTTGCTGATCTTCATTGCTCCTCCTTTGGGTGAGAACGTATGGGACGGCTCTGATTTGCCCGTGTCGGTGGTAATGCCAGCCTGGTCTAGCACTAGTTAACGATAGTTAACTGTTTGCTACACTAAAGCTCTCCGACAAGGAATGGGTTGTGTACCCTTCTCTGGCTCTGTTCATTCTTTGGACGCGCTATGGCTGCTGGCGGCCAGAAAAGGGGTGTGGCCTCGAGTGGGCAAGGTGCTCTCTGGGCAAAAATGGCCGAAAGGGGCCTAGCCCCAATCGGCCAAAACCGGGCGAAAACGGCGCGGGCCCAATCGGCCAAAACCGGGCGAAAACGGCCGACAAAAATGGCCGAAAGGGGCCTAGCCCCAATCGGCCAACTTTGCCTATGCTACCTGGTGCTTCCTGAAGGCCCGTATCGCCAGCGGCGTGAGCGCTACGAGCATGGCGGCGTACAGGAACGCCAGCACCGTGGGAAGGTCGGCCACGATGGGACCGGCGGTGTACGACACCATGTAGTCGTACACGTAGCTGAGCCCGGTGAAGGGCGTAAGCAGCGCGACCTTTGCGGCCGGCGTCAGGAACAGCCCCAACACGCCCATGAAGACGAACGCCATGGTGATGGCGGCGACGGGCATGGTGGAGCGAACCTTTGAGGAGATGAGCAGCGCAAACGCCGACATGCCGAGCGCCATGAGGTACCCAAGCGCGTACGACAGGATAACGGCCTGCCCTATCGTAAGCGGGTACGGGACGTCCAGTCCCTGCGATACCTGCAGCGGCAGGTCCCAGCCGTCGGCGCCGTAGAGCACGACGCGGGCGCCAATGACGATGGCGGCGAGCAGGAGCCAGTAGGCCGTCGTAAAGATGAGCGACGCCGCGACCTTTGCCATCGGCAGCGCACGCTTGCCTTGACGCGTGGGCAGCACGACGGCCGCCGTGCGGTCGCGGTATTCTCCGGCGAACACGCCCGAGAGGGCGATGCAGATGGCGATTACCGCAAGGCCCGAGAAGCCCTTCCACTGCAGCACGTCGTGCCAGCCCTGCGCGTATCCCCATGTAAGCGGCCAGGAGATGCCGTCCGCGTGGCTTCTCCAATAGGCCTTCTCGGCGTCCGAGTAGTCGAAGTGGCCCCAGAAGCCGTGGTCGAGCATGCCCTCGATTCGCGCCTTGGCGCCGTCCCTCAGGCTGTTTGCGCGGGGGCTCGCCGAGTCGAGCGTGCCCACGACCTCCATGTAGTAGTCGTCCTCCTGCACGGCCCTTGTCTGCTGCCAGAACTCGAGGCCGTACGTGTCGATGATCTGCTGGTTGTCCAGCTCGAAGAGCCCAGGCTCCTGATCGCCCAGCTGGTTGGCGCGGTCGAGCGTGGCGGCATCGGCGACGACCCGCTCGTCGGTGAGCTGACCCGCGTGTGTCTTTTGCAGGGCTTGCGACGACCGTTGCGCCTCGGCGCCGTGGACGACCTCGCCGGTAAAGAAGTCGCGCGTTTCGGATGACGTGTAGTCGAGCACCGTCAGTGCCGCGAGCATCGCGAGGACGAGGGCGCACGACACCATGCCCGCGCGGTTGCTCAGGATCTTTTTGAGCTCGAACTTGATGAGGGTTCCCATGGCTTTTCTCCTAACGTCTGCCGTCGTCGCGAAACACGAGCAGGTACAGGTCCTCCAACGTCGGCTCGACGGCGATTGCGTCCTCCATCGGGCGGTCGTCCGTCACCACGCGCACGACCGCGTGGCCGTCCGTCGCGTAGCGTACGTTTGCCACCTGCATGCTGGCGGCCATCGCCTCGGCGCGCGTCGCGTCCACGTGGCACTCCCACACCTTGCCGGCGGCCTGAGCCACCACCTGCTTGGGTGTGCCGTCGAGCACGAACGAACCCTGGCGCATCACAAGGATGCGGTTGGCTATGAACTCCACGTCAGAGACGATGTGCGTGGAAAGAATCACGATCTTGTCTTGTGCGAAGCTGGCGATGAGGTTACGGAAGCGCACGCGCTCCTTGGGGTCGAGGCCAGCCGTCGGCTCGTCGAGCACCAGGATTGCCGGGTCATTGATCATGGCCTGGGCGATGCCAAGGCGTTGTCTCATGCCGCCGGAGAAGGTCTTTATCTTGCGTCGCGCGTCGTCGGCGAGGCCCACCTCTTCCAGGAGCTGCATGCTGCGCGCCCGTCCGTCACGGCTGCCGAAGCCCTTGAGCGTCGCCATGTAGCACATGAAGTCGAGCGCCGAGAAGTCCGGATAATAGCCGAAGTCTTGCGGCAGGTAGCCGAGAAGGGCCCGGTACTCGTCGCCAAGCTCTTGCGCGTCGTGCCCGTCGAGCAGGATCTGACCGCCCGTCGGCCGCAACACGTCGCATACCATGCGCATGAGGGTGGTCTTGCCGGCTCCGTTGGCGCCAAGCAGGCCCGTCACGCCGGGCTCGAGCGTCGCCGACACGCGATCCACGGCGATCTTTGCCCCAAACTGCTTTGTCAGCCGGTCTAGCTTGAGTTCCATGTCGTGTTTCCTTGTCTAGTTGTTGGTCCTTGCCAGATGCGGGGAGAAGGCGTCGAGGCCGGCACTCGCGGCTCGCACGGTCATCGCGACCTCGCGCGCGAGCCAAACGAGGGCCGCGGTCGCAGCCGATGCCCAAGAGACAAGCGAAGCGTGCGCGTACAGATTCGGCACCGCGTTCGCGAGCGCTAGCAGTGCCACCGAGCACGTGACCGTCAAGGCGACGCAGAGCATGGGAGCGGTGGCCGGGGACGCCTTGCGCAGCGCCATGAGGGAGCTCGCGCACGAGATAAAGAACGGCGGACAGGCCCAGAGCGCCACGTCGAAGGCGGAGGCCTCGACGGCTGGCGCCGTCATGCCCACCATGAGGGCAACCGCCAACGCCGACGAGCACCCCAGCACGATCAGGCGGGCCACCATCACGCCGGCCACGTTGTGAGCGCACGCATACTCAAGCTCCGCCACCCGGTGCAGCTTGCTCGCATGCACGGTGGGCACGCCCACGAGCACGCACATTGCCGAGAGGATTCCGACAAAGACCTTGGTCGAGTCCGCGTCACCGACCGCGTGCGCCAACACGCACATCAGCGCGACGAGCGCAGCCTGCGCCGCCCACGTCCACGTGGGGATGAAGCGTACCTGGGACGCGACGAATGCGGACAGCTCCATGCGGCGTGCCCGGGCCGTGCGCGCGTTCGTATCCTCGGCGACCATCGCGCAGACGACCGCGCTTATCGTCTTTGAGCTTGCCGCCTCGCGTTGAGAGGCGTAGTGTCGCGCCAGCTCCATCTTGAGGTTCTCGCGTTCGGTCTTACCCATCAAGATCACCTTCTTCCAACAGGCTTTCGAGCGCCTTGAGCGCAGCGTTGATACGCCTTCGCGCGGAGAACCGGCTTATGCCGAGCACCCGGGCCACCTCGCCCACGCCGAGTCCCGAGCCGTACCGCAGCTCTACGGCCTCGCGCAGGTCGTCCGGGAGCCTCGCCAGGGCGGCATCGAGCTCGATCTCCCGGTTGTCCCGCTCGTCGGCGGCCACCTCGAAGTCGAGGCTCACCGTGTTTAGACTGCGCTTGCGGCCCGCGTCCACGCAGACGCTCCTTGCTACCCGCATGAGGTAGGCGATGGGCCTGCCGCGCTCGGCGTAGCCTTGTGCGCGCACGAAGCGCAGGAACGTCTCTTGCGCGAGGTCGGCCGGGTCGTGCCCTGCGGGCGCATGGCGTCTGCAGTACGCCAGCACCTCGCCGTAGCACTCCTCGGCTATCTCTTTTGCCCGGTCCGGACTCAGGCCTTTGGCTCCGCTCTCTGACATGCCCATCACCTCCTCTACCTACTACAACGCAAAGGCTGCCCAAAATGTGCGGCCCTTGTCAAAATATGCTCCCCACCGAAGCTCATGGTTGCGGGCTCTGGCTCGCGCCGCTCGCACCCGGCAAAAGTGGCCGATTGGGGCCAAAAGTGGCCGATTGGGGCTAGGCCCCTTTCGGCCAGATGTACGTCTGCGCACACAAGCGCCGTTTGGGGCTAGGCCCCTCCCTGCCAGCCTCCCGCGAAAGTCCGTTTGGCGAGGGGCGATTCCTAACAAAATGCGTTTCGTGAGGGGCGATTCCTAGCAAAATGCGTTTGGCGAGGCAGATTCCCGGCAAAATGCGTTTCGCGAGGCTCGCCAGATTGACTTTTGCAGGAAAAACCCTCGCCAGATTGATTTTGGCGTGAAAAAGGCCTCGCGAGATTGATTTTGGCGGGAACCCTCCCTCGCGAGATTGACTTTTGCAGGAAAAAC
>JAGCBF010000306.1 GCA_017652285.1 Atopobiaceae bacterium
CCGAAAGGGGCCTAGCGCAGGCGGCCATCGGCCATTGCCCCAATCGGCCATCCCCGCCGCAGCTATCGCGGTGGCGCCAGGCATCCGGGCCGAAAAGTGGCCGAAAGGGGCCTAGCCCCAATCGGCCACATTCGCGTAGGCGAGCTCGAACTCCTCGCACACCAGCTCGGAGCTCTCGTCAAACGAGAGGCCCACGGCACCCAGCTCCTCAGAGAAGTACTCCATGTCGATCCTTCTCCAGTAGCCCAACGACCGGTCGCCCTCGCCCTCCAAAAACGCGTGATCCGCACCCACCCGGTCGAACCGTTCGATGTAGACCTTCGTCGTCCGAATTATGCAGACGGCCTCGCCTGCGGAGTCGATGATCACACTATAGTCGCCAGGCCTCGGGACGGGTTCGCCCTCGAGGGAAAGCATCTCCAGCGACGAGCAGGTAGCCGTCTTCGTGCCGTCCACCACCAGCGCGGCCAGCTTGTCCGGCGCGCCGCCAAAGGCCCATGCCTCGTACTCGCCGGACAGCCCCGACTCATTCCAAAGCTCTTCTGCAGTCATACCCAGCATCCCTTCGCGAGCGTTTCTCCCGACGCCAAGATACCATACCGATTGCCTGCGATTCAAAGCCCACGCGCACGCCCTGGCTCCAAACTTGTGGGCAGGCTAAAGACAGCGTAATATGATGCCGAGAGGCTCTTAGCGACAGGGTTCGACAAAAGATGGAAGGCATTCGCGAAGGAGACTGTCTTGGAGCAGGCCAATAAAGCACAAAAAGATAATAAGGTGTCTCGCATTACCATGCAAGATCGAATCTCTTCTCCAGATCAGCTGACGGACTACTTGCGCGTGACAAACCCAAGAGTCTGGGTGCTTCTCGCCAGCATCATCCTCTTTTTGGCGGGTGTCTTTGTGTGGTTCTACATTGGCACGCTGGAGACCGTGGTCAAGGTCAAGGTCAACGTAGAAGAGAAGAATGCACTGGTAATCCCAAAGGACACGGCAACGCTTGCGGAGGGAATGCCCCTGCGCGTGTCTTCTGGTGAGTATGTCATCGGAGGCGCCGACCTCGACGAGTACGGACGGGTCTTCGGCACCGCGAAGGTCGACTTGCCGGACGGCGTCTACGACGGGACCGTGGTGACCGAGCAGACGCATCCCATCAGCTTCCTGCTGCAAAGCGAGTGAGGCAGATGAGGAGAAAGACAAGGCAACCGCTGAGCAAAGGCGTCGCAAAGGTACCCGTGGTCATGCAGATGGAAGCGCTGGAATGCGGTGCCGCGGCCCTAGCCATGGTCATGGCCTACTACGGCAAGTGGGTCCCGCTCGAGCAGGTGCGTTTGGACTGCGGCGTGTCCCGCGACGGCTCCAAGGCAAAGAACATCTATCTCGCCGCTGAGCACTACGGGTTTGACGTGGAAGCCTTCCGCATGACCCCCAAGGGCATTCGAGAAAAGGCGACATACCCCTGCATCATCCATTGGAACATGGATCACTTCGTGGTACTGGACGGCTTTCGTGGAAAGCATGCCTATCTTAACGATCCGGGACGCGGCGAGGTCAAGGTCACCGACGAGGAGTTCGACGAGTCGTTCACCGGCATCGTCATCGTCCCGACGCCATCTGCAAGCTTCGAGCCCAGCGGGAAGCGGCGCAGCACCATCGACTTTGCCCGCAAGCGCCTAACCGGAGCGGGTACGGCGGTCGCTTTCGTCATGATCACCACAGCCATCAGCTATCTGTTTGGCATCGTCAACTCCGTCACGTCGCGCATGTTCCTCGACCGCATACTGCCGGGCGACGACCCGACGTGGCTGCATTCCTTTGTCATACTGTTGCTCTTGCTGGCAGTCGCCCAGGTGGCGGTTGCCTGGGCGCAAGCTATCTACTCCCTGCGCGTAAACGGAAAGATGTCCGTCATCGGCAGGACCAGCTACATGTGGAAGGTGCTACGACTTCCCATGGAGTTCTTCTCCCAGCGCCTTGCCGGCGACATCCAGTCACGAGCCGCGCTTAACGCCTCCGTGGCGGGGACGCTGGTGAACACCTTCGCACCCTTGGTCCTCAACACCGCGATGATGGTCTTCTACCTGGTGCTGATGCTGCGCCAGAGCCCGCTACTTACGGCGATTGGCCTCGTGACGCTGGTTTTGAACATAGGCATGTCGCGCGTTATATCCAACAAGCGCATGAACATCGCCCGCGTCCAGACGCGCGACGTAGGGAACCTGGAATCCGCGACGGTCAGCGGCATCGCGATGATCGAGACCATCAAGTCCAGCGGCGCCGAGAACGGCTTCTTTCAGAAGTGGTCCGGCTACCAAGCGTCCGTGAACAAGCAGAAGGGGCGCAGCCTCAAGAACGACTCCCTGCTCGGCGTGATTCCGGCCTTCTTGAGCGGGTTGGCCAACTACGCCGTGCTGATCCTCGGCGTCTGGCTCACCATGGAGGGCAAGTTCACCCTCGGCGCGGTGATGATGTTCCAGGGCTTCCTGGGTTCCTTTATGTCGCCAGCCATGACGCTGGTCGGCGCCGGCCAGACCATCCAGGAGATGCGCACGCAGATGGAGCGTGTCGAGGACGTGATGGAGTACCCCGAGGACGAAAACGTCGTCGAGCACGAGACGCAAGGCGAAGAGATCGACAAGCTGTGGGGCAACGTCGAGCTCAAACACGTCACCTTTGGCTACTCTCGCCTGGAGCCGCCACTGATCGAGGACTTCTCGCTGACCCTCCAGACCGGCCAGCAGGTCGCGCTGGTAGGCGCGTCCGGCTGCGGAAAATCCACGATCGCCAAGCTGGTGTCGGGCCTCTACCAGCCCTGGAGCGGGGAGATTCTGTTTGACGGCAAGCCCCGCAGCAGCTGGCCCCGAGACGTGATGACGGCATCGATGGCTGTGGTGGACCAAGACATCATCCTCTTTGAGGACACGATCGCAAACAACATCAAGATGTGGGACGACACCATCAAGGACTTCGAGATGATCCTGGCGGCAAACGACGCCCAGCTCCACGAAGACATCATGCAGCTTTCCGGCGGGTATCAGCACAAGCTGGTGAGCGGCGGCCGCAACCTTTCGGGCGGCCAACGCCAACGGTTGGAGATCGCCCGCGTGCTCACGCAGGACCCCATCATCCTGGTCATGGACGAGGCGACCAGTGCCTTGGACGCAAA
>JAGCBF010000307.1 GCA_017652285.1 Atopobiaceae bacterium
ACGTTGGCTGCCGCGGCGCAGGGCCAGCCGACCCCCGTTGGCTGGGCTCCAGACGTCAAACGTTCCTAGGGGGGCCGAAAGGGGCCTAGCCCCAATCGGCCAATCGGCCAATCGGCCAAGTGACGTGACGATTTGAGCTTGGCGACAGTTTGCGCTAGACTAATGCGTGCCCGCGCATGGGGGCGTGGCGAAATTGGCAGACGCAGGGGACTTAAAATCCTCCGACTTCGGTCTTGCGGGTTCGAGTCCCGCCGCCCCTACCAGCGGTTTTTCAGATCATGCTATCAGCGCTAACCCTTGCGCTTATCCCCGGCGTGCTTTTTCGCATGCGCTCCAAGCTGGCCCGCGCATGGTAATAAGCTGCGCAAACCGCGCCTTGCGTACGTCATGCTATTATGTGTTGCGAAGTTAAACAATACATGGCATGGTCGTATGTACGCCCCATCAAGAAAGACAGGTAAGCGTGAACCAGATCAAGCGGATACTAGTGGCTTTTCTTGCGCTTTTGACTGCCCTCGAGCTCTGTGGCTGCTCGGCGTTTGGCGCACCGGCCACCACGGAGGAGCTCCTGGTGCGTTACGTCGCAAATGACGATGTCGACAACTTTTGCGCGCAGGTGCAGGTAGACCTAAGCGTCAACGCCCTGGGTGTACGCACGACGATTCCCGTAACGGCGGACGTGCGTGCTGCAAACAACGTCGCGCACGGCACGATCAGGGTGGACTTGTCATCCCTCGACACGCGCGACTACGAGATGGAGCTTTACGCCGAGCTGCTCGACGACGCCTTGCACTGCTACCTAGGAACGACCGACGGAAAAACGACCACGTGGAAGCTGTGGACGGTCGACACGACGTCGAAGATAGACATAACAACCGTCGTCGACCTGCTTTCCGCTTCCGAAATCACCATCATCGCCAAGGATTCCGACCCGCAGGTGAGCTACGAGCTCACGGTACCCACCGCCAAGGTGTTGGAGACCACGTTTGACGTGACGGCTGGCACCGCCGAAGTCGCGGGTATGGACGAGCGGGGAATGATCGAGGCGGTCGGCAAGGACAAGGTGCGCGTGGGATTTACCCAGGACTGTCTCGTGCGGTCACTGGACACGGGTGCCCTGCTGAGCCTGCGGAGCGCCGAGACCAACAACGTCGAGGTACGGATGGGCATCGACGTCTCTGCGACGCTTGGCGACTACGGAAAGATCGACCCGGCGGAGGTCGCCATACCCAACGACGTGCGCGACGCTGCCGTTCCTACGGACGCGCCCATCGACGTGCTGGAGGTCATTGGCGCCGACAGCCCGCTTGCCGGCGCGGTTGGGTCGTGATCCGGTCGGTCGAAGACAAAAGCCGACGACATTGGGGCCAACGGCAAAGGGGCTTTTGTCTCTCTTGTCGTCTAGAGCAAGGAAAAGAGTGAGCTGGTTTGAAAACGTCAGTTGCCATATTCAAGCGTGACCTGTTGAGGTTGCTGCACAATCCCATCGCGCTCGCCGTCGCGCTGGGCGTGTGCGTCGTGCCGTGCCTGTACGCGTGGCTCAACATCGCCTCCAACTGGGATCCGTACGAGAACACGAGCACCATTCCCGTCGCGGTCGTGAGCGAGGACAAGCCCGTAAAGGTCGCCGACATGGGCAAGATCTGCGTGGGCGACATGATGATAGAGAAGCTCGCCGAAAACGACAAGATCGGCTGGCAGTTCCCAGCGACCGAGGAAGAGGCGCTCAACAACGTCAAGGCAGGCACGTATTATGCCGCAATCGTTATACCCGAGGACTTCACGTCGAACCTCACGGGCGTCTTGGACGGCAAGACGAACAAGGCCCACCTTAAGTATTACGCAAACGAAAAGGTCAACGCCATCGCCCCAAAGGTGACCGACGCCGGCGCGTCCACCGTGGAGACCACCATTGATGAGCAGTTCATAGCCGTCGCGGGCGAGACCATAGCCGAAAAGCTCGGCGACGCCGCCGACAAGCTTGCCAACGATGCGGGCAAGGCCGCAGACAACATCGCCTCCGCACTCGGCGAGGCCCGTGCGGCCCTCGGCAACGTGGACGGAAAGCTGGACGGCATCTCCAACAAGCTCTCCAACGCGCAGACGTCGCTTACGGATGCCGCAAACAAGTTCAAGGAGCTTCAGGGCAAGGGCGCGGAAGCGAGCAACGAAATCGGCAGCGCGCTCAGCAGCTTTGACCAGACGCGCGCCAACGCAAACGACCTTATGGGCGGCGTCTCCGACGCCTTGGGCGACGGGGCCTCCACCATATCGGCCATGTCGTCGCAGGCAAGCTACGACGTGTCGTCGCTCGCGGGAGAGATCGGCTATGCGCAGTCGCAGGTAAACGCCGCGATCATGGAGCTTGAGCGCGACCTTACGGACAACGAGGCCCTTACCTCCAAGGTGTCGGAGTCGCTCACCGTGGTGCGCGAACTCGACCCACAGGACAATCCTGCGGCGCTGGAGGTCAAATCGAACCTAGACCAGCAGTTCAACGAGGAGTTCGACGTCCTTGTCAATATCTCCGACTCGCAGGCCGCCAAGCTCGACGAGCTCAGGGGCATCGCGAACAAGCTCGAGGCCGCTGCCGGTGAGGTGAGGAGCTTCTCGGAAAACGTGGACACAAGAGTGCAAAACGCTACGGGTGCGATGCGGATCGAGCAGGCAGATGCCCTGGGCAACGACCTCAAAGAGATAAACGCTGCGCTGGACTCGTTCGTTGGGGTGGGCAGGCAGCTGGAGGCGGCCATGCGCCTGGTCGATCCGGTCGTGGCGCAAACGGTGGACGTGTCCACGCAGCTTGCCAGCACGCTGGGGCAGACCAACGACGCGCTCGCGTCCACGCGCACGTCGCTCGGCGAGCTTACCAACACCGTCGACGGGCTTTCGGAGGAGCTGGAGGTCATTCGGGCCTCGGACACTTGGACGGTCCTAAAGGGCATGGCCGCCACCAACCCGGAGGGCGTAAAGGAGTTCTTGTCTGCGCCCGTTACGGTAAGCGAGAACCGGCTGTATCCCGTGGCAAACTACGGCACCGGCGTCGCGCCGTTCTTTACGAGCGTTGCGCTGTGGGTGGGTGGCATCGCCCTCGTCGCCGTGTTCAAGCTGGAGGTGGACGAGGAAAAGGTGGGTCGCGTGCGTCCGTGGCAGGCCTACTTTGGCCGCTGGATGCTCTTTGTGCTGCTCGGCACGCTGTGCGCCATCGTATGCTGTGCGGGAGACCTTGTCTTGGGCATCCAGTGCAACTACCCCGTGGCGTTCTTCCTCAGCGCGATCGTGGCCTCGTTTACCTTTATCAACGTGATCTTTGCGCTGTCGGTGGCGTTCAAGCACCTGGGCAAGGCGCTGGCCTTTACGTTGATCATCTTGCAGGTGCCAGGATCGGCCGGCATGTATCCCATAGAGATGATGCCGCCGTTTTTCCAGGCCATCGGCCCGTGGCTGCCCTTTACCTATTCGAACAACGCGATGCGCGAGGCCATCGCGGGCTTCTACGACGGCAACCTGGCCTATAACCTGCTCATGCTGCTGGCGTTCGTGATTCCGTCCATTTTGGTGGGCGTCACCGCGCGCAGCCATTTGGTCAACATCAACGCGCTGTTCGACCGTCGCCTGCGCGAGACCGACCACCTTATGGTCATAGAGCCCGTGGCCCTGGAAGACGATCGCTTCCGCCTTGCCACGCTGGTAAAGGCCATACACGACCCGCACGAATACCGCGAGATCTTTGACGAGCGCAGTGCGGCCTTCGAGGCCTCCTATCCCAAGCTGGTCGCGCGCGGCGTGCTGGCGCTCTTTGCCGTACCGCTCGTGCTCTTTGCGCTGACCCTGGTGCTTGACACCAAGCTGCCGCTCATTGCGGGGCTGGCCGTGTCGCTCGTTATTATCTACGCGTACCTTATCGTGGTCGAGTATTTCCACGACCGAATCGTCCGCAAGCGCGCGCTTACCGAGCTTTCGCCCGAGGAGTTGGACGAAGCCCTTACCAACACCCTGCGCGACGAGCTCTTGCCCTACGCGTCCATAGACAAGATCGTGGAGCGCCGCCAGAGCCGCCAGCGCTCGGGAGTGATCGACCGCATGCGTCAGCGCATGACCGAGAAGGGCCGCGCTGCCGGGCAAGATCGGGCTCCCGTCGGCCACGAGGAAGCCTCGAAAGGGGGCGATGCGCAATGAGGAAGATATTCGCCATCCTTGCACACGACCTCAGGCAGCTGCGCGGCAACGCCATCGCGCTGCTCGTGATCATGGGCCTGGCCATCATGCCCTCGTTCTACGCTTGGTTCAACATCGCAGGAGGCTGGGACCCCTACGGCAACTCGGGCCAGGTCAAGGTGGCGCTCGCCAACTCCGACGAGGGTGTGAAGGGCAGCGTCGTTCCCTTTAACGTAAACGTGGGCGAGCGCGTGGTCACCTCGCTTACGGGTAGCACCAAGATTGGCTACGTCGTCACCGACGAGGAAGATGCCGTGGACGGCGTGCGCTCCGGCGAGTACTATGCGGCGGTGGTCATCCCCAAGAACTTCTCGACCAACCTGCTGAGCGTGCTTACCAAGACGCCCGAGCATCCCCAGCTCGACTACTACGTAAACGAAAAGCGCAACGCCATCGCCTCGATCGTAACGGGCAAGGCGTCGGGATCCGTGCAGACCATGGTCAACGAGGGCTTTACCGAGGCGGTCACCGAGGTCGCCACCGAGCTGTTTGACGAAGTGTCGGGCCTTGTGCACAACGACGACATGGCCGCGTTGGGGAGCAACCTTAACGGTGCTCTTGGCAGCGCCCTTACCGCGCTTGAACGGACCGCGTCCGACATCACGGCCTACAAAAACGTGATCGCCTCGATACGCGGCGTCATGCGCTCGGCGACGCCCGTGCTGGGCAGCGACTCCGCGTCGCTCGACGTCGCCGGGTCCTTGTCGGATGCGGCCAACGGCGTGCGGACGCTCGATGAGGTCGCCGCCCGCGCGAAGGATGCGGCGAATTCCGCCATCGACGCGGGCAAGAGCTCCGTCGACGACGTACGGGCTGCGCTCGACGAGGCCTTTGCGCTGGCAGGAGACAAGACCGACGAGCTGACGAGCGCGCTGCAAAGGGTCAACGACGTGGCAAAGACGCGCCGGGACGAGCTGGTGGAGTTTCGCACCAAGCTGGAGGGCCTCAATGGCGAACTCGTGTCGCGCGAGGAGAGCTTCCGCAGCATATCGGCGGCCGTGCACGTGGAGACCGACATCTCCGAGCTGCTTGCTCGCGTGGACAACGGCACCGACTACCTCAACGAGCTCATAGACTCGGTGGACCGCACCATATCCGACGTGCAGACCACCAAGACAAACGCACAGACAAGTCGCTCGGAGTTGCAGGGCCTCGCGGAGAGCGCCCAGGCGGCCATAGAGTCCGCGCGCGCGAGCTACGACGGCAGCCTGAGCGGCTCGCTGGACGATCTGGCGAACAAGATCGATGCGGCTGCCGTCAAGTCGACGGAGGTTGCCGACTCCCTGCGAGCGGAGTCGGAGAAGGTCTCGACCGCCATTGCGGAGGCGGACGGCGACCTCCAGAGTCTTGAGGAGGCGCTTGACGCCGCGTCGGCCAAGCTCGACAAGGTGGTAGAGAAGGTGACGGGCCTGCGCGACAAGCTGTCCTCGGCGCTTTCGTCGGGAGACATGGACCTCGTGCGCAGCATCATGGGCGGGGATGCGTCCTCGCTGGCAAGCTTCCTTTCTGCCCCCGTGGAGCTTGACCGCGAGGCGTTCTTCCCGGTAGAGAACAACGGGTCTGCCATGACGCCGTTCTACACGACCATGGCGCTGTGGGTGGGTGGCACGCTCATGGGCCTTATCATCTACGTGGGCATATCCAAGAAGACGGAAGAAGAGGTGGGCGCCGCGCCGCGCCATGCCTATTTGGGCCGCCTGGCGTTCTTCCTGCTCGTCGGTGCCTGCCAGGCAACCATCCTGCTGTTGGGCGACCTGTTCTTCCTGCGCGTCCAGTGCGAGAACCCGCTGCTCTTCCTGCTTACCGGCTGGCTCGCGTCCACGGTGTTCATCAACATCATCTACTCGCTGGCGACCTCGTTTGGCGACGTGGGCAAGGCGATCGCCGTGTTTATCATGGTGCTGCAGGTGGCGGGGTCTGGCGGTACCTTCCCCGTGCAAATGCTGCCGCCGCTCTTCCAAAAGGCCTATCCGTTCCTGCCGTTCGTACACTCCGAAAACGCCTTCCGCGCCGCCATGTTTGGCGTGTACGACAACGACTGGGCCATGGAGATGGGGATACTCGCGGCGTTTCTCATTCCGGCGCTACTGCTGGGGCTCGTGCTGCGCAAGCCGTTCGTCCGCGCCAACGAGTGGATAGAGGAAAAGATGGAGGAGACCAAGCTCATGTAGGCGGGCGCCCCGTGTCGGTCGACGTGCGATATAGTATTTATGATATATGAGAGCATGTTTGTGCCGATACGGGCGACAGACGGCAGTGCTGGATTGAAGGGACAAACGATGGACAAGAAAAGCCGACCGGAAGACCGCAAAGACCAGCCGGAAGAGGCAAAGGAGCTCAAGCCGGCCGCACGACAGAGCCTGACAAAAGAGGACGTAAGCGGTGTGGCGGGCGGCCGTCCTCCCATACACACGCCTCCGCGATAGTGTCTCCTGCTGGAGCTGAGTGGCCGCGTGGGGTTGGCCGATTGAGGTGGGCCGGCCCGGGTCGGCCGCGTGGGGTTGGCCGCTTGCGGTCAGCGGCGGAAAAAATGGCCGAAAGGGGCCTAGCCCCAATCGGCCAAAACGCAGCTCACCCCAAAAGCGGCGGGCCCGCGGGCGGGCCTCATGGAACCGCTACCACGTGCGTATGACTTCCGGCTCGGCGAAGATCTGCTCCAACCGGTCGATGAAGGGCACGATGTCGTAGAAGCCCATGGCGCGATGGTCAAAGGCGATGCAGATGGGCATGACGCTGCGCGGGAGGATTCGCTCCTCGCCGTCTACCACGCACACGCGCGGCATACGCTGGACTGCCGAGATGCCGATTGCGGTGGTCTGCGGCGCTATGACGTCGATAAGATTGAACGAGCCGGGCGCCTTGCAGATCGACCCGATGTTGGAGACGGTGATGGTCCCGTCGAGCATGTCCTGCGGGTTGAGCTGCCCCTCGATGTCGACCACCCGTCCGGTGAGCGTCGCGTCGATCATGCGCTTGTAGAGGCTGTCGAAGTCGGTGGCCTCGGCACGGGCCTGCAGGTCGGCCGCTGCCGCGGCAAGCTCGGCTAGGCTCTTGTTGCCGCAGTCGCGCATGTTGAGCGAGAGCGTCGCCCCGTTAGGCAGATGCCAGGGCGCGGCCACGTTAATGGACTCGTGTGGCGTGAGCGTGCCGTCGTAGTTGGTGGGGTCGATGTCGCGGGGCAGGTCGAGGGCCGCGTTCATCCTTGGCGCGAGCTTTATGCCCTCGGCCAGCACCTTGAGCATGAGGACGTTGACGGTGAGCCGGTGGCCGTGCTCGGTCGCGAAGCCCTCGCGCATCGACTCGTATACCTCCATGAGGTCGGTCACGTCCGGTTCGTAGGTGTAGCCGACGTGCGGGGTGGACGACCACCCGTTGGCGGTCGCGTAGGCGATGAGCCTCCTGTGCATCTCCATGGTATTCTCCATCGTTTGGTTTCAGTAACAATAAGCCTGTATGGTACAACTTTTGCAACAGTTGTCCAGAAAGCGCACAGTCTACGTGCTGGAATGCAAACAAAGAGTGCGCCCCGCGATTACGGCTCAGACGATTGGCCGATTGGGGCTAGGCCCCAATCGGCCATCCGGCCGTTCGACGGTGCGCGCAAGTGGCCGAATGAGGACGACTGCGCTAGGCGCCTTTCAGCAACTTAGGCGACGTCCTCGCACGCCGATGGGTGTGGTACGAGGGTGGTATCATGTTGAAACAGTCGCGGCGCGAAAGGGGTGGCCATGGGCATGTACGTGAACCCGGGCAACGAGGGGTTCGCCGGGATAGTCTCGGGCGAGTACGTTGACAAGACCGGCATAATCGGGCTGGTCAACAACGTGGTCGGCACGCCGCGTAAGCTCGTGTGCGTCACGCGGCCGCGCCGGTTCGGCAAGACCTTTGCCGCCGAGTCTCTGGTGGCCTACTACACGTGCGGCGCGGACTCGCGGGCGCTCTTCAATGGGCTGGAGGTCTCGCGCGACCCATCCTTCGAGCGCCACCTCAACGCCTACAACGTCGTGCGGCTGGACATGACGGGCTTCCGTGGCGCGCCGGACGTGGCGGGAGCCGTGTCGGCGGCCATCCTCACCGACTTGGAGGAGCTGCTCCCCGGTGTGGGCGAGAAGCGCGCGGGTCGCCCCGACGTCCTTACTGGTGCCCTCACCGACGTGGTCGACGCCACGGGACGTCGCTTCGTCTTCGTTATAGACGAGTGGGACGCGCCTCTGCGGGAGAGGCGCGGCAGGGAGTCACAGGAGGACTGGGTCTACTTTCTTCGTCTGCTCTTCAAGAACTTCACCTTCACCGCGAAGGCGGTGGCCGTTGCATACATGACGGGGATACTTCCCATCGTACGCTACGGTACCCAGTCGGCGCTCAGTGACTTTCGCGAGTATACGTTCCTACGGCCGTACGCCTACGCCCCGTACGTAGGCTTCACGCAGGGCGAGGTGGAGGCGCTCGCTGCGCGCCACGGCATGGACGTGGCCGAGCTGCGCCGCTGGTACGACGGCTACGAGCTACCTTGGGTAGATCCGTCAACGGGCGAGCATGTCAAGATTCGCTGCTATGCGCCTTTCTCGGTTATGAGCGCGTGCGAGAACGGCCGCGTGGGGCCATACTGGATTGACTCAGAGGCCTTCGAGAGCCTGCGCCTCTACATAGACATGAACTACGACGGCCTCCAACAGGCTGTTGTGCAGGCGCTCGGCGGTGCCGATGTTCCCGTGCGCGCAGGGAAGTTCAACAACGACATGCACGACGTGTCGAGCGCCGACGACGCGCTGACGCTGCTGTGCCACTTGGGCTACCTGGCCTTCCGCGCCGAGCAGGGCACCGCCGGGACCGCCCGTGTGCCCAACGAGGAGGTGCGCGCGGAGCTCTCCGACGCGTTGTCGGAGAGCCAACACGCCGAGGTCGCCCGAATCGTACGCGAGAGCGACGCGCTGCTGCGCGCCACGTGGGACATGGACGAGGAGGCCGTGGCGTCGGGGATCTCCGCCGCGCACGACCACGGATGTGCGCCTGCGTTCTACAACGACGAACAAGCCTTGCGCGCGGTGGTGCGCTCGGCCTTCATCTCGGCCGCAGACCACTACGTCGAGGTGCAGGAGCTGCCCTCGGGGCGCGGCCTCGCGGATGTGGTGTACCTGCCGAAGCGTGGTGACCCGGCTCCGGCCCTTGTCGTGGAGCTCAAGTGGGACAGGAAGCCCGGCTCCGCCATTGCGCAGATCCTGGACCGCGACTACCCCGCCGTGCTGCGCGACTGGGGTGGGCCGCTTTTGCTCGTGGGCGTGTCATACGACGCGAAGACCAAGGAGCACGCCTGCCGCATCGTCGAGGCGTGAGGTGGCAAGATGAGCTCGCGGGGCTGGAGGAAAACGAAGATGGTCGTTGTGGCAATGGCGATTGTGGTCGCGTTGGTCTGCGCGCTTTCGTTGGCACTGGCACACTTCGTTATGAACGGAAAGCGACCGACTCTGGAAGAGGCTTGGGAGTGGCAGTCGGCGCGCTATGACACGAGCTTTTACGAGGACTTAGAGAAGACGGATTATCTTGTGCCCGGTCACGACGGCTACCAGCTGCACGTGCAGTTGCTCCCAAACCCAAGCCCCTCGGATCGCTACGTCATCCTTACGCACGGCAACACCGACAACCACATAGGCTCGCTCAAGTACGTGCAGATGTTTTTTGGGCTGGGCTACAACTGCATCCTCTACGACATGCGCGGGCACGGCGAGGACGAACCCACGTTTTGCACGTACGGCATCCTTGAGGGCAAGGACCTCGCGGAGCTGGTAAAGGACACGCGTGCGCGCTACCCTCAGCTCAGCCAGCTGGGGCTTCACGGAGAATCGCTGGGCGCCTCCACCACCATAGAGGCGCTGTCGTACGACCCACGGGTCGACTTTGCCGTTTCGGACTGCGCGTTTGCGGACGTGGAGGGCGTGCTGCGACAAAAGATCAAGGCAATGCACGCGCCGGGGCTTCTTGTACCCCTTGCCGACCTTGGCATCCGCGTTCTTTACGGCTATACCTTGAACGACATGCGTCCGATCGAGGCGTTGGATGGCAACACGGTGCCGATCCTCTTCGTCCAGGGAGACGCGGATGCCACGGTTCCGTCGCAGAGCGCGCGCGACCTGTACGACCGGACGTCGGGAATCCGCGAGCTTGTCTACGTAGCGGGGGCCGACCATGCGGAGTCCGTGCTGGTGGCGCCTGACGAGTACCGCGAGGCCGTCGCGTCGTTTTTGGGAAAGCTCGGCTAGCCAAGGGCAGCTCGAGGCGTGACGCCCTTATCGCGCGAAGTTTTATGACGTCTGTCGGACAATCTGCTGTACAGTCATAGTCGGCACATCGGAGCAGACGAGATTGGATGGCGGTAGCATGATAAAACCGTACCTAGCGGATAAGTATTACTACTATTGGGTGGCTCCCGGAGGACGGGCGCCTATCGTCGAGTGGGAGGTCGTCCTTTCGCATGACGTGGACGGGCCGGCGCTCAGGCGGGCGCTCCAGACGGCAATGCGTGTGCACACCAACTTTCGCAGCCATGCCGTCATCGTGGGCGGGCGTCCGCACCACGAGCTTTTGGGCGCGGGCGACGTCCCCCTCTTCGCAGATGACGGCTCGACGCGACGCATGGGGACCGCGGACACCTTGGGCTACCTCTTCTATGTTGCCTGGCAGGGGAGGCGCGTCGCGCTGCGCTACTTCCACAGCGTCGCGGATGGCCGTGGCGGCTTGGCGTTTATGGGCACGTTGCTGCGATGCTATGCCATAGAGCTTGGGCTTTGCGACGGCGAGCTGCCTGCTCCGGACAGCTTTGGCACCCAGCCCACCTTCGAGCGCATCTTGGAGCGCATGGAGGGCGTGCCGCCGCTGGGCAAGTTCGACCCCAAGCAACACGAGGTGTTTAGCATGCCGGTGGAGCGCTACCCGCGCACGGGCACCGTGCAGCGCATGCTGGAGATCGACGTGCCCCTCGCGCCGCTCCTGTGCCTTTCCAAGCGCAGCGACAGCTCCGTGGTGCCCACCTTGCAGGCGCTTATCGGCCGCGCCCTGCATCGGACGTTCGACGTGGGAAACAAGACCATCGTCGCATATACGTCCATCGACACGCGGCGCGTGTTTGGGCTGGAGTCGGGCGGCAACGCGGCTACGCACTTCTCGGTGCCCTACGTCGCCAGGCTCGACCGCTACGAGCTGTCCAAGCGTGCCATGGTGCTGCGCGGTGCCCTGGACCTGCAGACCTTGCCCGAAAACATCGCCACCGAGATCGCCCACAACATGGCCGACGTTGCCGACGGCGAGGCCACGCCCTATTCCGTGGAGGCCATCACCGCCAGCATCGAGGAGTCGGTCATACAAAACAGCAACGCCATATACACCTACGCCATATCCTATCCGGGCATGGTGAGCCTCCCGGCGGAGGTCGAGCCCTTTGTGGACGAGGTGCGCACCAGCGTGAGCGCCTACACCCTTCCGTTCTCCATCGAGGCGTGCGAGTACCGCGGGACCATTCGCATGGTGTTTACCCAAAACTTTGCCGACGATGGCCCGGTGCGTGCCATATACGAGCAGATCCTGCGCGAGGTGCCTGGCACGGCGTTTGTCGACAAGGGCGTGCGGAATTACGACGAATTGCGTCTGGAAGAACTTTGCCATCAATAGTAAATTATATGCGGAAGACCTTAT
>JAGCBF010000308.1 GCA_017652285.1 Atopobiaceae bacterium
ACCTACGAGATTCCGCGCGTGGTGGGCGACAAGACCAACTGGGTGGTGCGGACGCCGGCGCGCGAGGCCACCGACAAGGGCGAGGCCACCGACAAGGGCTATGCCGCCGACAAGGGCGAGGCAGCCGACAAGGGCGAGGCCGCCGGCAAATCCGACGCAGCGGCCCCGCCAACCGACGGCTGCGACTTTGAGCTGGAGCTTATCGACGCGCAACAAGACAAGGGCACGACCCAAAAGATGACCTTTGCGTACGCATCGGGCGCATCGGGCGACGCGCAGGCGGTAGGGACCGTGGACGTCACGGACTGGGACCGAATCGTGGTAACGTACTGGGCGCGGGTGGACGAGGGCGCCGTGGTCTTTGGATCCGACAAAACCGCAAGTCAGGTGGCCAAGGCAAAGGACTTGTCAACCGTGCGCGACTCGGCGAGCGGTACGGGCAAGGCGCTTCCCGTGCAAACGCACACGAAGACGGATGGCAACAACCGCAACACCAACAGCGTGGTGCTGGCCTACGGCGACGGGTCGCACACCACGTGGGCGCGCGCCGAGGTCGCCACGTACCAGTTTGACGTCTCGACCGTCGTGTCACCCCAGCCCGACCCCGCGCCCCAACCCGACGCCGAACCCCAACCCGCCGCCGAACCCCAGGCCGACGCCGAACCCCAGCCCGACGCCGTGTCCCAGGCCAGTGCCACGTACAGCCTGTATCGCGCGCTGGACGAGGACGAGTGCGACGGCCGAGATGTCGTGCGCTACGAAGTGCGCGAGGACGGCCGTCAAAAGACCTTTTGCTACGATCCCAACGACCCGATTACCTTTGTGACGACGGAGTCGGACGCGACCTACGCCTTTGCCACGACCACGCGACGCGACGCGGGCGACGCCACCGTCACGAGCCTGCGTGCCAGCGGCAAAGCGCCGCTTAACGTGAGGGGCATCGAGGCGGGCACGTACGTGCTGGTGCAAAGCGAGCCCCCGGACGGCTGCCAAAACCTTGCGCACCCCGTGGTGGTGACGATTCACGACGAGGCCTACCTAAACACGGACATCGTGGAAAACAACAACCCGGGGTCGCGCCACTCCAACGCCGTGGGTGACATTACGGTAACCTCGCAGGACGCAGGCGGCATAGCGCAAACGGACGTGCTCTCGTGGAGTGCCGCGGCGGGCGGCGGCGTCCACGTGGCCAACGAGTCCGAAGGCAACCCCGCGACGGCTGGGGCATTCCCTGGCATCGCGGCGGTCCTTGTCGCCCTTGTCGGCGCGGTCGTCGCCGTGGTCGTCGTACGACAAAGGCGCTAGGCAGCGCCCAGCCGCGTACGCAAGCGCGCAACTGTTCGTCCGCCTGCAAGCGACCGCGGGCCGAATGACCAATTGAACTCTTGCGAACTACCTGATAATTAATTAAATGTGTATGTACAAACCACGCGTGCGCAGACGCGACGATGCCGATGCAACCAGGAAGTGTCTTTTTGTCATGAAGCGCCTCGGAGACAAGCTATTAAATATAGTGATAGTTGCCATGGCGTTGGCCGGCATCGCCTTGCTGGGTTACCCCACCTTTTCGGACTGGTGGAACAGCATGCACCAAAGCTACGCCATCGCCAGCTACGACCAGGCCGTGGCAGAAATGGATCCCAACCAGTACGACGACATCTGGGCCGCCGCCGAGGAGTACAACGCTCAGCTCGCCAAATCCGGCATTATCTGGAGCATGAGCGACGCCCAAATGAAGACGTACAATTCCCTGCTCGACGTGACGGGCACCGGCATGATGGGCTACATCGAGATCCCAAAAATCAACGTCGAACTGCCCGTTTACCACGGTACGCGCGACGCGGTGCTGCAGGTGGCGATCGGTCACATCGCCGGCACGAGCCTGCCCGTGGGCGGGCCAAGCAGCCACTGTAGCGTGTCGGGCCATCGCGGCCTGCCCAGCGCACGCCTGTTTACCGACATCGACTCGCTCGACAAGGGCGACGTCTTTACCGTCACCATTTTGGACCGCGTGCTTACCTACGAGGTCGACCAGGTGCGCATCGTGCTGCCCAACGAGCTCAACGACCTGGCCATCGCGCCCAAAAAGGACTTTCTCACGCTCATTACCTGCACGCCGTACGGCATCAACTCGCACCGCCTGCTCGTGCGCGGCCACCGCATAGACAACCTGCCCGGCACCATCAGAGTCATGGCGGACGCCGTGCAGATAAAGCCATATCTCGTTGCCGTGTTTCTTGCTATTCCTATATTGGTATCGATGCTGATATGGGTTATCCTCTCTACAGGACGCCGCGTCAGTCGCCGCCGGGCAAAGGAGGCGACCACCAAGGAATTCCGCGAGCGCCGGTCCGACCGACAGAGCAAGGTACTGCCAGAGGACCACCTCGACGGCGACCAGCACGACGACACGTTGGGCAAAGGAGAGTAGCCATGCATACGCGAGTACGGGTCAGGTACCTGTTAGTGCTGCTCGTGGCGCTGCTTGCAACCACGTGCTTGTCTTTTGCCTTGCCTTCGCGTGCGGCATGGGCAGACCAAGGCGGCATGGGGTCGATCACGCTTACGCTGAAGAATCGCAATAACGACGTGGCGCTAAAGAGCGGCATCATTTCGCTGTATAGGGTGGCGACGATCGACTGGTCGGGCGATGGCCCGCGTTACGACGTGTCGGGCGGGCAGTTTGCGGGAGCCAGTGCGGCGGCGGACATTGCGGACCTTACGCAGGAGGAGCTTGACGAGCAAAACGAGCCGATTACCAACAGGCTGGTGCGCTACGCCATAACCAACGACATCGACCCCATCATCAGCTGTGCCGTCACGTCTGATTCCGTTGTTCGCTTTGCGGAGCTTGACATGGGCTTGTATTTGGTGCGCCAAACAAAGCTTTCGCAGGACCGGCTCACGATGAACCCGTTTTTGATGTCGGTGCCTTTTGAGGGGCAGATGGACGTGGTGGCGTATCCCAAGCCGGGCAACGGCACGACCGATCCGATTCACCCCGGGGAAGAGGATTGGAACCCAGAAGAGCCCATCGACCCCGAGAATCCCGACAATCCGGATGACCCAGAGAACCCCGACAACCCAGGCGATTCGGACGACCCCGACAACCCCGGCAACCCCGATAACCCCGACGATCCGGACAATCCGCAAAACCCGACCAACCCCACCGACGAGCCCGGCAACCCCGACACCTCCACCGTTCCAGGCGAAGACGGCTCGACGCCCACCAACCCCTCGACCACGACCGTGGACGGCGACAACGTAACCAGGGTTTCGGGCAGCACGATCGTGGGCAGCCGGACACCAACGTCGCAAAGCGGGTCGACCACGGTGGGCGGGCACGTTCCCCAAACTGGCGACGCGCTGTTGTCTGTTGGCGTGGTGGCGGTCGTTGGCGTGGCGGGCCTGGCCGTTGCGGTCGCAGGCGCGGCGCTGCGCAATCGCGGGCATCGCGAGGCGTAATGCATGGCTAAGCAAGGCAAACCTGCGCGCTGGGGCCTAAGGGGATGGCTGCTTTCCCTTGCCGGGTTGCTGTTGGTCGTAACGGCGGCCGCGCTCCTTGCCACGGGTACGCTGGGTAGCCTGCGCGCGGCGCAGCGAAGCGATGCCGTGCTGGCGGAGCTGGCTCGGCGCGAACCCACGCCCAGCATAGACCATGCGGCGCAAGGCCCTAACGACGACAAGGGCGCCATGCCAGCCGAAATCGTCGACGGCACCGAATACCTGGGCACGATCGTGTTCCCCACGTTGGATGTGGAACTGCCGGTTGCGGGCTATTATTCCGACGAGCAGCTGCGCGTGAGTCCGTGTCGCTACGAGGGCAGCTACGAGACCAACGACCTTATCATTGGCGGCGAAGGCTACGCCAGCCACTTTGGCCGCATAAGCACGCTGGGCATTCGCGACGAGGTGCGCCTTATGGCGGTGGATGGCACGATTCACCAGTATTTGGTGAGCAACGTGGAGACCGACGACCTAGACGACATCACCAAGATCCTGCACGACTGGGACCTTACGCTGTTTACGTTTAACGTCGACGGCACGTGCGCCGTGGTTCGCTGCATCCGCATGTAGGAAGGGCC